>JAAELL010000560.1 GCA_024226735.1 bacterium | reverse complement strand
TTTTGGTCGGCCCGTACCCGCCCGCTGCTGCGTTGCGCCTCCTCCGAGACTTGCAGCGAAGTCGCGTCGTCGCTGCGCCTTGCAGCGAACGCGTACGCACCGACCAAAATGCCGCACAAGAGTGAATCACACCACTAGGACCCGAGCGTGATCACCGGTCGCTGCGGAAGCTTGGGCATGACGAGCCCACCCCCGACGAGCACGTAGTCGTCGGCGCCGTCCGGGACCTCCTTCAGGACCTGGAAGGCACTCGTCCCGCCCCACGCTCTGAGCTGCTGTTGCGCCACAAGCCCCGCGCCGACCTCGCTCCGCCCCTGGGCGTGATACCCGTACGTCTGGTGCGGGGTCGTGAACGTGACTACGCCGACGGCGTTGCGAGCGACGAAGCGCGTGCGGAAGAAGTAGAAGTCCGCCACGACGAAGTGGCTGCCACTGTCGAGGGACTCGCTCGGCGCGAGCGCGGGGTAGCTCGTGACCGGGAAAGGCGCGCCACTCGCGGCATTGGGGTCGATGCCCGGAATGGAGAAGGTAGGCAGCTGCTGCAGGATGACGGAGCCCGCGGGCATGTACCAGCCGCTCACCTCGAGCTCGACCGACGCCGGCGTCCCCACGGGCCAACGCGCCGGGCCGCAGATGTCGACCGAGGCCCTGAGGGGGCCCTGCGACAGGGAGACTGGCGAGCCCGTGCTGGCGTCCGCGAACGAGCTCGGCGCGAAGTCGCCCGCGTTCTCGAGCTGGTTCAGCACGACGCGCAGCTCGCCCGACGTCTGGCAGGTCACGGCGAGGTCGAGGTCGCCATCGACATCCAGGTCCCCAAAGAGCGGCTCGGCGTGGCTGTTGAACGCGCTCGACGAGGGTGTGCCGGAGATAGGGTGGACCTCGAGCGCCGCCGTGTCGAGCACCGGTAAGGCGACGCCGATGTTCGGCACGATGCCGATCTCCTGCGTCGCACGCCAGCTCAGCGCGAGGTCGTCCGGTCCGTCGCCAGTCCAGTCGCCGGCCGTGAGCTGCACGACGTACAACTCGGCGGGCAGGATGTTCGGCTCCGAAAGGCCGGCGTCGCTCAGGAAGAAGACGCCCTCCGTGGTCCCGTTCGGCGCACGAACCAGGATCGCCATCCACTCGTTGCCGCCCATGTTCTGCGAGCCGGCGGCGACATCGCGCGCCGCGACCCCGGGCCACTGGTAGCTGTCTCCGATCGTCCACAGCTCGGAGACGACGCCGATCCCTGGGTTCGTCACGAGCGCGACGCGCACGCCGTCGGCGTCCATCAGGCAGAGCTCGCTCGTCCCATCGCCCTCGCGGTCGAACACCTCCAAGTCCAGCACCGTCTCTGGCGCGCTCACGAGCGTCGCCAGCTCCTGGTAGCCCAGCCCCGAGTCGACGAGCGACATCACCGTCGTGGCGTCGCTCGCGAGCCCGACAACCTGATCCCGCTGCCCCTCCTGCGGACGCCGCCGCAGGAGCAGCACGTCGTCCCAGGCAGCCGACACCGCGAGGACCGTCGTGCTCCAGGACGTCCCGTCGAAGTCCAGCTGGACGAGAGCGTCGCCGGTGGCGACCAGCAGCGCGTCGACGCCGGTGGCGGGCTCGTCGACGACCACCATGGCAGTCGCCGTGAGCCCCGAGTAGACCGCGCCCGTCGATGCCGTCCCGAGCATGATCTGCACCTGGTCGCCGGAGAGCTGTGCCAAGTCCGGATAGCCGTCCCCGTCGAAATCCCCGACGTCGAGCTCGCGCGCCTCCCCCCCGACGGACTCCCACGCCTGGTCGAGCTTCAGGACGGGCGCGCCGGGCGAGGTCTGTGCGAGCGAGGTGGAGCCGAGGGCGAGGGCGAGCGCGAGGCGATTCTGAATCCACATGAAAGTACCTGCCAATCAATCGGTTGGCTCACATCATGTCGGCCACCGTCGGGTCGGTTGTCGCTTCCGGGGAATTAGTCGCCGGATATCTCCTGCACCGCATGCCAGCCCTCGGCACGAACAACTGCACGGCCGTCGCCAACTCCACCGGAGCGCCCGGTCTCATCGGCGCCATGGGCTCGGCGCCGGCCGCGGACAACGATGTCGCGCCCATCTGCACCGCCCACGAGCGCGAACAGCGCGGCCTCGATCGCCTGCGTGTCGCCCTCAGCGGCGCGGGCATGTGTGCGTGGCTGCCGAATCTCGAGTCACGCCTGAGCGTCGTCGATCCGGGCGCGGTGCCGCCGGAGCTCGAGACCAGCCCGCTCGCGTTGCCGGAAAGCGCAGGCGGCGCCAGCGTCGTCGCGTGGACACTGAGCTTGATCGGGGCCGGGCTCCTGACTCTCCCCGGTTTGGCGCTCGAGCCGCTCTTCATCGCGCCGGGCCCAACGTCCGGCAGCACGCCAATGAGGACGGCAGTCGAGCTTCCTGTTTCCCGCAGCGCAAGGCTCACCGAAGTCCCTGGCGCCCGGCAGTTCACGCGCGAGGCCGAAATCGCCCCGAGTGCGGCCCGCCGTGCCACAGACGCTTCGGCTTCGACGCAACCCGCGCCCGTCTGCGTGGATCGGCTGGTGGGGCGTGTCGTCGACCCGGATGGCAGTTCGCGACCGAACTTGCCACTCAGCGTCTACAGCAACGACTTCAC
>JAAELL010000559.1 GCA_024226735.1 bacterium | reverse complement strand
TTTTGGTCGGCCCGTACCCGCCCGCTGCTGCGTTGCGCCTCCTCCGAGACTTGCAGCGAAGTCGCGTCGTCGCTGCGCCTTGCAGCGAACGCGTACGCACCGACCAAAATGCCGCACAAGAGTGACTCACACCACTAGTGGGGTGTACCCATGAGGTACGTAACGAGGCGCCGCAGGAGGCCCTCGGCCTCGAGAGGCCCGCAGCCATCAGCGCAGCGCGCCCACTGCGCGCTCCAGCGCGTCGACGCCGGCCGCTTCCGCGTCGATGCCTTGTTCCAGCAGCGGCGCGATGACCGCGATGCGATCCGGCGTGCGCGCGCGCTCGCAGAGGCCGCCTTGCCGTGCTGCGCCGCCGGCGACCTCGGCCCGATAGGCGTCGTAGCACGCGGCGGCGCGCCCGTAGTGCTCGGCTGCCCGCAGGGTGGGCTCGCGCGCATCACCGTCGAGCCGGTCCGCCACCGTTCCCAACCAGAGCTCGCAACACCGCCGGGCGAGCAGGCGCTCGAAGGCGGCCCAGCAGAACCACTCTTCCGTCGCGGCGAAATCCTTGCTCGGGTCGACGACGTCGCCGAGATAGGCGCGCAGCGCGGCGAGACCCTGTGGGGTTCCGTCGTACTCGTGTGCGACGGACTTGGCCAGGGCCCGTTCGAGCGCGAGACGCGTGATGTTCTCGGCCGGCGTCGAGCGCCGGTTGCCGAACACGTAGGCCGCGTGCGGCTGCAAACCACCGGCCTCGAGCCAACCGCTGCCGACGGTGCCGTCGAAGTAGAGCAGGCGCTTGCCGTGGAGCTCCTGGTAGCCGGTGATCAAGCCGCCGTCGAGGTGCTCGCTCATGATCGGTGTGCCGGCGTCGACGTGCGTCCTGACGAAGTCCCACAGTGCGGTGGCGTCAGCGGTCGGCGCCATCTCGTACTCGAAGCCGAGCTTCCTTGGCAGAAAGGCAAAGACCTCCCAGGGCCCATCGCGCTCGGGATCACCGCGCACGGCCATGTGAGCCGGTGAGACGTCCTCGTATCGATAGCCGAAGCTGAACGCCCAGCCGCTCGCGGCAGCGAACTCGGCGAAGCCGATGTCGACGCCCGCATCCCGGAGCGCGGCGACGATGGCCAGCGGCACGCCGGCGCCCGCATACTCCGGGATCTCGTGCTCGACCGTCACCGCCGCGAGTGAATGTTCCGTGGTGACTTGTCCCGTGCCGATCTGATCGCGCAGGTCGCCCCAGGACGCGCAGCCGTAGTGCACTGCAACGACCTGCTTCGTGTCCATGAGCGTGAGCTCGGCGCTGAGAATGGCCGCGTCGGTCGCCGCTGCGAAGCGGCGTAGGCCGCGCAGGAATTCGCAGCATCGCACATCGCCTCGCCGATGTGCTGCGAGCAGCTGTTCGGCGGACTTCTCGAGGTGCCCGAGGTGGGGTCGCTCGGGGAGCGCGGGTGTCATTCCATCCTTCCTGTCTGGTGGACCGGCTCCGACATCATCGGGTGTTCGCACGCCCGGATCATCCGGGCCGCGGACGTGATGGCACGGCAAGCGGCACACGCGGCGCTGACCGAGCGCGCACGGATTTATTTGAGACTGACCTGCCCAGATCGCTCGAGTGGGGCCTGATGGAGAGTGTCCGATGAAGGCCTACCCGATCCCTGGATTCCACGAACCCTTCAACGCGCTCAGCCACCTGCTGGGCGCTGGAGTGTTCGCAGTGCTCTGGATCCACATGTGGCGGCGGGGGCGGGGGGATGCACGGCGCAGCGCCCTGCTGGGAGTATTCGCCTTCGCCAGCGTGCTGCTGCTCGCGATGAGCGGAGTGTTCCACATGCTGCGCGAGGGTAGTGCCGGCCACGCCGTGCTGGGCCGCCTCGACAAGGCGGCCATCTTCGTCCTGATCGCCGGCACTCACACGCCGGTCCAGGGCCTGTTCTTCCGAGGCTGGGCTCGCTGGGGCGGACTGATCGCCATCTGGCTGATCGCGGCGACGGGCATCACCCTCTTCAGCGTGTTCTACGGACACTTGCCGCGTGGGCTCGGGACGGCCATCTACATTCTGCTGGGCTGGATCGCGGGCGTGGCCGGCATGAGGGTCTGGCGCCGTTTCGGAACGCGCGAGGCGGAGCTCTTGGTCGTGGGCGGCGTGATCTACTCGATCGGCGCGATCCTGATGGTTGTCGAGTGGCCGGTGCTGGTCCCTGGCGTAGTCGGCCCGCACGAGGTGTGGCACGTGGCGGTGCTCGTGGCCCTCTCGCTGCACTGGCGCTTCATCTACACCCACGCCAATCGATCCCTCGACGGCCCCATCCTGTCCACAGACGGCGCGGTAGACCGTGGGCCGTAGATGCGGGTGGTAGAGGATCTCCCTCACCGCGAAACCCCAGACGAGTCGATCCACTTCCCCGCTCGCAGCCACGCGCCCAGCTCCGCTTGCCACGTCTGCGTCTTACGCGCGAAGCCGTGTCCGCCTTCGTCGACGAGCAGTAGGCGCGAAGGGACTCCGTGGCGTCGCAGCGCCGCGTGGAAGAGCTCGCTGTTCTGCGGCGGCACCAGCGTGTCGTCCTTGGCGTGGGCGAGGAAGGTCGGCGGCGTTCGCCCGGTGACCTGGCGCTCGTTCGAGAGGGCTTCGAGAAGCTCGGCGCTGGGCTCCTTGCCGAGCAGGCGCGTGACGGAAGGGCCGTGGGGGTGGTCGAGCATGCTCACGACCGGGCAGAAGAGCACCGCGAAGTCGGGTCGGCAGCTGGCGGCGTCGATGCCCTTGCTGCCCTCGATGGCGGCGAAGTGTGTGGCAGCGGTCGAGGCGACGTGGCCGCCTGAGGAGAAGCCCATGACGCCGATGCGTTGGGGGTCGACGCTCCACTCGCGCGCGTCGTGGCGGACGATGCGCAGCGCGCGCTGGACGTCGTGCATCGGAGCGGGGTGGAGGTAGCCGTCGGTCGGCAGGCGGTAGCGCAGATGGAAGACGGCGAAGCCCTGGGCGAGAAAGAAGCGCCGGTACACGTCGATCGCCGACAGGTGCTTGTATCCGCCGCCGGGGCAGATCACGACGGCCGGCAGAGGCCCGTCGGATTCCTCGGGCAGATGCACCGTCAACGTGGGCCGGTCGCGCGCCTCCTCGCCGCGCGCGCCGGGGGCGCCGTCCGGCCAGAGGAGGAGCTGCTTGCGCGACGTGGCTTCCTGCGTGGGCGCGAGGATCGCCAGGGCGAGTACGAGGAGCCGGGCACTGATCATGGGACCATCCTAGCAGTGAAGGTATTCGTCCTCGCCGGGCAGTCCAACACGCAGGGCCACGGCCCGAGCTCCATGGGCAAGGACGGAGACCTCGACTACGCTGCCCGGCAGGAGCGGATCGCGTACCTCGAGAAGGACGAGCGGTGGGTCGAACGCGACGACGTGTGGTACTACCACAAGGACAGCAAGGGTCAGGTGACGACGTCGAATCTCGAGCCCGGCCTCGGCGGTGCGCTCCCAGGTAAAGTCCAGAGAGGCGCAAGGACACTGTGTGGGGCTACCCGGTCGAGATCGATCCTTCCGAACGGCCCTGGACCGGAGGTATTCAGGAGGAGCGCGGTCGCGGCTGGCTCGCTGATCTGGGGGATAACGCTGCGGCTCGAGCAGCCTTCGAGCAGGATGCCTGGAATCACCTCCGTATCGTCGCCGATGGCGATCGTCTGCGCACCTGGATCAACTCCGTGCCGGCCGCGGATCTGCGGGACGACAGGACCGCGCGCGGGTTCATTGGACTGCAACTCCACTGGCCCGTCGTCAAGCGCGGCGCGTTGCCGGGCGCTCAGGTGATGTGGAAGAACATCCGCTTGCGCGAGATTCGGAAATAGCGTAGCACGGCCTCGACGCGCACCGGCGTCAGGCAGACCACCGCCGGGCACTGCGCTGGATCCCCGCGTTCTCGACGTATCCCTTCTCGGGCCGTACCCTGAACTCGATTGCCAGGAGCCTTGTGTCATGTCGAGTCCGGAAGCTCCCAGCTACCGAGAGGCCCATGCGCGATCGTTGAGCGACCCCGAGTCCTTCTGGTCTGAAGCGGCTGCGGGACTCGCTTGGACGCGCCGTTGGAGCCGTGTGCTCGACGACTCGCAGGCCCCCTTCTACCGTTGGTTTCCGGGGGCCACGCTCAACACTTGCTACAACGCCCTCGATCGCCACGTCGAGGCCGGGCGGGGCGAGCAAACGGCGCTCATCTACGACAGCGCGATGCTCGACCGCGTCAGGAGCTACAGCTACCTCGAGCTTCAAAGGGAGGTGGCCGTGACCGCGGGTGCGCTGCGGGCCCTCGGCGTCGAGAGCGGCGACCGCGTGTTGATCTACATGCCGATGGTTCCCGAAGCGTTGATGACCATGCTCGCCTGCGCGCGCCTCGGGGCGATTCACTCGGTGGTCTTCGGCGGCTTTGCGTCGAAGGAACTCGCTACGCGCATCGACGATGCGACGCCGAAGGTCCTGGTGCTGGCCTCGTGTGGTCTCGAGCCCGGTCGCACCGTGGAGTACAAGCCCCTCGTCGATGGGGCGCTGCAAGTCTGCAGGCACCAGCCCGAGCGCTGCGTGGTGCTCCAGCGTGAGGCGGCAGAAGCGCCGCTCCAGGGGGGACGAGACATCGACTGGCGCGAGTTTCGCGCCGCTGCGAAGCCAGTGTCCTGCGTCGAGGTGGGAGCCACGGACCCGGTCTACATCCTGTACACGTCGGGCACCACGGGCGTGCCCAAGGGAGTCGTGCGCGACACCGGTGGCCATGCGGTGGCGCTGCACTGGAGCCTTCAGAAGGTCTATGGGATGCGGCCTGGCGATGTCTTCTGGGCAGCCTCGGATATCGGCTGGGTGGTCGGACACTCCTACATCGTCTACGCACCGCTCTTGCTGGGATGCACCACCGTTCTCTACGAGGGCAAGCCCGTCGGTACGCCCGATTCCGGCGCCTTCTGGCGCGTGGTCTGCGAGCACAAGGTGAACGCACTCTTCACCGCTCCCACGGCGATACGCGCGATCAAGCGCGAGGACCCCGGCGCCGAACGCGTCGCCGACTTCGACCTGAGCTCGCTTCGAACGCTCTTCCTGGCCGGAGAGCGTGCGGATCCGGACACCGTCAGGTGGGCCGAAAAGGCCCTCGGCATTCCGGTGATCGACCACTGGTGGCAAACCGAAACCGGCTGGCCGATGGCGGCCAACTGCATGGGGATCGAGGTGCTGCCCGTCAAGCGCGGCTCACCCACCGTCGCTGTGCCTGGCTTCGACGTGCGCGTCGTGGACGACGAGGGCCAAGAGCTGGCGCGCACCGACAGCTCGGAATCCGAGGGTGGTCATATCGTCGTCAAGCTCCCGCTTCCGCCGGGTTCCTTACCGACCCTGTGGAACAACGACGAGGGCTACAAGAGCTCCTACCTGGAGTGTTTCCCGGGCTACTACCAGACCGCCGACGCGGGCCGAATCGACACCGACGGCTATCTGTGGATCATGAGTCGCACCGACGACGTCATCAACGTGGCGGGACATCGCCTCTCCACCGGTGGCCTGGAGGAGATCCTCTCCGAACACGCCGATGTCGCCGAGTGTGCGGTGGTCGGCGTTCACGATGCGCTCAAAGGTCAGACACCGCTCGGACTCGTCGTCCTCAACGCCGGCGCGGAGCGTGTCGAGAGGGAGCTCGTGGAGGAGCTGGTGGCGGACGTGCGCGAGACTCTCGGGCCGGTGGCTGCATTCAAACGCGTCTGTGTGGTGAGGCGCTTGCCCAAGACGCGATCGGGGAAGATCCTGCGCCGGACCCTGCGCGCCATCGCGGATGGTGAGGAGTACGTCACGCCGGCGACCATCGATGATCCGCTCATCCTGGAGGAGATCGGTGAAGCTCTGCGGGCGAGAGGACAGGCGACATGAGCCCGGCGCTGGGTCCTTCAGGACGATAATGTGCCCGAGGACCGGGAAAGTGCCCGCGTATCCTGGGGGAAGAGTCAGAATGCGGAGCGTGCTCTCGCTCGCGCAGTCGTCTTCCACGGAGAGAGGATAGGATCCTCGGAGGCATGATGAAGCAGTACTTGGCCACCTCGAAACCGCTTGTGCGCTTGCCTCGTGGCAGCGCTCCGCCCGCGTCGCTGTCTGCTCTTGGATTGGCAGTGGTCCTCAGCGGCGTCGCCTGGGCCGACGACCTGCCGGTCAACCTGGCACCTGAGGCAAAGGTCTCGGCCAGTAGCCAGTACAGCGATGCCTATCGTCCGGAGATGGCCATCAGCGGCGTCGTGCCGTCGGAGTTCCAACAGGACAACGACTGGGCGGTCAAGGGCGCTCAGAAAGGGCACTTCACGCTCGAATGGGACCAGCCGGTCGAAGCCGCTCAGATCATCTACTACGCCCGTGTCTCCTCGCCCCTGCTGGAGTGTTTCAAGGACTACGAGGTCTATCTGAACGACGCGGACGAGCCGGCGGTGACGGGTGTGCTGGAGCATCGTCGCGGGCCGCAGATGATCGACTTCTCCAAGCGGCGTGTCACCAAGATCCGCATCGAGTTCCTGTCGTCTCATCCCGATTCGCCCAATCCCGGCGCGGCGGAGATTGCAGTCTACAGCTCGCCGGTGACGGCCAAGCAGCTGGCCGAACTTCGGATTCCACCGGAGGAGAACACGCCGGAAGCCCGCGCGTTGCGCCGCGAGCTGCTGGACGGCAAGCTGGGTTTTCGAGATATCTTGCTGGTGAAGCGCAAGCCCCTGAATATCTCGCACGTCTACGTCTATCACGTGGAGGGTTTCAGGCCCGGTGGCGGCCTGTACGTCTATTCGCCGAATGAAGACGCCGGCGAGCTGAAGTGCATCTTCGACGCCGGCGACGGGATGATCACCACCGCCGATCTCTCCTACGACGGCCGGGAAGTCGTCTTCGCGTTGCGTCGCGGCGGACATGTCGGATCCAACCCGGTCGCCCACATCGAAGACATCTCCCGATACGAAGACGAAGCGAGCAACTACCACGTCTTCAGGATCAATGTCGACGGTAGTGGCCTCACCCAGCTGACCAGCGGCGCGTACAACAACCTGGATCCGTGTTGGCTGCCCGATGGCGGCATCGCGTTCATCTCGGACAGGAAGCCGGCCTACGCCTACTGCTACGTGGTCACCTCGCCGGTTCTGTACCGCATGGAACGCGATGGCTCGAAGCAAAGGCGGCTGTCGGCCAACTACTTGATGGACTTCACGCCGTCCGTGCTCGAGGACGGTCGGATCATCTACACGCGCTGGGAGTACGTCGATCGGGCCGCTTGCCCGATTCAGAGCCTCTGGGCGATCAACCCGGACGGCACGGAACTGGCCGGCTTCTACGGCAACCGGGTGATCTCGCCAGGTACGTTCATGGACGCGCAGCCGATTCCCGGGACGGCCCAGGTGATTGCCACGGCGACGAACCACAACGGTTCGTGCCGCGGTGGGATCGTGGCGATCGCCCCCTCGAAGGGCGCCAATGCTCGCGAGGCGGTCCGGAACCTGACGCCCGAAGTCGACATCTACGCACACCGCTTGGGCGGTGGGCCGTGGGGCAACGGGATGCTCGATTGCCGCACGGGTGGGACCTACGAGAAGCCGCTGGCGATCGACGAGAACCGGTTCCTGGTCTCAAAAGGCGGCACCATCCAGCTACGTGACTTCGACGCCAACGCGGTCTCGTTGGTCTTCCCTGACGGTGGGATGGGGTACTACTGCCCGATGCCGATCCGCGCGACCGAGCGGCCGAGCGTGTCGACCGGCACGTACATGGACGACTCCGTCGAGATGCCGGAGGACGGCAGCGTCACCGGCACCTGGGCCACGGTGTTCATGCAGGACGTCTGCAATGGCCTGGAGCCGGACGTGAAGCCGGGCGAGATCAAGCAGATCGCGGTCGTCCAGGAGATCGAGAAGAGCACACACACGCCGCAGAACAACCAGCGGCTGGACGGTCCCGGCATGCGCAACATCGCCGTCTTCGGATTCCAGTTCCCCCTGGTCTCCTGCGGCGCCACGTACGCTCCGAAGAAGCTCTGGGGGTTCGCCGACGTCGCCGAGGACGGTAGCGCGAACTTCCAGGTCCCTGCGGAGGTACCCATCTACTTCTTGGCGCTGGACGGGGAAGGACGAGCCCTGCAGCGGATGCGGTCGTTCACACACTTCATGCCGGGTGAAGTGCAAGGTTGTGTCGGCTGTCATGCCAATCGTAACTCGGCCACACCGCGCAGCACCCAGCGGCCGGTGTTCAGCGGTCGGGTCCAGAAGCTGCAGCCGCCCGCCTGGGGCACCAAGGGGTTCAGCTACCAAGAGGTCGTCCAAGGCGTCTTCGACCGAAACTGCATCGAGTGCCACAACGAACGCGACCAAGCGGGCGATGTGGATCTGACCGGGGACATGACCGACTTCTTCAATGTCTCGTACGACGTCCTCTGTCGGACCGGGACACAGGCCGAGCGCAACTGGATCCAGCATGGCAGCCAGTCCGGGCCCGAGTTCGACGGCGCTCGCGGCATGAGCCCCTACACCGAGTGGATCTGGACGATCAACGGCGCAGGTCACAACATCCTGGAGATCGCGCCGCGCAGGTGGGGCAGTCCGGCCAGCAAGGTGGCCGACATCATTCGTTCCGGACATCCGGATGAGAACGGCGATGCCAGGGTCGATGTCCCCGACGAAGACCGGCGTCGCGTCTACATGTGGCTGGACCTGAACGTGCCTTACTACGGTACGTCGTCATCCAACCACAAGGCCCGGCTCGGTAGCCGGCGGATGATGCCGCTCGATCTGGACGCGGTCTTGGATGACGTCGCGACACGGCGCTGCGCCAGCTGTCATGAGGAGGGCATTCCCCGCAAGTTCTTCACGCGAGTGATGAAGCCCGAGCACAACAGTTTCTTGCTCGCTCCGCTCGCCCGGGCCGCCGGCGGAACCCAGAAGTGCGGTGAAGCCGTGTTCCGATCGAAGGACGACGCCGACTACCAGAGGATCCTCGAGACCTTCGCGCCGATTCACGAACTGCTGAAGGAGCGCCCCCGAGCCGACATGACGGAGTTCCGACTCCTGCCCGAGCGCGCGCCGGAGGACCGTTGAGAAGGGAAGACGGTGTCGTGGGGTCGGCGACTCGAGAGCCCTATTGCGCGGCGGCGCGCAGGCGGCTCCGACCGAGCTGGTCGGCGGCCAGCATGGCATCGACGAGCGCGTCCGAGGTCACCTCGAAGCAGTGATTGCCGCAGAGTGATCCTTCGCCGGCACAGATGTCGCCGATCGGCTCGAGCCGGTCGCGACCGATGCCCTCGAGATGCAACTCCGCGAACGTGACCGGCAGGCCGATGGCGATCAGGAAGTCGTAGGTCTCGTACAGGTCCGCGGTCGTCGTGTCCTCATCGAGGCAGAGCTGCGTGATGACGCCGAAGCTCACCTTCTCGCCGTGCATCACGTCCTTGCACTCGGGGAGGTTCGACAAGGGGTTGGCGATCATGTGCGCCGTGGCCAGCCCGCCGCTCTCGAAACCGAGCCCCGAGAGGAGCACGTTCGTCTCGATGATCCGCTCGACCGCCGGAGTGACCAGGTGCCGTTCGACAGCGCGATGAGCTTCGACCCCGCACTCCATCAGGTTGTCGTGAGCCAGCCTGGCGAGGGCCATCGCCGCTCCGGTGGCGACCCCGCCGCCGAGATTGACGGCGCGCGTCTTGTATGACGCCTCGGCTTCGACCCACGTGGCCAGCGCGTCGCCCATGCCTGCGGCGAACGCTCGGATCGGGCCGTCGGCGATCACTTGAGAGTCCACCAGGACGATGTCCGGATTGAAGGGCCAGCACTCGAAGCCCTCGAAGTTGCCGTCCTCGTCGTACCAAACTGTCGCCGCACTGGTCGGCGTATCGTTCGACGCGATCGTCGGGCAGGTGATCATCTTGATCCCCGCTTCGACCGCAGCGGCCTTGGCCGTGTCGAGGACCTTGCCGCCCCCGATTCCGATCATCATGTCGGCGCCGGACTCGGTCGCGAGCGCCGCCACACGCGCCGCTTCCGCACGGGAGGACTCGCCCCGGAACTCGACCTCGTGCAGCTCCAGGCCAGACCGCTTCAGACTGCCCTCGACGAGGTCACCGAGCGCGCGCCTGCGCCCAGCGGTCCAGAGGACGACCGGCTTGCTGCCGAGACGCTGAGCCCAGTCGCCGAGCTCGTTCAGCACGCCGCGGCCCTGCACGTACTTCCTGGGAGCGATGAGTACCTTCTTCATGGAGCGATTCTCCTGTCGTCACTGGCCTCTCGAGTCGATCTGCGCGTGCACGTCCTTCAGAGCCGGGTACAGCTCCTTGAAGGTCTCGTAGCCTTCCCGGTAACGCTCGGTCAGCGCGGCGTCGGGCTCGAACACGCGACCCGCCCGGTACGTCCGCTCGAAAGCGTCCTGCTCGTTCTCGTAGACGCCGACGCCGATACCCCCCAGGATCGCGGCACCCAGCGGTACCGCTTCGTCCAGCTCCGGCACCTCGACCAGCTTGCCGAGGACGTCGGCCTTGTTCTGCATCCACAGCCGGTTCTTCACCGCGCCGCCGATCGCGATGATCGTCTCGGACTTCACGCCCAGAGCCGACTCGAAGGCCTCCATCATCTGAAGGAACTGATAGTCGAGGCCCTCGATCATGGCGCGGAACATATCGGCCTTCGTGACATGGCCGCGCAGGCCGACGAAGGCGCCCATCGAGCCGGGATCGATGATCGGGACGAAGCTCCCGGACAGGTGCGGGAGGAACATCACGCCGTTCGATCTCGGCGGAACGTCCTGCGCCGCGCGAATCATGTACTCCCAGTCGACACCACCTTCGGCTGCCGCTCGTTGCCTCTCCTCGAATCCGTACTCGCGGCGGAACCACTCCAGTGCGTCAGCCGCCACGGTCGAGGCCATCACCGCCCACGCATCCCTGGCAACGTGTGAGTCGACCCAGAGCCCCATCTCGCGCACTTCGCTGGTCAGCACCGGAGCGGGAAGTGCGGCCACGACGATCTCCCACGTGCCGATGACGTCCGAGATGACGCCTGGCCGGAACGCGCCGGTTGCCAGCGCGCCGCAGAGGAAGTCGTGTCCCCCGAGCACGACAGGCGTGCCCGTGGCGAGACCGGTCGACGCGGCCGCCGCCGAGTGCACAGCGCCGATGACCGTGCCGGAGGGCTTTGGATCGCATAGCAAGGACGCGTCGATCTCCGCCAGGGCGATCAGCTCGGAGGACCACTTCCGCGTCGTCTGGTCCAGGAGCAGCGTCGACGACGCCATGCTGTAGTCGGTCGCATACTCGCCGCAGAGCTTGAAGTTGATGAAGTCCTCGATCAGGAGCCACTTCTCGGCCTTGGCGAGGACCTGGGGCTCGTGCTCCTGCATCCACTGCAGGCGAAAGACGGTGTTGAACGTCCAGATGGGATTGCCGGTGAGCGAGAACTGCTTCGCAGCGCCGACCTTCTCGAGCCAGGCGTCGCACTGGGGTTGCGTGCGTGGACAGTGCCAGGAGATGAATGGATAGAGCACGCTCCCATCGGTCGCCACGGGAACACCGTCCATGCCCATTCCGGTGACCGCCACCGCCCGGATGTCCGCAGCGGTTCCACCACATCCGGCGATCGCTTCCCGGCACAGGCTCCCGATGCCATCCCAGATCAGGTCCGGGTCCCAGGTCGCCCACTTCGGATGGGCGGGATCGGGGTGGTTCAGCACCATCGACGCGCTCGCGCTGGCCACGGCCTGGCCGTCGAGCGCGTAGATCACGACCTTGAGGTTTGTGCTGCCAAGGTCGACTCCCAGCAAAAAGCCCATCGCGCACCTCCTCGCTAGGGGACCAGATCGATCACCGAGATGTTGTGGACGTCGTCGTGCTGGATGTCGCCGAAGCTCAGATCGATGTTCGAGACGTACATCCGGTCGCCTCGAACGCAGACCTCCGACGGCCCGTCGAGCAGTCCTGCGGCACCGTCACCCACAGGACTCCTGGCCAGCGTGTTCACGCGACCTGAATCGATGTCGATCTGATGGACCGCGTTGCCCAGGAAGTCCGCCACGTAGATCCGATCGTCTGCGGTGATGTACAGGCCGTCGGTCGATTCCATACCCGAGTCACTGGCGAAGACCTCCTGCGCGCTGACGCGACCCGCCGCATCGAGAGTGAATCGTAGCACCTGGCGATCTCCGAAGTTGCACACGTACAGTCGACCCTCGGAGTCGAACGACAGCCCGTTGGCTCCGAAGGGGAACTCCTTGTTCTCGGTGTACATCGTCGCCATCAGGTGGGGATCCCCGATGCCGCCGACGCGCACGGGGTCGCCGGAGAGCTCCGACAGCTCGAAGCGGTACACCCCGCTCGGCAGCGGATGGGCGCTCTTGTCGATGATCGATTCCGTCACGTACAGCGCACCTTCGTGGTAGTGCATCGCGTTGGCCATGACCAGCCCCTCTACCACGACGTCGCAACCGATTGCTCGACCTTCGTCCATCCGCACGCGCAGTACGCGTGACTTGCGGTTGTCATCGGTGAACACCTGGCAGTCGGCGACGTAGAGATGGCCGTCCGGCGCGCAGGTGATGCCCATCGGCCCGACCGTCTTCAGCTCAGGGTGAACCGGGAGAGTGATCACCTCCTCGAGCTCCTGGTCCGGCGTGATGCGCAGGATCTTGGCCGGGTGAGTGCTGTCGCCGAGGTTCGGCACGGAGAGGTAGATGTTGCCGTCGGGAGCCAGAGTCATCCCGTCGGGCGTGTTGTACCGAGCGGGAAGCTCGAATCCGAGACGCGGTGTCTTCAGCCCTGACGCGCAGCCGACCGCCAGCAGGAACAGCACGCCCGACGCTCCCCGAGTCGTGATTGTGGCCAGGTCCTGGATCATTTCGCCTCCTTGTTGCGAGGGCAACGGCTCACGGGAACACCAGGTTCGGATTGGTGTGGCGAACCCCGTCGTTGTCGTGGAAGTTTGCGACTTCCGACACGATCGCTCCTTGCGGCCCGGCGAGTTGCCAGTGTCGTGCCGTGGCCCGATTGAGCTCGGCCTTGTCACCCGGGCCGGCCGTGACGGCGTGCCAGACCGTGACGTGATCGTGCTGGCTCGCCGGGAGCTTCTCCTTCAGGTCCGGCGTCGGCTCGCCTTCCCCGCCGATCAGCGACGTGCCTTTGCGTACGATCCACGCTTCCATCTTGGCGCGGGCCGTCTCGGTCTCCAGGTGGTAGTGCTCGGGCAGCATCTGGTTCGGCAGCAGGAAGATGTCCAGCAGCATGAAGCGATCGCCCGGATGTTCGGCTTCTTGATTGAAGAAGATCACGGCGCCGAGCCCGACGTTCGCGAACTCGCCGATGCCGTAGTCGCTGATCCACAGCTGCTCACGGACGCCCTCGAATACGGGATAGCCGTGGTACTTCATCAGCGCGACGTACGCGTCCTTCGCTGCCTCTAGATCGAAGGTGCCGTCCGTGTAGAAGTCCTCGTTGCTGTAGTCCGGTAGCTCCCCCGCGCCACCGAACCGCGTCGCGCTGCAACCCGTCATCGCCGCCATGCCAATGGCGATGCCGGCCGCTCTCAGCCACGAACGCCGATCCATCTTCTTCCCGTCCATCGTCTCTGTGCCTCCTCGTTCAACTGCGGACCCGTCAAGACTCATCGCTGGTGCACGATCTGCCGGTAGCGTTGAACCTCGCCGGCGATGTCCTCGGCTTCGAAAACGTTTCGCCCGAAGACCAATCCTCGAGCGCCGGCCTGCATCGATTTGCGGGCAAGGTCGTAGGCCGCCTCCAGGGTCTCGAGCTTGGGTCCGCCCGCCAGGAGCAGCGGAGCGGGGCAGGTCTCGGCGATCTCCGCGACGGCTTCGAGGCTGCCGGGGTACTGGCTCTTGATGATGTCCGCGCCCAGCTCGGCGGCGATTCGGCACGACATCCCGATGACCGACGCGTCGTGGCGGACCTGCGGGTCCGTGTTCTCACGAGCACACAGCGCCTCGACCATGAACACCATGCCGAGGCGGTCGCACTCGCGGGCGATCCGCGCGTTGCGCTCGATCTCGAGCTTCTCGATCTCCTGGTCCTCGTGGCCGATGTACTGGTAGGTCATGACGGCATCGGCGCCGGCCACCATCGCGGCTTCTACGCTGCCGAGCTCCACGGTGGCACCGACCGGATAGGGCAGGACCTTGCGGACGTAGCTCTGGTAGTCGAAGTGGATGAACAACGAGGGCCGGCGCTTGCCGATGAACGCCTCTTCCAGCCTGGTGACCATACCAGGTGCGATCATCAGGGCGTCGACGTCGGCCAACGCCAGCGTCACGCGCTCCATCTCCTCGAGGCCGCGCATTCCCGACAGCGCACCCATGATGACGCCGTGGGAGTAGGCCACGACCAGTGTGTTGCCGCTCTTCTCGTCGAAGATGCGGCCCATGCGGATTCTCTTGCCAGTTCTGGAGTCCACCACTCACCTCATGATCGGGTACTGTCCGTGCTCCGCGATCGCATCGCGGATCGCAACCAGGTTTGCCGGTGGAACGTCGCTCTGAACGTTGTGGGCCGGCGCGACGATGTAGCCCCCGCCCGGTGCCAGAGCTCGGATGTAGCGGCGCACCTCGGCCATGACGTCCGCGGGCGTGCCGAACGGCAGCACCTCCTGCAGATCGACACCGCCGTGGAACGAAATCTGTGCACCGAAGTCCCGCTTGAGTCCCTCGGGCTCCATGCCCTGGACGCGAGGCTGGATCGGGTCGAGCACGTCCAGGCCCATGTCGATCCAGGTCGGGATGAACGGGCGGATGCAGCCGCAGGAATGCACCATCAGCTTCGCGTTCGGGTTCTTCTCGGCGATCTTCTTGCGCGCGACCTGCCACAGTCGTGCGAAGCGTGGTTTGACCATCGATTCGAACATTTCGGGCGCGATCATCGGAGCCGCCTGCGTGCCGAGGTCCTCTCCGCTCAGGCGCACGATGTCTACGAGATCCCCGACTTCCTCCATGCCCAGTTCCATCGTGCGGCACGCGATGTCGGTGACACGGTCCATGATCGCGCCAACGATCTCGGGCTTGACGAGCATGTCGATGAACCAGCTCTGCATGCCGTAGAGCCACCAGGATTGCTCCCAGATGGAGTTCGCCGACTTGAACATGACCGCCTTGTCGGCCTCTTCCTTGGCAGCGAGGATCTTCTCGCGCAGCCCGTCGATGCGTCCGGGGTCGTCAGGATCCGGCCACGGGAACTCCTCGATGTCCGACAGGGTCGCACCGGCCAGCGGGTGCTCGGCCATCTCCCAGTAGTAGCCCCCGTCGTCGCGCTCGACCTTCGTACGCCCGATCCGCCACTCGTCGTACACGAGACCGTCGCGGCCGGTGCGTGGAGTCCAATCCACGGGGGCTCCGAGGCCCGTGTAGTAGATGTCCACGCCCATCGCATCCAAGAGATCCATGCTGGAGCTGACTTCGGTCCACAGGCCGCTCTTCTTGCCCGGCTCGGCGGGTAGCCCCAGGTGCGCGCGCAAGGCGTGGTAGACGTCGACGGTCAACGCCATGTCGAGCGGGACCCGGTCGGGCTCCTCGTGCGCCAGGGCGCGCAAGACCCGCTCACGGGAAGACAGGGCATCTCTTGCAGTCAAGTCCGTTTCCTTTGCCACACGCGGATCGAGTAAGCCGGAGCACAGAGTACCGTTCGAGTCGGACTTCCGGACACATTGGGCGATGTTTGGCGGCCGTCCGGCAGCGGGCTCACGGCGCCTCCGGATTCCCTGCTGGGGACGCTGGGTCGGGCGGCGTCGCTGCGGGCGGCTGGAACCTCAGGACATGGCGCTCCCACGAATCCAGCTCGGATTGGCAGCGAGCGTCGTCCCAGCCGAGGTGTCGAGCGGCGATCTGCGCCGCGTTCGCTGCGCTAGCCGGGTCGAAGACCGAATCGTAGCCGACCAGCGTGCGGCCGATCAGCACATCGCCGAGGGTCCGGGCGAACTCGTGCCGGAACGCGACCAGGATCTCGGCGCCGATGGCGCCCGTGTGTTCATCGAACGGCTGCAAGAGATCGGAGTCAGCGGCCGCGGCCATCTCGAGGACTCGGTCGCTGCGTGTGCCGTAGATGGACAGCAAGCGGTCGGCGCTCTTCGGCGCGACGGGGGCCGAGGAGCGGAAGCGGTCACGGAATGCCGGGAAGTCGTCGGTCTCGGCGCCGGGCAGCGGTGCGCGTGTCGTCGGGCAGCGTGGCGGTCGTCGGCCGAGCTTGCGAAACACGGCGTCGGTAGCCTCTTCGGCAAGGCTGCGAAAGGTGCTGAACTTGCCACCCACGATCGATAGGAGGCCGCCGACCTCCGGCGCGTGATCGAAGACGATGTATCGCCGTGTGACGCTGCCCTCGGCGCCCTCCGGGTGGTAGGGCAGCGGGCGGACTCCGGCGTACGCGAATCGAACGGAGGCCGCGCTCAGCCGGGCGTCCGGGAACGTGCGGTTGGTCTCGCCCAGGAGGTAGTCCCGCTCCTCTGGGGTGACGATCGCGTCGCCGGGATCCCCGTCGTAGCGAACGTCTGTCGTCCCGATCAGAACGCGGCCGTTCCAGGGCAGGGCGACGACCTGGCGATGGTCGGAATGGGATTCGTAGAAGCACGGGTCGCGTGGCGCGCCGGGGAATGGATCGAGCACCAGGAAGCTCCCCTTGGTGCCGCCGATCAGACGCCGACTCGGCGTCAGGGTGCGGACGACGCGATCCACCCAGGGGCCGGCCACGTTGACGGTCACGGTCGTACGCACGTCGAGGCTGCGCTGCGCGGTGGAATCGAACAGGGAGAGTCCGACGACGGCGCCGTTCTCCGTGCGCAGGTCTTCAACGGAGGTGTAGGTCGCGACCGATGCGCCGGCCCGCGCCGCGGCGAGGACGTTTTCGATGCAGAGACGCTCGCCGTGGTCGGCGTAGCCGTCCGGCATCAAGCAGGCGCCGGTCAGGCCATCGGGGTTCAGTCCGGGGACGCGCTCGCGGACGCGCTCGCGAGAGAGGGACCGGTGGCGACCGATCGAGCACCGACCCAGGACGGCGAGAACGTCGAGCACGGTGAGGCCGAGGCGCACCTGCCAGGGGCGGTGGCGAAAGTGAGCGTAGAACGGGATGATCAGGTCGTGGGTGCGGACGAGGTGGGGCGCGAGGCGCAGGAGCGTGGCGCGCTCGCGCAAGAACTCCCGGACGAGACTCACGTCGCCGTGTTCGAGGTACCGCAGACCTCCGTGGATCATCCGGGCGGATCGGCTGGACGTGCCGGACGCGATGTCGCCCTTGTCGACGAGCAGAACGCGCAGACCGCGCAACGCCGCGTCGCGGGCGATTGCGGTGCCGTTGATGCCGGCACCGACGACGGCGACGTCGAACGCCTGCCCGGCGAGGGCGCCGAGAGGCGGGCAGGCCGTGCAGGGGTCCGGGGGCGGCGCGGTCATCGGCAGTGTTCGTGCCCTCCGGGCACTCGAGAGTCGCGAGTCGTCCGACCGCCGATCGCTTCCTCGTCCGTCGGCGTCTCAGCCTCGTTGGCACACGGGGGCCGGCGACACGGTGTGATACGGTCCATGAGAGCTGGTCGGTTCTCCCCCTGTCAAGACACGTATGTGGACCGGCACGGTGTCACCGCACACTTTCCCTGGACCACGACCCCTGATGGCCGCGATCCGCGCGCAGTTCACGGGAACTACTCCCCCCGCTCGCAGCGGCCGGACATGGAGACCGACCCTCGCGCGATTCCCGGATCGAGCAAGTTCGTCGCCACAGCCGCTCCGCACCACGGCCAGTCGTTCGGCTCCCTCGTGGTCATCGACCCGCTACGGCGTCTACGAGAAGGAGGGCGGAGAAGCCCAGGTTCGCGGAGAAGCCGCGACGCCGGCGCTGCAGTAGCGAGACGGAGTCGCTCCAGGTAGACGTCGGTGCAACGTGAACCACCTGGATCGGCCGTGGTTTCGGCTCGTGCGGCACCTTTGTGCCGAGGAAGTTTAGACAGGTGGGCGACTCTGTATCACTCTGTATGCATGCCTGTTGACCAGGAGCTCTTCGACGCCGTCCGTCAGGCGGATCGCGATCGTGTCGCCGAGGCCGTTCGGGCCGCGATCGACCGGGGAGCGCCGGTCTCCTCGCTGCTCATGAACAGCATGGTTCCGGCGATGCGCGAGATCGGAGACCGGTTCGCGGCAGGTGAGGTGTACATTCCGGAGATGCTCATGGCCGCCCGGGCGATGCAGGCTGGGCTCGACATCATCGAGCCACTCCTCGGGACCTCCGACCACGAGCCCATCGGTCGAGTGGCGGTGGGGACGGTGAAGGGAGACATGCACGATATCGGGAAGAACCTGGTGGTCATGATGCTCAAGGGCAGCGGCTACGAGGTCACCGATCTCGGCGTGGACTGCCCTGTCGAGAAGTACGAAGAGGCCGCCGCGGGAGGCGCGACGGTCCTTTGCTGTAGCGCGCTGCTGACTTCGACGATGACCTACATGGAGCAGGTCGTCGGTCGTTTTCAGAAAGACCCTGCGATCAAGGTCATCGTCGGTGGCGCACCGGTCACCCAGCGCTTCGCTGAGGAGATCGGCGCGGACGGATTCGCCGAGCACGCCAGCGAGGCCGCTCGGGTGGTCTCCGCTTGCCTGGCGGGCGAGTGATTTCAGGAGGGCCCTGAACGGGTCGGTGGGGCAAGACCTCGATGAGTAGCGAAGGCGACAATGGGATGGAGCGGCTGTACGCCGAACGGTTGGCGCGCTACACGACCGCCATGCGCAACGAGCGCCCGGACAGGGTCCCGATCCGCCCATTCGTCGCCGAGTTCACAGCACGGCACGCCGGATTCACTTGCCAGGAGGTCACCCACGACTACGACAAGGCCTTCGTGGCCGCACGTCGCTGCGCCGCCGACTTCGACTGGGACGCCGTCGTCAGCAACATGGTCTACGTGTGGACCGGGCTGACGCAGGCCATCGGCATGCGCTACT
This sequence comes from bacterium, assembly GCA_024226735.1. Taxonomy (GTDB): domain Bacteria; phylum Planctomycetota; class UBA1135; order UBA1135; genus JAAELL01. The sequence continues at coordinate 3,123 of JAAELL010000559.1, read as the reverse complement.
ACGGGGTCCCCGGCATCGACGTTCCGCCCGACGTCGGATTCCAGTACCTCGAGCCCGGCGAGGGCGAGGCCTTCATGAAGGCGGACGAGTACGACGAGCTGATCGCGAATCCGACGGCCTTCCTCTACAACGTGTGGCTGCCGCGCGTGTCGTCCGAGATCGTGCCGCCCGGTGCAGCGTCCTCCTACCGCAGCAACCTCGCCCTGGTCAAAGGGGCGATGGCGATGATGCAGTACTTCGGGGCCTTCGGAACACAGAACGCCCAACTGCGCGCCGAATCCGGAACGGTGTCTGCCATCGCCGGGATCTTCAAGGCCCCCCTCGACATCCTCGCGGACAAGCTGCGCGGCTACGTCGGCTTGTCGATGGACATGTGCGAGCAGCCGGACAAGGTCCTCGAGGCTTGCGAGGCGCTCATGCCGCATCTCTACCACGTGGCCAAGACGACCGCGGACCCGCTGCAGCAGGTTCCGATCGGCTACTGGATGCACCGGGGCTGCGTCCCCTTCGTGAGTCCCGCGCAGTTCGACTCGCACTACTGGCCGACGGTGCGTCCGATCATCGAGGAGCTGTGGCGGCACGGACACCAGACGCTGTTCTACGCCGAGGGCGACTGGAAGCACCACTTGGAGAGCTTCCGGGAGCTGCCCGACCGGAGCATCGTCTATCACGTGGATCAGGCCGACGTCTTCGACGTGCACGAGAGGCTCGGCGACAAGTTCTGTCTGAGCGGGGGGATCCCGAACTTCCTGCTCAGCCATCGTCCGGCCGGCGACGTGCGCGAGTTCTGCAAGAAGGTGCTCGACGTGGTGGCCGCCGACGGCGGCTACATCATGGACGCGAGCGCCATCATGCAGAACGACACGCGAGCCGAGAACCTGCGCGCCATGACGGAGTGTACCCGCGAGCACGGCGTCTACTCGGGTAGCCCTTCCTCTCCCCCGCCCGCCCCGATCGTCGCCGAGGGAAGCCTCCCGGCGCACGGCGGGTCGACGACCGCACCGGGGCAGTGCATCGAGTGGGCTACGCGGGCCGCGACGCTCCCCACGATCGAGGGCGACGCCGATCTCGTCGAGGAGGTCTGGAACAGCATCGACTCCCTGGGCAACGTGTTCATCTGGCAGTGGCTTCTCTCCTTCTGACCTCGAACCATGGAAGGCGAACGGCAGGCGAGCTGGATGCGCGATCCGCGACCGAGAACCATCGAGGGCGTCGAGGCGCCTCTCTCCAGGAGCGAGGTGCTCCGCTACCTGGGCTACCCGGCCGACGCGACCCCCCAGCGCCCAGTCGAGGAGCTACTCGAGCGCTGGATGGAGGAAGCCGTGCGGTGCGCGCGACCACGCGCCACGTACAGGGTGCTGCCGGTCGCCGCCCTGGAGCGGCGTCGGGTTGGCCTGCTGACGCCGGGCGGAATCACCGAGTTCGGGGGCTCCGTCGGGAGGTTCCTGGCTGGGTCGCGGTACGTGGCCGCGTTCATCGCCACCTCGGGATCCGAGATCGATCGTCTGGCCGGTGACCTGGGCCGGAGCGGGAAGGCCCTGGAGGCGATGGTGGTCGCCGCGGTCGGAGCGGAGCGGGCCGAGGCCGTCGAGCACGCGGTCCTCGAGCAGTTGAACGAGCGAGCAGAGCCGGACGGTTTCAGGACCACGCTTCCGTACAGCCCGGGCTACTGCGGCATGCTGCTGACGGAACAGACTGGTCTCTTCGCGCTGTTCGGCGACCACACCGTCGGCGTGACGCTCTCGCCGGAGTGCGTGATGACCCCCATGCGCTCCGTGTCCGGTCTGATCGGGCTCGGGCCGTCCAGCGAGATCGAGGACCAGGGGAACGCTTGTGACCGGTGCGAGCAAGTCAACTGCAACATGCGACGATGAGGACGAGGACCAGGATGCGGATCCTGGTCGACACCAGAAACGAGAGGCTCCGCGATGAACGGTCGTGAGCGGGTTCTCGCCCTGGCCAGGGGAGAACCGACGGATCGGCTGGCCGTGATGCCGGTGGTCATGATGTTCTGCGCCGAGCAGATCGGCGTTCACTACGGGCGCTACGTCGAGGACCACCGCGTGCTAGCCGAAGCGCAGGTCAGGACGGCGCAGGCCTTCGATTTCGACATCGTCTCCAACATGTCGGACCCAGCCCGGGAGGCCGCCGATTGCGGTGCGCGCGTGGAGTTCTTCGAGGATCAGCCCGCCGCTATCGTCGAGAGCGACGCCCTGCTGGCCGACAAGGCCAAGCTGGCGAGTCTTCGGATGCCCGACCCGCTGGGCGGCGGGAGGATGCAGTCGGCCGTCGAGTCGCTCCGGCTGATGAAGGAACGCGTCGGCGGCGACAAGGCGCTGATGGGGTGGGTGGAGGGACCGTATGCCGAGGGTGCGGACCTACGCGGCATCAACCGCATCATGCTCGACCTGTACGACGACCCCGGGTTCGTGCACGAGTTGTCCGACTTCGTCGTCGAGCTCGCCCTGCGCTACGCCCGGGCCCAGGTCGACGCGGGGGCGGACATCATCGGGATCGGCGACGCGGCGGCCTCGCTGATCGGACCGCAGTTCTACGACGAGTTCGTGTGGCCCTACGAAAAGAGGCTGGTCGAGGGAATCCAGGCGATGGGCGCCGTGGTGCGGCTGCATATCTGCGGAACCACGAGCCCAATCGTCGCGTCCATGGGCCGCCTCGGCTGTGAGATCGTGGACTTGGACCACCTCACCGGGATGGACGCTGCGCGCGAGGCGATGGGCCCGGATCAGGTCCTGCTCGGGAACATCGACCCGGTCGGGGCGCTGCGGGACAGCACGCCCGAGGCCGTCACGGCCGCCATCGACCGCTGTCATCGGCAGGCCGGCGAGCGGTACGTCGTCGGCGCCGGGTGCGAGGTACCGCGCGACACTCCGCCCGAGAACGTCCGGGCGATGGTCGACTACGCACGCAGCGCGCTCTGCTGACTCGGCGCGGTCTAACGCCGCTCGCTCATCACGCGCCGCACCTCGATCCCGCTCAGCAGCGGATGGTTGACGCCCGGCACGAACTCGACGTCCAGGCGACCGTCATCGACCTCCACCCGGATCGTCTTTTGAACTGGCTTCCCGAACCCGGCCTGCGCGAACAGGTCGAGCTCCTCGCCGA
>JAAELL010000558.1 GCA_024226735.1 bacterium | reverse complement strand
TTTTGGTCGGTGCGTACGCGCTCGCTGCAAGGCGCAGCGACGACGCGACTTCGCTGCAAGTCTCGGAGGAGGCGCAACGCAGCAGCGGGCGGGTACGGGCCGACCAAAATGCCGCACAAGAGTGACTCACACCACTAGAGAGCACGGTCTTCTGGCAGGTCGCGCGCGGACCCTGCGTGGAAGGGGCCGGCGCACTTCCGCCGGGCGCCAGCCGTGGAGATCCACCGCGGGCTCTGTCCTCTGCTCCCCCCAGGGGCACGCGCACCGCGATCCGCGCGCGAGCGGATCGCCGCCGGCGATCCTGGAAGCCATGCCGAGCCGCGCGGATTACTCGCACGTGTGCTACGGCGAGCCCGTTGTTCGCGTTTTTGTGGCGGATCTTGGCGTGCCGGCGCGTGGGGGGGGCCAACGAACGAACCGGCACCCTGCCAGCCCCGAGAGGCCCACCGATGAAGCACACGATCCCGTTCTCCCTGCTCCTCCTCGCCGCCCTGGCGACGCACGCACGCGCCCAGGACACGAGCCCGCCCCGCCGTTCGGACCTCCAGCCGGCCTGGGCTGCCCCCGTAGTCCAGGCGCCGTGGGCGCCGCCGGTCGAGGCCCAGGCGCCGGCCGCGCCCGTCGAGCGAGCGAACCACTCCGTCTCGCCCTGGCCCGGCCGGCCGGACACACTGCAATCGACGGCGCCTGTCGTCGACCGCGACCGCGTGCACTACAGCGAGAGCGCGGACGGCGCGCTCTGGGCGCGCGGGGCCGACTACAAGGCCGGCTTCGACCCGGGCGGCGTGACCTTCGTGCCGTTCTTCGGCTCGCACGTGCCGCGCAACTACCCGATTCACTTCCGGCTCGTTGCAGTCACGGCCGGCGACGCGCCCCTCCAGCTCGCGCCGGCCGCGGTCTCGCGCGAGGCCGACGCCGTGACACTCGACCACGGGGCGCTGCTCGAGCGCTACCACCTCGCTCCCGCCTCGATCGAGCAGACCTTCGTCCTCGACCGGTTCCCCGGTGTCGGAGAGGTCGTGGTCGAGATCGAGGTCGCGACCGACCTCGCGACCGAGGCTGGCCCGCAAGGGCTGCGCTTCGACAGCGACCACGGCTCCGTCGGCTACACGAACGCGGTCGCCTTCGACGCCACGGGCAGCGAGCTCGCGCTCGACACGCGGTGGTCGGACGGCTCGATCGAGATCCGCCTGCCGGCCGCGCTCCTCGCGGCGGCGGACTACCCGCTCACGATCGACCCCATCGTGTCGGTCTTCCCGATCGATGGCTACGTCGCGGACCTGCAGGATCCCGACGTGGCGTACGACATGACGAACGACGTCTACCTCGTCGTCTACCGAGAGGTCTTCTCGGGCAGCGACGGGGACATCTACTCGTCTCTGATCGACGGGTCCGGGGCGCACGTCGAGGGCAAGTACTTCGACTCGACCACCTTCGACTACGGGGATGTGGCCGTGGCCAGCAACAACTGGACGGACAAGTTCCTCGTGGCGGTCGAGTTCCGCGGCACGCACGAGCGCGTCGACGTCTTCACCTACGAGGCGGACACCCACGCCGTCTGGGGCCCCTACCCGATGGAGGTCGGGTATCCGGGCGACCTGAGCAACCCCGATGTGGGCGGCGAGGTGTTCGACGGGGAGTCGTACTTCCTGATCGTGTACGAGCGCGGTGTCTCGGCCAGCGACCACGACATCCACGGCGTGCTATTCGACCCCGCCACGCAAGCCATCGTCGGCCAGCCGTTTTCGATCGACTCCACCAGCGCCCACGACACGCGCCCCGCGGTGTCCAAGACGGCGGGGAGCTCGGCGGGCTTCGCCTACGCCGTGGTCTGGGAGCGCGCCGTCACGCCCACCAACCACAACATCTGGGGCGCCGAGATCGAGTGGAGTGGAGCGATACTGACCGCCCCCTGGGAGATCGCCGACGCGCCCGACGACGAGACGGTCCCCGACGTCTCGAGCCACATCGACTACTCGGGCCAGCGCATCTTCTGCGTCGCCTACGCCGCGCAGATGCCGGGCGACAACGACATCGTCCTGCGTCCCTTCCGCGGCTCGACCGCGCTGGACTACATGAACCTCTCGGCCGAGGAGGGCGCAAACGTGTTCGCCAACCAGTACGGCCCCGCGATCGACAGCGACGGCACCGGCTTTGCCGTCGCCTACGCCGAGGGCCCGGTCGCGACGCGCAGCGTGTACGTCGCCTCCGTCGGTTTCGAGGGCGCGCTGTGCATCGCCGAAGGCCACCAGGGCTTCGCGCCGACGCACAACGACTGGGACCCGAAGGCGACCTCGACCGCGAGCGGCGGCGGCGCGACCGGGCGCTTCGCCTTCGTGTGGCGGCACGAGAACGCGACGGACTCGGACATCGAGGGTGGGCTGTACGACGCGATCCCCTGCGGCGGCGGCCCGCTCGGCACGAGCTACTGCTCGCCCGCCAACAACAACTCCTCGGGCCTGCCCGGAGTCATGAGCGCCTTCGGCGACGCCGCGGCGGGAGGCAACCTGACCCTCACCGCCACGCAGCTCCCGCCCTGGCAGTTCGGCTACTTCCTCGCGAGCCAGAACCAGGGCTTCTTCCAGCCCGGCGGCAGCATGGGGATCCTGTGTCTCGCCACCCCGATCGCGCGCTTCAACGTACAGGTGCAGAGCTCGGGCGAGTTCGGGACGTTCTCGATCGCGGTCGACACGCAGAACATCCCCTTCTCGCCGGCGGTGCCGATCACGTCGGGGCAGACGTGGAACTTCCAGGCGTGGTTCCGGGACGTGAACAACAGCAACAACTTCTCGGACGCGATTCCGATCACGTTCTTGTAGTGACCGTGGGCGGGTCGTCCGCCCTGGGTGGAGTGTGTCTGCGCCCCCGAGCTTCTCGCTCGAACCTCGACGGTCACTTCTTCGTGCGAGGCGATGGATCGACCGTGTCGGTCAGAGCCGCCGCCGGAACCATCCGCCGGCTTCTTCGACAGGCTGGGCTCAAACCTGCGAAGGGTGTAAGCGTCCGCTGCTCGCCGCGGCCCAGGGTTGACGGGCTCAGAAGCGCAGTAGGGGCGCTCAGTCGGCAGGTGTCGCGGCGCGCAGGTCTTTCCAGCTTGACGGCACGAGTTCCTGAATCCGGCTCGCCGGATGCGTAGCGACACGCACGAGCACGTCGGCCTGGTACCCCGCAGGGTCGACGTCTACCGCCTTGCAGCACTCAATCAGCGTGCAGATCGTCGCAGCGGCTTCGCCGCCCCGCACGCTACCCGCGAAGAGCCAATTGCGCCTTCCGACCGCGAGGGGGCGGATCGATCTCTTACACGCATTGTTGTCGATCGGCGTATCGCCATTCGAGAGATCGGTCGTCAGCGCCCGCCGACTGTTGCGCAGGTACTTCATCGCCTCTCCCATCTTGCCGCTCAGGTTGAAGCGCTCTCTCCAGCCGAGGGTCTGCGCCATCAGTCGCACGATCACGGGCCCAGCCTCCTCCTGTCGAAGCGTCGCACGTCCTTCCGCGTCGAGACCTCGTTGGGACGAACGGCACGGGACCGGAATAGAAGGACATCTGGATCTGCCGCCCCCAGTCGTGGCTGTTGATCATGTTCTTCCCGCTGCCCGCCTCGGAGAGGTGCGTGACCGCGCCGCCGATCGACAGGTCGACACCCAACCGGATCCGCCCCTTGTCGATCCAGCTCATCCGGGGCTCTTGCGCCGCCGCGGACGGCAGGAGCAGAACGACACACGCGCTCGCGATGACGGGGATCGTCCAAGCGGTCCGAGCCCTCCACTTCGTCAACGCTCTCCAAGACGCCTCGACCGGCTTCATGGGGAACGGGCATCGAGGGATGTTCATGGTCTCCCAGTCTTAGGTCGGCGAAACCCGTGGTCGCAGGTTCGGGTCCTGGCGGGCCCGCCACAGCCACCTGCCCAAACTACGCCGATCCCAACATCCGGCCCCCGTGGACTGCGCTGCCCGGTCCTCGGCATCCACCCAAACGATGTCTGGAGCTGTTCCCGGAGGCGACGCACCACCGAAGGGAGGAGACGAGCGTGCTGGAGGCTAGACTTCCGCTCATGCCCCTCGCCGCCGGCCAATCCTTCTTTTTCTACGAGATTCTCGGTTCCCTCGGAGCCGGGGCGATGGGCGAGGTTAACAGCGCCAAGGACACCCGCCTCGATCGCGAGGTGGCGATCAAGGTCCTTCCCGAGCACTTCGCGGAGGACGAGGAGCGGCTGCGGCGCTTCGAGCGGGAAGCCAAGTCGCTCGCGAGTCTGAACCATCCGAACGTGGCGCAGATCTTCGGCGTCGATCAAGGATCCGGGCCGGCGGCTCAGGAGCCTCGGGGACGAGCGGCTCGAGCTCCTCGAGTCGTTCGAAGCAGGCGAGCCGGCGGCGACTCGTACGCCCGCGCCGGACGCGCGCGCCGGTCTCGCCGGCTGGGCCGTGGCCGCGCTGGTCCTGGTGCTCTGGGGCGTTCAGTTCCTCACACGCGCGCCCGATTCGAGTGAGCGAGCAGCCACGGTCGTGCCCCTCCATTCCGAGCTCGTCTTGCCCGCGGACGCCCCGATCGCGTTCGGAGCCGCGACACTCGGTGTGGACGGAACTCTGCTCACGCTCTCACCGGACGGGCGACTCCTTGTGTACGTCGGGCGCGTTTCGAGCGGCGGATGCCGGCTCTATCGCCGCGACCTCACCAGCTTCGAGGCGCCGGAGCCCATCCCGGGAACCGAGGGAGCCATCTGCGCCACGTTCTCCCCCGACGGCAGAGTGCTCGCCGTCGTGACTTTCGGTCGCGTCGAGCGGATCTCACCGGACGGAGACTCGCGCGTGACACTCTGCACCGCGGGCAGCGTGATCAGCGTGCAGTGGGCTGCCGATGGGTGGATTTACCTCGGAACGGATGAGGCACGGACTCTTCAGCGTGTTCCAGAGCACGGCGGCGAACTCGAGACGTTGGCCGTGATGCCCCGGGGAGCACAGCATTCGGAGGTTCGAATCCCGCCGGGCGTACCATGTCCGTGCTCGCCGGCTTCTGGGAGAGAGGATGCCGAGGCGTAGTCAGGAGTCGACTTCCCTCAAGCTACTGCCGCAGCAAACGACGCGAACAAATCACCCGGCAAGGCGACCGCCAACCTCCAGGTGATGCTCATCGGCTTCTCAGACCGATGCGACACATACGTGGCCGGGCCGAGGAACCAGAAAGCCCTCTCGTCGGCTCTGAGGCGAGCGAAGAGCATGACGCTCGAACCGCGCTCTGCGTGCGTCTGGTACCGCCTTCCCGTCTCCGATTCTGCACGAGTCACAGACTGACTCTCCCAGTGGATCAACGTGCGGCTGATCGCGTAGTCACGATACCGAGTGGTCGGCGAGAACTGCCCGCTTGTCTTGTCCAGCGTGAAGGCGAAGAGGTCCGCGCGCGCCTGTTCGGCCCAGAGGACGCCAGCTTGCCAGTTCGTGATCTTGGCTCCATCGCCGACGCCGAATGCTGCCTGGATTTCGCTGCGGGTGTAGCGGGCATGGATCTTGAGTGGGACATCGGGGCTGGTCGGGAGATCGGCCTGGAGGTGCGAGACCCGTGGGTGGAGAGCAGTGAAGAGCTCGCGGAGTTCGGCGAGGACTTGGGGGTGTCGCCAGAGGAGGCGGGTGCCGGTATCGAGGTCGTCGGACTTCGCGGCTGCTTGACCGGCGATCGAGCCGACGAGCATCCGCAGAAGGCGGCGATCGTGTTTCGACAGGGAAGCGGCGAATGGAGGACTGGGTAGGGCGACGAAGCGTTGGAAGCTCTCGAGGCGTAGAGGGTCGTCGATGTGCAGAAGCCTCGTGCATGCCCGGCGCAGGACCCGTTCGGCGGGGCCGGGGCCGGCGACGGGGAGGTTGGCCTCGGCGCGTAGGTCGGACCAGCAGCGCTTGTTGGCGTAGGCGTCCTCGAGCTCGAGGCCGGTCTGGTCGAGATAGTCGATCAACGTGACGTCCTGGTCCGGTCGCGAGCTGGCCACCTGGGCGAGCTCACGGGCCTTCTGCTTGAAGGAGCCGGGAATGGCGGCCTTGATGTTTGCCAGGACGATCTCGGTGGACTTCGGATCGAGCTCCATGTGACATCCAGCGGGCAAGAACGGAAAGCCGCGTTGGATGTGATCGACCAGGTCCTTGCGGCTTCCGCCGAGGAGCGCGCGCATACGGCGATCCATGCGGAACTCGCGTCGGTGCTGGCCGACGAAGTCGAGCACGGTGCACGCGGTCTTGCCTTGCGCGCGCCGCAGGCCGCGACCGAGTTGTTGGAGGAACAGCGTCGGGCTATCGGTGGGGCGGAGTAGGAGTAGGGTGTCTACCGTCGGCAGATCGACGCCCTCGTTGAACAGGTCGACCGAGAAGAGGATCTGGACCTTGCGATCGGCGAGGTCGCGCAGCGACTGGGCGCGCTCCGTCGGCGGACTGTCGCCCCAAACGGCACTGGCGGCGACGCCGGCCTTGCGGAACACACGGGCCATGAAGCGTGCGTGCTCGATGCTGACACAGAATCCGAGGGCTCGCATACGAGTCACGTCGTCGACGTGCTCGTCGAGCTGTTTCAGGACCAGGTGCGCCCAGCGGTCGTTGGCCGTCAAGATGCCGGTGAGGGCCTCGACGTCGTAGCCACGGCCGCGCTTCCAAGGGACGTCCGATAGGTCCAGGCCATCGTGAACGCCGAAGTAGAGGAACGGCGTCAGGCGATGTTGGTCGATGGCGTCCCACAATCGCAGCTCCGCGGCGATACGGTCGTCGAACCAGTGGAGGATCGGAAGATCGTCACTGCGCTCAGGTGTCGCGGTCAGGCCGAGGAGTTCACGGGGGCGAACATGCTCGAGCAGGGCCTCGTAGGAACGGGCGGCAGCGTGGTGGAACTCGTCGACGATCACGACATCAAAGCGATCGGGGGCGAGATCGCCGAAACCGGTCGCGGTGAGGCTTTGGATGGAGGCAAAGACATGCTCGAAGCGCTCGGGGCGCGCGCCGCCGACCCAAAGTTCGCCGAAAGAGTGATCGCGGAGGGCGTGACAGAACGTAGCTCGGCTCTGCTGCAGGATCTCTTTGCGATGGGCGACGAATAGGAGGCGCGCCGCGGGCAGGGAGTCTCGCAGCCGAACGTAGTCGACGGCTGCCATGACGGTCTTGCCCGTCCCTGTCGCGGAGACGAGCAAGTTGCGGTGGTGCCCGCGAGCCCGGGAAAGTGCAATCTGTTCAAGCAGACGTTCTTGGAACGGTTCGGGACGGAGCTCGATCGGGCTCAGGATGACTGCCGGGCCCGAGTCGCGTGGACCCGTTCGCTCGAGGAACATGGACTTGTCGTAGGGCTCGAACTCGCCCATCTGCCAATAGCTCTCGAAAACGGCCGCGACCTTATCGATCACGTCGGCGTTGCGGGCACCCGAAGCGCGGACGTTCCATTCGAGGCCCGCGACCTGGGCCGAATGGGTCAAATTGGACGACCCGATGTAGGCCGTCGAGAACCCCGATTCGCGGTGGAACAGCCAGGCCTTGGCGTGCAGCCGCGTGGTCGTCGTGTCGTACGACACGCGTACGTCACCGCCGAGGGTCTGGAGCATGTCCAGTGCCGCACCCTCCGTCGACCCCGTGTACGAGGTTGTCAGGACCCGTAGTTGGCGGCCTGCCGACGTGTGTCGCCGGAGCCTCTCGAGCAGTGGCCGAATCCCGCTTCGACGAATGAAGGCCATCACGACATCGATGCGATCCGCGGAATCTATCTCTGTCTGGAGCTGCTTTCCGACTCGCGGTTCGCCCGGCGCGTTGGTGAGCAGCGTCGTATCCAAAAGCGGGATCAGCGGCGCCTCGATGGCCTCTGGCGTTCCATCGGGTCTTAGGGCGAGGATCGCGCGCAGGACCTGCGCCGGGTCGACCGGGAGGTCGCCCTCGAGCTCCGACGCCTCCGTGCCTAGGGCGGATCCAATCTGCATCACGAACTCTCCGGCCAGGCGCGCGCCAACAGTTGCGCGGTCGCCGTCCGGCACGTCCATGAGTGCGCGGCGCAGGAGCGACCCGACGTGTAGCGCCAGCCGATCGGCGGCCTCAGCGGGATGCAGTGGGCGACGCTCAGGGCGCAGGTCGCGTTTCAGGTTGCCTAACCCGGCTTCGATGGCCTCGGTGATGAGCGTCTCGTGGAGGCCACGCAGGGGAACAGGCATGAGCGGCAGTCTAGCGGCCTGCGCTCGAATCCTGGTCGCGTCACGGCCTCGGGCCCACCCTCCGGGCGCCCCGGCTCGGATGGCCTGCGCTGTTGCGCAAGCAAGCCCTGACTCTATGCCTTCTCTGGAGCCCATTCACTAAACGCGCTCGGCCACGCAATCCTCCCGCCTTTCTCCTCCTTTCTCTGCGTCTCCGCCACCGTCTGGTTTACGGCTCTCCGACACCTTTAGTGGGTGGCCAGGTCGCTCAAACTGCCCCCAACGAGCCGGAGCCCCCCAGCGGTGCCCAGAATCCGGCCTCCAGAACCTGTGAAGGAGGGGAGCAGGCCATGTCCACGACTCAGAGCGCTGT
>JAAELL010000557.1 GCA_024226735.1 bacterium | reverse complement strand
TTTTGGTCGGTGCGTACGCGCTCGCTGCAAGGCGCAGCGACGACGCGACTTCGCTGCAAGTCTCGGAGGAGGCGCAACGCAGCAGCGGGCGGGTACGGGCCGACCAAAATGCCGCACAAGAGTGACTCACACCACTAGCGGACAAGTCTCGGCTACGGCCGAGCTTTCGCCGCGTGCGGCAAAACGAGGAGCTCGGCCACCACCCAAGAGTGGTGCTCCCATGCTCAGCCAACGCGCGTCCCTCGCCCTCTTCGTCGCCCTCACCTCATCGATCGCCCACGCGCAGTCCATCTCAACCAGTGCCTCGACGGCCACCGACGTGGACGGCACGTGCGCGGTTTGCGCGCCGAACCGCACGTCGTCCGCGCGCGACCGGCCCGAGAGCGCGACTACCCGATCCTCTTGACGCCCGAGCCCGTCGACGCAGACGGCCAGCCGCTCGCGCTCCGCTACGGACGTCCGGTGATCGACGTGCAGCTCTTCACCGCGGAAGGCACACCGTACCCGGAGTACGTGGACGTCAGGACGCACCGGAACGAGATCGACGAGACATGGCCCGAGTATCCGCGCATCCTCGTCCTGCCCTGCCGCGCGACGGGTCCGGATCCGACGGTCACCGGCGAACGGATCGACGGCAAGGACGTCGGCCACGGACGCGCCGTGTTCGAAGTGACCGGTGGCGAGCGCTACATCGTGGGCGCGATCGGCGGGTCGTTCGGCGGCACGCTCGTCAAGGAGCGCGAGCTCGGCCGGGCCGAACAGGTGGTGGCGATCGGGCCGGGCACGCACGCCGACGTCGAGCTCGCGCGAGGCACACGGCTCGAGATCACGCTCGTCGGCGAGACGCGCACCGAGGACGAGCGGGCGGTCGCCGAGGGGCGCACGCACCGCGCGGGTGCCGCATCCCTCTCGCTCGAGCGCACGGGCATGCGGCCCGAACCCGTCTACCGCGTCGAGGTTTGGACCATGACCTCGGCCGCCGGCGAGCACCGCAGCTCCCTGTGGCCACTGGGCGAGAGCGACGTCAGCCTGCACCTGCCGACCGGCTCCTTCGAGCTGGTCGGCCGCATGCCGGGAGGGCGCAGAGCCCGCACCGCCGTCGTCCTGCGCGCGGGCGCGACGACCCGCGCCACCCTGCGTTTCTGACGCGGGTTCGAGGGCCTGCGAGCTGCTATCTTCTTGCGCTCCATGCCCAAGAAGCAGCCGAAGAAGCACCTCATTCTCGTCCATGGACGCGCGACCAAACCCTCGGAGAATGAGAAGACGCGCCTCGTCAAGAAGGCTCTCCTGCACGGGATCACGCGCACCGACGCCGAGGCCGCGAAGGCGATTCGGTCGGGCAAGGTGAAGTTCTCGCTCGCTTACTACGGCGACATCTCCAACCAGGTCATGCTCAAGCACGACCCGAAGCTCGCGGCCTTCATGACCGAGAAGGACCCGGCCCACGACGACCTGCCGTGCGAGTGCTGCGGCAGCTACGACAACTCGCTCGACGAGCTGCTCGCGCGCAAGACGAACCAGTTCACTCGCAAGGAGTACATGCGCTTCCTCGGCACCATGCCCGACCGGCGCTGGCTCGACAATTTCGCCGACGTCGCGAGCGTCGTCGGCTCGGTGCTGCGCATCTCGACCAGCCTGATCCGCGGCGCGTCACCGGACATGGCCGCGTACCTGACTCACCGCCGCGACGTCGGCTCGCCCGTGCGGCAGCGGCTACAGACGATCCTGCGTCCGGCCCTGGAACGCGGCGACGACATCTGCCTCGTCGCCCACAGCATGGGGTGCCTCGTCGCCTACGACGTGCTGTGGAAGTTCTCGAGCATGAGCGAGTACCTCGCCGTCCGCGACAAGCGCGTCAACATGTGGCTCACCCTCGGCAACCCCCTCGGCGAGCCCGGCGTCCGCAACAACCTGTATGACGCCCACGAGCACGAGGACGGCAAGTACCCGCGGAACGCGATCGACAGCTGGGTCAACATCACGGCGATCGACGACTTCGTCGCGCACGACCAGGACATCGCCGACGATTTCCGAGCGATGAAGGAGCGCAGGTACCTGCGCCGCATCGTCGACCGCCCACGGATCTACACGTTCTGGCACGGTTACGACGGATCGAACCCGCACAAGCTGTACGCCTACCTCGACCACCCCAAGGTCGGCGCGGAGATCGCGAAGTGGGTTCGCAGGCCCCCGAAGTAGTTACAGACGTCGCGACAGCGACGTCTGTAACTACTTCGGCACCTGGACCGGGCAGACGAAGTCTTCCGGCTTGACCGCGAGCAGCGAGCAGTCGACGCGCTCCATCAGCTTCTCCGCCGTGTTGCCCACGAGGAAGCCGGCGATGCCGCCGCGCGACACGGTGCCCATCACCAGGAGGTCGGGCTGTAGGTGCTCGACGGCCTCACGGATCGCCGCGGAAGGGATGCCGCGGCTGACGTGGACGTTCGGCTCGCCGCCGAAGCCCGCCGTCTCGAGCGTGCGGTCGATCGCGCCGCGCACGCGCGAGCGGATGCCCTTCAGGCGTTCGGCGTACTCCTCCTCCGACAGGTTGGCGCGCTCGAGCTGCAGCTCCATCGGAACCTGGTAGGCGTGCACGATGTGCAGCTCGCTCTTGCGCCGGTTCGCCAGATACGCGGCGTACTCGAGGCAGCAGTCGCCGACCGGGGTCAGATCGGTCGCGGCGAGGATCAACTTCAGCTCGAGGTCATGGTCGGGCTTGACCGCCCAGACGGGCGCGGGGCACTTGCGCAGCAGCTTGACCGACACGCTTCCGAGTCGCCGCCCCTCCGCCGCCTGTTCGTTGCGCTTGCCGACGACGACGAGGTCCACCTCTTTGCGCAGGGCGGCGTGGGTCACGGCCAGCCACGGACGCTCGGGCAGGATCTCGAGCGTCGTCGGGACACCCGCGGCATTCGCCTTCGCCTCGAGCGCCTTCAGGGCCTGCAGCCCCTCTTCCGGCATCCCCTTGTGCACCAGACTGATCGCGCCGCTCATCGGCTCGCGGTAGTCGTCGGTCCACGTCGAGTGCAGCAGCGTCAGGCTGCCGTCCCATTGCTTGGCGAGCCACATCCCCTGCCGGAATGCGGTCATGCTTCCGGTGCTGACGGTCTTCGCACGCGGGTTCAGCTCGAGGCCGACCAGGATCCTACGCAGGTTCTCCATCGCTCAAATCACCCTCTCCTGGGAGCCCGCGGTGGCGCGCTCGATCTCCTCGCGCCGGGCCTCGAAGCCCTTGCGGCCCATCAACGCGTACGCCGCGACCTTGCCGGCTTCCACGCCGGGCTGGTCGAAGGCGTCGACGTCGTAGTGCTCGCCCATCACGGCGACCGCGAGCTCCATCAGATACAGGTACTGACCGACGGAGGCCGCGTCGACACGCGGGAAGCGCACGGTCAGGTTCGGTCGCTTCGCATCCGTCAACGCGATGCGCGTCCCCTCGCGCTCGGCGGCGAACAGGGCGCCCATGCTCTGCCCGCCCAGATAAGCGAGTGCGTCGCGGTCCGCGTAGGTCGAAGGGATCGTCACTTCGTGCACCGTGTCCTCGACGGCGAGGAACGTGAACCACTTGTCGAACGGACCTTCGACGTAGAGCTGGACCTGGCTGTGCTGGTCGGTGACGCCAACGGCGCGCACCGGAGTCGGACCGCGGAAGACGTCCTCCCCGGCACGCGAGCGGCGCTTGCCGATCGACTCGGCCAGGAGCTGCGCGTACCAGTCGGCCAGGTCCCGCAGGCGGTGGCTGTACGACAGCGTCACCGCGATGTTCTTCTGCTTGCGCGACTGCATCAACGACTGCACGGCCGCGTACAGGAGCGCGGGGTTCTCGGTGAGCTCGCCGCTTCGGCAGCGCTCGTCCATCGCCGCCGCACCAGCCAGCAAGGCCGGAACGTCCATGCCCAGGAGCGCGGACGAGAGCAACCCGACCGGTGAAAGGACGCTGAAGCGGCCGCCGACGCCGTCGGGAACGACGAACGATTCGTACCCCTCCTCGCGCACGATCGGCCGCAAGACTCCCTTCTCCGCATCGGTCGTCACGACGACGTGTGCACGGTGTGCCTCCTCGCCCAGCCTCTCGACGAGGAGCTGGCGGAAGACGAGGAACTGGCTCATCGTCTCCGCCGTCGAGCCCGACTTCGAGATGACGTTGAACAGGCACTTGGTCGGGTCGACCGTCTCGAGGAACGTACCGATCAGGTCCGGATCGACGTTGTCCATCACGAAGAGCCGCGGCTGGCCCGGGGGCGGCGCGACGTCGTGGTAGGGGGAGTTGAGCGCCGTGTGCAGCGCGCGGTTGCCGAGCGCCGAACCACCGATGCCGAGGACGACGACGTTCTCGAAGCGGCCCGCGACCGAAGACGCGTACGCGAGCACTCTGCGGTGCACGTCGTCCTGGTACGGCAGGTCGAGCCAGCGCAGGTCGGTCGAACGCCGGGCCTCGACGGCGGCGAGCGCCGCGCGCGAAGGACCGGCGAGCCCGTCGAGCTCGGCGGGCGTGATTCCGTGCTCCTCGCCCACCGCGTCGGCGAGCACGTTCGTGTAGTCGATTCGGATCGGGTCCAATGCGGCCTCCTGGTCGCAGAGGCTACCGAACTCTCGGCCGGATCCGAAATAGCACCATGCCGGATCGCGAGTGCGCCCTTAATCCCGGCGGTTCATCACCATGATGTAGTAGGCGAGCGTCGCCAGGGCCGTCAGCGCACCAGCCACGTACGTCATCGCCGCCGCCCCCAGGACCTTGCTCACGCCCTGGGCTTCTTCCTGAGTCGCGACGATTCCCGTCTCGGCCAGCACGGCCTTCGCGCGGCTCGACGCGTCGAACTCGACCGGCAAAGTCACGAGCTGGAAGAGGACGGTGAAGCCGAGCAACACGATGCCGATCATCAGCAGCGCCTTGAACTGCATCAACATCCCAGCGAAGAACACCCAGATCCACAGGTTGGACCCGATCTGCGTCACCGGCACCATCGCCGAGCGGAAGTTGAGGAACGCGTAGTTCTTCACGTCCTGGATCGCGTGTCCGGCCTCGTGCGCGGCGACCGCGATCGACGCGACCGAGCGACCGTCGTACACCTGGGGCGAGAGGCGCAGCGTCTTCGAGCGCGGGTCGTAGTGGTCGGAGAGGAAACCGCCGACGCGCTCGATCGAGACCTGGGCTCCGCCGGCGCGCGCGACCGCGGCGGCGGCCTGCGCGCCGGTCATGCCGCTGCGCACGCCGACTTGCGAGTAACGGTTGAAGGTGCTCTTGACACGCATCGAGGCGAAGGCCGCGATGGCCATGGTCGGGCCCACGATGAGCCAGTACCAGGGATCGAAGAGTGCGAACATGATCGGGTGCTCCGTCGGAGTAGGGGTCGGACGAGCTCTTACGCCACAGGGGGCGCGATATGGAGGGTTGAATCGTCGCGAGGGTTCTACACCCGATCTCGACGGGCCCGTGAGTAATGTCAAGGTAACGAGCGCGCCGGACGGGGTCCAGCCGGCTGGCCCTCGCACCGAAGGTGATCCGTAACGTAATGTGGAGCTTTCGCAGCAGGCGCCGCAACCTTCTGTCCAGCCCCCTTAGACGCCCTTGAGCAACGACCAAGAACTGCTGAAGATCGGCGAGTTCGCGACCCGCGCCAACACGAACCTGCGCACCCTCCGGTACTACGAGGAGCTCGCGCTGCTCGTCCCCGCCGAGCGCAGCACGGGCGGCTTCCGATACTACCGACCGGCGGACGTGAACCGGGTGCGGATGATCCACGACCTGCAGGCGCTCGGGCTCAGCCTCGAAACGATCCGCGACCTGCTGAGCTCGCGCAACCAGGAGCAGCGCAAGGACTGGCTGCGCAAGGTCGCCGCGGCGCTCGAGGAGCAGCAGCGCTTGATCCGAACGCGCATCGCGATGCTCGAGACCCAGCAGCGCGGGATCGGGGACGCTCTGGCACAGGTCCAGCACTACTGCAATCCGTGCGATTCACGCCCGCACGAGAACAACAACTTCTGCGACCCGTGCCGCAAGACGGGCGCGAAGTTGCCGGACTTCCTGAGCGCCCTCTTCTAGTGACGGACCCGCGAGCGGCGCCGATCTACCTCGACAACAACTCGACGACCGCGCCGGCACCGGAAGTCGTCGAGGCGATGCTCCCGTTCTACACCGAGCACTTCGCCAACCCCTCGAGCCCGCACCCCGGCGGCGAACGCGCCGCGGACGCGGTCCGCGCGGCACGCGGCCACGTCGCCCAGCTCCTCGGCGGATCACCGCGCGACGTCGTGTTCACTTCGGGCGGCTCCGAGAGCATCAACGCCGCCTTCGGCGCGGCGCGGCTCGCACACCCCGAACGCCCGCGCTACATCGTCTCAGCGGTCGAGCACAGCGCGACGAAGGCGAGCGCCAAACGCGCAGGCACCTGCGTCGAGATCGCGGTCGACGCGAACGGTCTCCTCGACCGCGAAGCGCTCTTCGCCGCGATCGACTCCGGGGTCGCGCTCGTGTCGCTGCTCTTCGCGGGCAACGAGACCGGCGTCTTGAACGACCTGGCGGGAATCGGGGACGCCTGCCGCGCGGCGGGGACACTGTTTCACGTCGACGCGGTGCAGGCCCCCGGCAAGATGCCGATCGACGCGCCCGCGATCGGGTGCGACCTCTTGACGATCGCCGCGCACAAGTTCCACGGCCCCAAGGGAGTCGGCGCGTCCTGGGTGCGGCCCGGCGTCGCCCTCGACCCGCTCGTCGTCGGAGGTCCCCAGGAGAGCGAGCGCCGGGCCGGCACCGAGAACGTCCCGGGGATCGTCGGCATGGGGCGCGCGGCGGAGCTCGCGCAGGCATTCGCCGAGGACGAACGCGGGCTCGCGCGCATCCGCGCGCTGCGCGACCGCCTCGAGCGGAGGCTCGTCGAGGCGATTCCCGGCGCCCGGGTCCACGGCGCCGGCGCCAAGCGCGTCGCCAACACGACCAACGTCCTGTTCCCGGGCCTCGAGGCGTCGCTCCTGCTGGCACTCCTGGGCGAGTTCGGGGTCTACGCCTCGGCGGGCTCGGCCTGCAACGCCCAGCGCAGCTCCCCTTCGCCGGTCCTGATCGCCATGGGCATAAGCCCCGAGGAGGCGGCGTCGAGCCTGCGTTTCTCGCTGTCCCGCTACTCGACCGAGGACGAGATCGAGGCAGCCACGGGCCGCATCATCGAAGCCGTCGGCACGCTCCACGCGCTCAACGACTGACGCCGCCGGGATCTTCGCACGGTCGTCGGCCCCGTGCGCCGCGAGCGGGTACACTACGTGGTGACCCACCTCTCGCCGACGCGGCTGGAAGCCCGATACCGCGCAAGCACCGCACACCATGGCGGCACCGATCAAGACCTACCGCACACGAGTCTCCGGCCTCTGGAGCCCGCGACACACCATCCTGGATGAAGAGGACAACGTCCTCGGCGTCCTCACCGTCACCCGCAACCGCTGGGGGCTCGTCGTTCACGGCGAGTACCGCCCCGAGAAGGGTGAGGTGCTGACGTTCCGGCGCGACCCCGGGCTCCTACGGGCCCAGTTCTCCGTCTGGACCGACGGGCCCGAGTGGCTCGGCTCGTCCCTGCGCTGGAGCGTCGCCAAGCGCCAGATCGACGTCTGGACCGGCGGCAAGCCGTACCGCATGGTGCCGACCGGTGGCATCGGCCGTGGCTGGCGCCTCGTCGCCTCGAAGACCGGCGAGTCCGCCCGCATCGTGCCCAAGGCGCTCGGGCGCTCGTCGACGATGCAGGTCTTCAGGAAGCTGGATTTCGAGCTCCTGCTCTTCGCCTACTTCCTCGGCTCGATGGTCCTCACCGAATCCGCCTTCCCCACCACCCTGGACAGCCCCCAGAGGGGTGCCACGGTGGGTGCGACGCCCTCCAAGGCGTGAAAAGCGCACAATCGGGGGCCACCGGCGGGCCGAGGGGAGCCGCGGCCGGATCCCGCTGACTGAATACAAATCCGGGGGAAGATGTCCGCCCGTGCGGCGTCCCACCCGTCCTGGCGAAAAGGCCTCTTTTCCAACGGTGCATCCCGCCCCTCAACGGGGTGCCTCTTTCTTTCGGGGCCGCGCGAAACCCCACGGACCCTACCGTGTTCCGCGCGCCCACTCCGCAACCCATCTGTTTGTCATGCGACCGCTCCTCGTTCTGATCCTCGTGATTGCCGCCATGGGCGGATTCTGGTTGGCCTTCAACGCCGGCGAAGAAGATTCCACCGACGGCTCCGGGCTCAACCCGGGTGAGAACCCGGTGACCGACGTCCAGCCGAAGGATGGTGCCAATCCGAGCGAGCTGGTTCCGTCGACGGCCGGGAACAACACCCGGGCGACCGAAGAGGGCCCCGCGCTCGTCGCCCCGACTCCGGTCGAGCCCGGCGCCGGGATCATCGGCACCTCGGTCTACGGCCGCGTCCTCGACCCGGACGGGAACCCGATCGCGGACGCCGAGGTCCTTCTGACGCGCGCCGGCATCTTCGGTCTCCCCTTCCTCGAGGAGGCCGACAACGGCGCCGACGATCCGATGGTGAAGACCAACGCCGAGGGCCGCTACCAGTTCAGCGACATCGAGGCGTACGAGGCCTACGCGGTCGTGGCGCGCCACCCGCAGTTCGGGCGCGCCGAAGAGCTCGACATCAACGTGATCGAGGGCGATCCGGTCCAAGTCGACATCCAGATGGGTGGCGGCGTGCGCCTCTACGGCGTCGTCACAGACGGCTCGGGCGGGGGCGTCGCGAACGCCAACGTTTCGATCAGCCTGACCGCCCTCGGAGCCCTTTCGTCGAAGGACCCGAACGCGGTGCGCACGACGACGGACGCCGGCGGCAACTACGAGTTCCAGTCGCTCGCCAACGGCAACTACGTCCTGACCGTCGGCGCTGAGGGCTACGGCACGGTCTCCTACCAGCAGATGAACATGATGGGCAGCGAGGACGTCGAGAAGAACGTCTCGCTGCAAATCGCGCAGATGATCGGCGGCCGCGTCGAGTCCGTGACCGGCGAGCCGGTCGTCGGCGCGCTCGTCCAGGCCTACGCCCTGGCGCGCGGCAAGGACACGACCCGCACGCAGACGACGACCGACGACAGCGGCGACTTCATCATCCAGGACATCCCGATCGGCAGCTACACCCTGATGGTGCGCGCCGATGCGTATGGACACGCACGCGAGCCCCGCGTCGACGCGGGCAACATGAGCGTCATCATCCGCCTGACCCCCAACCCGACGGTCAGCGGCACGGTCATCGATGCGCGCACGAACCAGCCCTTGCGCCGCTTCAAGGTCCAGCTGCGCCAGGAGGTCTCGGGCTCGGGCGTCAGCGCCCCGATCAAGGACTCGGCGATGGAGGTCAGCGACGACCAAGGCCGCTTCAAGATCACGTGCCCCGGCAAGGGTGAGTACATGGTCGAGGCGAGCTCGGCCGGCCACCCGGCGAACTACTCGCAGCCGTTCTCGGTGACCGAGAGCCAGAACCTCGACGGCATCACGGTGCGCATGCAGACCGGCGGCCAGATCAGCGGCCGCGTCGTCGACGTGCAGGGCCGCCCGGTCTCCGGCGCATCCGTCACCTCGCGCGACACGACCTGGTCAGACGACGCGTTCATGCGCTCGCTCGGCGACCAGTACCCGACGCACTCGTCGAAGGTCAAGACGCGCACGAACTCGGACGGCGTCTTCACGCTACGCCCGCTGACGCCGGCGACGTACCTCGTCGAGGTCAAGCACAAGGACTTCGCGACCAAGTTCCAGCGCGACATCATCGTGACCGAGGGGCAAGAGGTGAAGACGGGCGACTTGGCCATGACCCGCGGCGCGACGATCGAAGGCATCGTCAACGGCCCGAGCGGCAAGCCGCTGCCCGGCGCGCGCGTCCAGCTCGTCATGGACACCCTGAGCGCGACGCAGTTCCCGACGAACTACTCGGCGAAGACGAACAAGGACGGCAAGTACGTCGTCAAGCACGTCAAGGCCGGGACCTACTCCGTGCACGCCCGCCGCCCGCAGAACATGAACCAGGGCAACCCGTTCCAGGCCAGCGTCGACGTCAAGAACACGACGCGCAAGGTCACGGTCGACGAAGGCGGAACCCACACGGGAATCGACTTCACGCTCGGGAATTAAGCAGTCATTTTGGCGGGGGGCTCGGGCCCCCCGCCAAAATGATCGGATTCGACGCTATCCATGGCCCAACACCTGACGGTGTTGGAGCCGGGGTCGACGCGAGCTGCCCCTACCCGGCAGCGCTCGCGTGGTGGCCAGATTTCGCGCGGGGTGGCAAAGGGTCGTCGGACCCAGCAGACTAGGGCCGTGGAAGCCGACGCCCGCGCCATCTGGTCGCACGCGCTCACCGAGGCGCTCGAGTGCCCCATCGCGATCGACTTCGGTCGGTCGCGCAGCGCCCCCATCCAAGCCCGCCACGAACGCATCGACGGGCGCGACGGGTTGCGGGTGCGGATGCACGGCGCCGTCTTCGCCACGGCTCCGGACGAGGTCCGCGACGCGGTCGCGAAGTGGCTGCGATCGGGGCGCCGCGCGCGGCGCGCGGGCAAGGTCCTCGACACGTGGATCGCGGAGCGGATGGCCGACCTGCCCGCAGCCCGTGCGAAGAGCTCGACGCTGCGCCCGACCGGCCAATGCCACGACCTCGCTCCGATGGCGGTCAAGCTGATCGCGATCGAGTTCGCCGGCGACTTCGACGGCGACCGCCGCGCCCCGGGGATCACCTGGGGCACGCGCCGGCGCAGCCGCTCGCGCCACTCGCTGCGGCTCGGCAGCTACGACGTCGAGACGAACGTCGTCCGCCTGCACCCCGTGCTCGATCAGCCCGCCGTTCCGGCGTGGTTCGTGCGCTTCGTGCTGATGCACGAGATCCTGCACGCGGCGATGCCGCCCCAGGCCGACGCGAACGGCCGCTGGGTGCACCACTCGCCCGAGTTCCGCGCGCGCGAGCGCTGCTTCCCCGACTACGCGCGCGTGCACGAGTGGGAGAAGAAGAACCTGGGCCGACTGATCGCATCCGCGCGCAGGGGAACAGCGATGCGAACGAAGCCGAGCCCGATCGAACGTTGGGTGCAGGGAGAACTGTACTTCTGAGCCCAGGAGGGCACGTGACGAGCAAGGACCCCCTCGAGACGCACCGAGCGGAGCTCGCGCGGAAGCACCCGGCCTACGACCTCTTCCTCGCGACCGAGAAGAACGGTGACGACGACGTGCGGCGCGAGGCGGTGCAGCTCGTCGAGACGATTATCGAGAAGGAGCTGAGCTGGACGACGGCGCAGGAGTCCACCCTCGCCGCGATCCTGGCGTCGCCGCGGCCCGCGGCGACGCTCACTGCGTGGCGCAAGGCGATGTCGGGACCGGGGACGTCCCACAAGGATGCGTCGGTCGTGCTGAACGGGCTCGGGAGCTGGCTCGAGCTCGCCCGCGAAGAGGCGCGCCAACCCTTCCTCGACTTCCTCCCCCACCTCGGCTGCTGCTTCGCCGGCCTCGGTACCGGGGGCGTGCAGAAGATCCTCGAGAGCGCGCGCGAGATGAAAACGGACGCGATCTCGCAGAAGCTGCGCTTCGTCGGCGCCTACGGAAACACGACCGCAGCGGTCGTGCGGAGTGCCGATCGCGTGAGCCACGCCGCCCTGCTGCACGACCGCGGCTCGATGCTGGAACGGCTCCAAACGGCCCTGCCGCCGGGCAAGGTCCGCATCGAACGCGACGCCAACCAGCTCATGGCGCGCCTGGGCGAGCTGAGCGACGCGGCCGACCGCCTCGGTGCCCCGACGTGGAACGCCGCGATCGAGCTCATCATCCGCGTCGCCGAGAACGACGAGTCGAGCGCCGACCATGCGGCGCGGTCGATGCTGCGCGTGCTCGCCGCGCGCCCGCGCGACGTCGCCGAAGCCTACGTCGCCGACTACAACGCGCTGGTCCAGTCGATCGGCGTACGCTGCGTCGGCTTCGGTGCGCGGCGGCTGCCCAAGCTCTACCAGGATCGCGGCGTCGACCCGACGCGCAAGCTCGTGCGGCTGTCGTGCGCCGCCGGCGAACGCTACGGGCCGACGGCGGGCGAGTCGTTCCTGGAGGGCGGGACGTCGGCGGCGCGCGGGTAGTCGATGTAGCGCGCCGGCTCGTTCACGACCGCGGCGCCATGCAGCTCTTCGACGACCCGGAAAGCCATGTCGATGCCCGCCGAGACGCCGGCCGACGTGATGACCTCGTCGCACACGACGCGCTCGTCGCGTCGAACGTCGATGCTCGGATCGATCTCCCCCAACAGATCGAGCGCGGCCCAGTGCGTCGTCGCGCGCCGATCGCGCAGCGCCCCGACACGCGCGAGGAGCAGCGCCCCGGTGCAGACCGAGGTCGTCAGCCGAGCCGCGCTCGCCGAGTGCTCGATCCAAGCGAGCGCCTCCCGATCCTCCAGGAGCGGCCGCGTCCCGACCCCACCCGGCACGACGAGCAAATCGATCTCGCCGGCGTCGTCGAACCCGTGCTCGGCGACGATCCCGAGCCCTCCGGTCGCCGCGACGACCCCCGGCCTGTGCGCGACGAGCGACACGTCGAACGGTGCGCTCTCATCCGTCTTGCGCGACTCGGTGCCGGCCACGGGGTCCAGGATACGCACGGGCCCGGCAGGGGCCTCGAGAGGATCGGGTTTAGACTTGACTATCCGTCAATTATCGACGACAAGTCGCCTATGCCCACATCAGCCCGCAAGCAGCGCGAGATCGCCGAGCGCGAGGAGCGCATCGTCGACGTCGCCCTCGGCCTCCTGGTCGAGCAGGGCTACATCGGGCTGACGATGGACAAGATCGCCGCGGAGATGGAGTACTCCAAGGGCACGATCTACCAGCACTTCAAGAGCAAGGAAGACGTCGTCGCGGCGATCCTGAGCGCCAGCGGCGAGATCCGCGCCAAGCTCTTCGAGCGCGCAGCGACCTTCGAGGGCCACAGTCGCGAGCGAATGGGAGCCGTCGGCGTCGCCGCCGAGCTCTTCTACGCGCTCTACCCCCACCACGAGCAAGCCGAGAACCTGGTTCGAGCCCACTCGATCCGGGAGAAGGCGGACTCGAAACGCACCGAATTCTGCGCAGCGTGCGAGTTCCGCTGCTTCGGCGTCGCTACGGGGATCCTGCGCGACGCGGTCGCGGGCGGCGAGATCGAGATCGCCCCGGGGCAGACGGTCGAGCAGATCGCGTCGGGACTCTGGTCGCTCTACGTCGGCGCGTTCAAGCTGCGGGATCACGGCCGCTTCCTCGAGGACGAGTATCTCTCGGACCCCCTGCCCGGCCTGCTGCGGAACGCCCAGATGTTCCTGGACGGCTGCGGATGGAAGCCGCTCTCGACCGAGCACGACTATCTCGCGTCACGCGAGCGGGCGCTGCGCGAAATCTTCCCCGACGAGGCCCGTCGGGCCGGCCTCGCCTAACGAATGCAACCTCGAACAGCTCACTCTGTGCACAAGAAATGACGAACCGTCAAACATCGACTAAGCGTAACCGGGCCCTACTCGTGGGCGTCCTCGTCCTCGGCGGGATCGGCTACGGATTGCTGCCCCTCGAAAGCTCCGCACTCGGCGCGGGCGCGAACCCCGCCGCCGCCAGCCCCGCTCCGATTCCGGTCGAGACGCTCCGACTGGAGCCACAGGACGGCTTCGATCTCATGCGCACCTACACCGGTGAGCTGCGTGCGAGGCGCAGTGCCGAGCTGGGCTTCGAGATGGGCGGGCGCGTCACCCACCTCGCGGTGCGCGAGGGGCAAGCGGTGCAGGCAGGCGACGTCCTGGTGCGCCTGGACGCCGAGCACCTCGAGACGCGGCGTGCCGAGCTGGTCGCCAGCCTCGAGCGCGCGCGCGCCGTCCTGGCCGAGCTCGAAGCCGGTCCCCGCAAGGAAGTGATCGACGCTGCGCGCGCCACGGTCACCGCGCTCGAGTCCGATCGCGCGCTCGCCGAGCGTCGCGAGGCCCGGCGCCGCGACCTGCTCGCGCGCGAGGCGATCGCGGTCGAGATGCTCGACGTCGCCGAAGCCGAGACGCGCACGCTCGGGGCACGCCTCGCGGGGGCGCGCAGCCGTCTCGCCGAGCTCGAGGCCGGTACGCGCCGCGAGCAAGTCGACGCCCAACGCGCCGCCGTGCGCGAGATCGAAGCCCAGATCGCATCGGTCGACGTCCAGCTCGACGACAGCGTCCTCGTCGCGCCGTTCGCGGGTCAGATCGCTGCGCGCTACATCGAGGACGGCGCCGTCGCCCGTGTCGGGCAGGCCGCACTGCGCCTGGTCGAGCGCGAGCGAATCGAAGCCTGGATCGGCGTGCCCGAACAGGCTCCCGCGGAGCTCGCGCCCGGCGCAGTGTTGGCGCTCGTTGTCGGCCCGCACACGCTCGACGCGACGCTCGCGCGCACGCTCCCCGAGCTCGACCGCGCGACGCGCACCGCGACGCTCGTGCTCGAGCTCGACCCGGCCGACGCGCCGCGTGCCCTACCGGGCCAGCTCGCCCGGCTGTCCCTGCGCTCGCACGTCGCCGCCGACGGCTTCTGGGTACCAGTGAACTCGTTGACCGAAGCGACCCGCGGACTGTGGTCGCTGTACGTCATCACGGCCGACGACACCGTCGCCCGCGCGCAGGTCGAGGTGCTGCACTCCGACGGCTCGCGCGCCTTCGTGCGCGGCACGCTGCGCACGGGGGACCGCATTCTCGCGAGCGGTGCCCAGCGCGTCGCCCCCGGACAACACGTCGCACCGACGCCGCGCCGCGTCGACTGAGGAGCGAGCCATGCAGGATCTGTTCTTCCGCCAGCCGCGCCTGCTCACGCTGACGATCGCGCTGATCGTCGTCGCGGGCCTGTCCTCGTTCGCCGTGCTCCCGCGCGCCGAGGATCCGGAGCTGATCGGCCGCAACGCGACGGTCTTCACCCTCTTTCCGGGCGCGAGCGCCGAGCGCGTCGAGGCGCTCGTCAGTCAGCCGCTCGAGGACGCACTGCGCGAAGTCGAGGAGGTCCACCTCCTGACGTCCTCCTCGCGCGCCGGCATCTCGACGATCGCGGTCGAGCTCGACGAGAGCATCGACGACGTCGACGTCGTGTGGTCGCGCATCCGCGACGAGATCTCCGACGTCGAGCCGACCCTGCCGGCCGGCGCCGGCGCGCCCGACCTCGAGGAGTTCACGATCACCGCCTACACGCGCATCGTCGGGCTCGTGTGGGAGGACGGCGCGCCGAACCGCGCGATCCTGCGCCGGCTCGGCGCCGACCTCGCCGACCTCCTACGCGACGTGCCGGGCACCGAGAGCACCGAGCTGTTCGGGGAGGCCGAGGAGGAGATCCTCCTCGAGGTCGACCCCGCGCTCCTCTCGGCGCAGGGATTGACCGTCGCCGACGTCGCCGCCGCGACGGCTGCCGCCGACGCCAAGCTGCCGGCGGGCAGCCTACGCTCGCCCGGCAGCGAGGTGCGGCTCGAGGTCGAGGGCGAGCTCGACTCGCTGGCGCGCGTCGCGGAGCTTCCGATCGAGTCCGGCGCGAGCGGGCGCTTCGTGCCCCTCTCCGACCTCGGCACGCTGACCAAGTCGTTCCGCGATCCCGCCTCCGACCTCGCGCTGATCGCCGGCAGGCCCGGGGTCGTCGTCGCCGCGCGCATGCTGCCGGGTCAGCGCGTCGACCGCTGGTCATCGCGCGCGAGCGCGGACCTTGCCGCGTTCCGGACGCAGCTCCCGCGCGGCGTGCGCCTCGAAACGCTCTTCGAGCAGAGCCGCTACACGACCGAGCGCCTCAGCGGGCTGTTCGGCAACTTCGCACTGGGCGCGGGCGCGGTCGTCCTCGTCGTGCTGTTGATGATGGGCTGGCGCTCCGCGCTGCTGGTCGGAACGGCCTTGCCGCTGACGAGCCTGATGGTGCTGACGGGGATGCGCTTCCTCGGGATCCCCATCAACCAGATGTCGGTCACGGGCCTGATCATCGCCCTGGGCCTCTTGATCGACAACGCGATCGTCGTCGTCGACGAGATGCGGCATCGGCTGGACGCCGGCGTCGGCGCTCGCGCGGCCGTCGGCCAGACCGTGCGACTGCTCGCGGCCCCGCTCGTCGGCTCGACGCTCACGACGGTCCTGGCGTTCATGCCGATCGTGCTCATGCCCGGGTCCGCGGGCGAGTTCGTCGGGCCGATGGCGATGAGCGTCGTGCTCGCGGTTGCGAGCTCGCTCTTCCTCGCGCTCACCGTCATCCCCGCGCTCGCAGGCCGGCTCGCCCCCGCCGAACCGGGCGCGGGTCTGCTCGCACGTGGTTTCGCGAGCGAGCGCCTCACGCGCGCCACGCGCTCGTTCCTGCGGCGCATCGTCGCGCGGCCGGTGCTCGCGTTCGCCATCGCCTTCACCCTCCCCATCGCGGGCTTCGTCGGCGGCGCACAGCTCGAGGAGCAGTTCTTCCCCCCGGCAGACCGCGACCAGTTCGTCCTCGACCTCACGCTCGAGCGTCATGCGAGCCTCGATGCGACGCGGGCGGTCGCGCTCGCGATGCGCGAGCAGATGCTCGCCCAGCCCGAAGTCGAAGAGGTCCACTGGTTCGTCGGTCGCAGCGCGCCGAAGTTCTACTACAACCTCGTCGAGAGCCAGCGCAACGCGCCGTTCTACGCGCAGGCGATCGTCCAGCTGCGCTCGAGTGAGCGCCCGCGCGAGACGATCTCCGCGCTCCAGCGCGAGCTCGACCAGAGCTTCCCGGGCGCCCAGACCCTCGCGCGCCAGATCGAGCAGGGCCCGCCGTTCGAAGCTCCCGTCGAGCTGCACGTCACCGGGCCGAACCTCGCGCGGCTCAGCGCCATCGGCGACGAACTGCGCGCGACGCTCGCGGGCCTGCCGGACGTGCGCCACACGCGCGCCAAGCTCGAGCGGGGCGAGCCACAGCTGACGCTCGTGCTCGACGAGGAGCGCGCACGCCTGCTCGGCCTCGACAACGCGGCCGTGGCCGGCTTTCTCGAAGCCGGCCTCGAGGGTGTCGTCGGCGGCTCGGTGCTCGAGGCGACCGAAGAGCTCCCCGTGCGCGTGCGGCTACGCGGCCTCGAGCGCCGCGACCTCGAGGAGATCGCCGCACTGGCCTTGCCCGTAGGAGGCGGCGAGGAGTGGACGACGCTGTCGGCGCTCGGCCACTTCGAGCTCGCGCCGCAGCTAGCCGACATCGCACACAGAGGCGGCGCACGATCGAACACCGTGCAGGCCTACCTCGAAGCGGGAGCGCTCCCCGCCAAGACCCTCGGCAAGCTGCAAGAGCAGCTCGTTGCGAGCAGTTTCGCGCTGCCCGAGGGGTACGCGCTCGAGATCGGAGGCGAAGCGTCCGAGCGCGACGACGCCGTCACGGCCCTGGCCGCGACGGCTGGCATCCTCGCCGTCCTGATGGCCGCTGCCCTGGTCCTCTCCCTCGACTCCTTCGCGCTCGCGCTCCTGATCGCGGCGGTCGGCCTGCTGTCGGTCGGCCTCGCCCTGGGCAACGTCTGGCTCTTCGGCCACCCGTTCGGCTTCATGGCGATCGTCGGCACGATGGGCCTGGTCGGCGTCGCGATCAACGACTCGATCGTGGTGCTCGCCGCGTTGCGCAACGACGAGCGAGCGCGCGCGGGAGACCGTGAGGCGATCGCGGACGTGACACTGCGCAGCGTGCGCCACGTCGCGTCGACGACGCTGACGACCGCCGCCGGCTTCGCTCCACTCGTCCTGGCGGGCGGCGTGTTCTGGCCGCCGGTCGCCGTGGCGATCGGAGGCGGCGTGCTCGGCGCGACGCTGCTGGCGTTGACGTTCGTGCCGGCGGGCTTTGCGCTCCTCACGGCGCGCAAGGTCGGTGGAGCCACCGCACCTTCGGCCACGGCCGAACCTGCTCCCGCGGGTCAGCTTCTCTTCACCACGTAGCCGAGAGTCGATCCGCTGCCCGCTGTGGGCGCTTCAGCTCTTCTTCGCGTATCCCTGCCGCGCGTCGACCTCATGCGCCCCGGTCAGGCACGTCCCGAGGACGTTCCCACCCAGCGCTTCGAGGCTGTTGTGCGTCATCTCGACGAAGTGCCGCGGCGTCTCGCCGAGGCGTACGACGAGCAGGATGCCGTCCGCCATCGCGCCGAGCAGGCTCGCGTCGGAGATCGACATCGCCGCGGGCGTGTCGATCAGCACGTACGAGTAGTTCTGGCGCAGACGGTTCATGACCGAGCGCATGCGGTCGGACCCGAGCAGCTCGGACGAGTTGCTCGGCAGCTCGCCCGGACCGAGGATCGACACGCCGGTCGACGACGTCTGGCGTACCGCAAGGTCGATCGGGAGCTTGCCCCGCAGGACCTCGGTCAGCCCCTGACGCCGCGGCAGTCCGAAGTAGTCCTCGACCGCAGGTTGGTGCAGGTCGGCGTCGACGACGAGCACCTGGGTGCCCGGCATCTCGGCCATCGCGACCGCGAGATTGATCGTCGCGACCGTCTTCCCTTCGCCGCGCAGCGCGCTGGTCACGACCAGCGTGTGCGAGGCCCCGTCAGGGTTGAGGGCGTGGATCGAGTTGCGTAGCGCTCGGAACTGCTCGGCGACCTGGCTGCGCGGCGAGGTCGCGACGGCGATCTCCTCGCGTGTCAACGGAACGCGACGGGACTCGTCGGGATCCGCGGCCTCGAAAGTGCGGGGGTTCGGATTGAGCTCGGCCATAGGGGGCTAGAGGAGATGAGGGCTCATCGGCACGATCGGGGCGGTCCACAAGGTCCGATCGCATTTCTACTTAACAAGCTGCCCCCCCGTCGGGTGCACCGTTTCTGCCAGATCTAGTGGTGTGATTGCCTGTCGCGATTGATGCGACTTCCTACGAGAAATGCGGCGTGGAGCTACACGAGAGCTCGATTCGGGCGCCACGCGCCGCGGCGGAGGCCCTGCTCGCCGAACCGGATCACGTAAGCCCAATCACGACAAGGCCTTGAGCGCGCTCGCGCCCGCCCGAGCAACACGCAAGCCAGCCAGTTCCGTCTCAGGGGGAGCGGAGGTGGTGGTCGAGGTGGTCGAGGCGGCGGGGCTCGACCCCCGCCTCCGGCGGCCAGTCCCGCGCATACAGCTGCTCGGTCAAATCATGCCCGGTGCGCCCCGCCTCGCGCCGCAGCGTCGCGAGGAACAGCTCGCGATCCGCGTCCGCGCGGGCCCTGAGGAGCTCGTCCTGCGCCAGCTCGACCGCCGGGCGCAGTGCCCGCGCCGGGACGCCGTCCACGAGCGCCTCCACGATCGCCGCGCGCGCCGCGGCGCCGAGGGCCGGGTCGGCCGCCACGCAGGCGATGCGGCGCAGGACCGTGGGGTCCGCGGGTCGCTGGGCGCGCGCCGCGAGCTGGGCGTCGAAGAACGCTCGTCTGGCTTCGGGATCGGCGACGCCGGCGCGGAGCGCAAGCTCGGTCAACAGCTCGCGTCCGGCGTCATCCGTGGCGGCACTTCGCAGCGTCTCCAGCATCGCGCCGGTCGGTCCGCGTTGACCGTTGCCCACCCAGGAGCGCAGGCGCGACGCGAGCGTGTTCACGTCGACGGCCCCGCCCTCGAGCGCCGCCTCGAACGTCGCCGCCGCGACGTCCTGGGCGCCGGCCGCGAGGCTCCATTCACAAAACGCGAGTCGCGCCTCGGCGTCGTCGAGCGAGAGCCAGGCGCGGGCCCCGAGCGCGGGCGGATCCGCGCCGGCCGCGGCGAGGATGCGGGGGAGCGTTCCGCCGGGGGGCTCGTGCTCGAAGAGCGCGCTCAGCCCGCGCTCGACGACCACGCGCTCGCCGCGCGCGCGTGTCTTCTCGAGGGCCCGGGCGGCCTGGCGCCGCAAGTAGAAAGGAGCCTCGGCGTCCGTGAGCACCGCACGCGCCCTGCGCGCGGCCTGACCGTCGCGGATGCCCTGACCTTCGAGCGCGACGAAGCGCACCCAGCGCTCGGCGGGCGTCAACGCGTCCCAACGCTCGAGCAGGAGCGGCGTGAGCGGAGTGCCGTCGACGGCGAACGGCGACAGGTTCAGAAGCGCGCGGCCGAGTCGCTCCGCCCGGCGCACGGGCTCGGAACCGGTGAGCGGTAGCACCAGCACCGAGCGCAAGTTGTCGACCTGGGCGAGCGCCGGCGAGACGCGCCCGCGGCCCGCGGCGTGCAGGAGACCCGACAGCGCCGGAACCTGGCCGTCGACGACCCAGCGCTCCTCGAGCAGGACGATTGCGGCCGGCCAGTCGAGCGACGCCAGCGCACGGGCGCAGGCCGCGTTCCACGCCGGGTCGTGCTTGCGCATCAGGCCCTTGCACCATTCGAGCACGTGCGACAGCGTCGACGCTTCGCCCTCGTCACCACGCTTGCACACGCGCACCCAAGCGCGCGAGCGTTCGGCGTCCTGCTCGCCCAGCTCACGGAAGCCGTAGACCTCGAACGAGACGCGCGCGTCGCGCGCCCAGCGCTTGAGCACCGCGCCCCACGGCCCCTCCGCGACCGAGCGCGAGCCGGCGCCGCGCGCGGGTGGGCGCACGCCGTCGGCGAGGCTCGGGTCGACGACGATCGGCGCCGCGCCGCGCGCGAGGCGCGCCAAGCGGTCGCCCGTGCCCTCGACCGTGTCGGCTCGGGTCGCGATCTCGAGCGGCGTCGTGATGCGCTCGATCCAGGACAGCGGCAAGAACCGGGGGCGCAACGGACCGTCGCGGGTCGAAGAGCTCCAGCGTGCCAGCATCTCGGCCAGCGCCGACTCCCCCACTCCCTGCACGCCTTCGTCGCGGTCGGTCAAGAGCAGGACCGCGAGGCCCAGGTGCCGGTCGTCGCTCGCCAGGGCCAGAGCCAGCCGGCGTCGCACCTCGGCCGCATCCGCGCGCGCCGCACCCGCGACGTCCGCGAAGTCGTCCCTGGAAAGGTGCACACCGAGCCAGCGCTGGGCCGCCAGGCGCGACCTCGCGCTCGGGTCGGCGAGGCGCGCGAGCGCGGAGCGGACGTCTTCGCCCGCGGACGAAGGGGCTGACGCGAGGAGGGCGAGAAGGAGGATCGAGAGCCGGAGCATCGGTTGCTACTCTACCGCGCCCCACTCCCCATCCACGCTTCTGATGTTCAACAGGCTCCTGATCGCCAATCGCGGTGAAGTCGCCGTCCGTGTCGCTCGCGCCGCGCGCGAGATCGGTATCGCGCCGTACGGCGTGGTCTCGAGCGCCGACGCCGACGCCTCGTGGCTCTCCGCGCTCGACGGTCACGTCTGCATCGGCGGGAGCGCTCCGAAGGAGAGCTACCTGCGCGCCGACGCCGTCGTGCAGGCCGCGCGGCAAACGGGTTGCGCGGCGGTCCATCCGGGCTGGGGCTTTCTCGCCGAGAACCCGCGCTTCGCCGCGCTCTGCGAACAGCACGGGCTGACTTTCATCGGCCCGCGGCCCGGCGTGATGGAGCGCATGGGCCGCAAGTGGCCCGCGAAGGTCGCGATGCGCGCCGCCGGGCTCGCTCCGATCCCGGGCAGCGAAGGCTTGCTCGACGACGTCGAGGCTGCGCTCGCCGCGGCGGAGGACGTCGGCTACCCGATCATCCTCAAGGCGGACGCGGGCGGCGGCGGTCGCGGCATGCGCATGTGCACGGACGCGCGTGAGCTGCGCGAGGCCTTTGGCGCCGCGCGCGCCGAGTCCCTCGCCGCGTTCGGCAGCGGCGCGCTTTACCTCGAACGCTACCTGGAGGGTGGCCGGCACATCGAGGTGCAGATCCTCGCCGACGCGTTCGGCGCGGCGGTGCACCTCGGCGAGCGCGACTGTTCGGTGCAGCGCAACCACCAGAAGCTGATCGAGGAGAGCCCCAGCCCCGCGCTCGACGCGGACGAGCGCGCCGCGCTCGGCGAGCTCGCCGCCTCAGCCGCAGTGCAGGTCGGCTACGCGGGCGCGGGGACGATCGAGTTCCTGCGCGACGACACGAGCGGCACGCTGTACTTCATGGAGATGAACACGCGCCTGCAGGTCGAGCATCCGGTCAGCGAAGCGGTGACCGGGATCGACATCGTCCTCGCGCAGCTGCGCAGCGCCGCCAACCAGGCGCTCGGCCTGACCCAGGACGACGTCGCCGTGCGTGGCCATGCGATCGAATGCCGCATCAATGCCGAGGATCCCGCGCAGGGCTTCCGGCCGACGCCCGGACGGCTCGCGACCTTCGAGTTCGCGGCGGACGTGGACCCGGGTGCGGTGCGCATCGACACCCACCTGCAGGCGGGCGACGAGGTGTCGCCGTACTACGACTCGCTGCTCGCGAAGGTGATCGCTTGGGGCGAGACGCGCGAGGCTGCGATCGCGACGATGCGCGGCGCCCTGGCGGCGAGCCGCGTCGAGGGCGTCGCCACGACACTGCCGCTGCACCTCGCGGTCCTCGACAGCCCCGAGTTCAAGAGCGGCGAGTACGACACGCGCTCGATCCCCGGCTGGCCCACCTAGTCCCGAGAGGAACCGCACTTGGCCCACGTCCCCCTCGCCCCGATTGGCTCCTCGATCGATGCTTTCCTCGACGACGCGAGCTTCCGCGCGAACGCTTCGGCTCTCTCCGAGCGGCACGGGACGCTCGACGAGCGACGCGCCCGGGTCGCCGGCGGCTGGGGCGCGAAGTACAAAGCGCGCGTCCACGCCAAGGGCAAGCTGACCTCGCGCGAGCGCATCGAACGGCTCAAGGATGCCGGCACGCGCACGTTCGAGGTCGGCACGTTCGTCAACCACGGCGTGAAGTTCGGCAAGCTCGAGTCACCCTCCGCGGGTGTCGTCACCGCCTTCGCGCGGATCGCCGGCCGTTGGACGATGGTGATCGCCAACGACAACACGGTCGCGTCCGGCTCGTGGTGGCCGCGCACTCCGGAGAAGATCGAGCGCGCGCAGGAGATGGCGCTGCGGCTCTCGCTCCCGGTCGTCTACCTCGTCGACTGCTCGGGGCTCTTCCTGCCGGAGCAGGCGCGCTCGTTCCCGGGGCGCACTGGCGCTGGGCACATCTTCAAGCGCAACGCCGACCTCGCCGCCGCCGGCGTCCCGCAGATCGCCGGCGTGTTTGGCGACTGCATCGCGGGCGGCGGGTACATGCCGATCATCTCCGACCGGGTGTACATGACCGAGCAGGCGTACATGGTCATCGCCGGCGCCGCGCTGATCAAAGGCGCGAAGAGCCAGCACCTCTCCAGCCTCGACATCGGCGGACCCGAGGTCCACGTGCATCAGTCGGGCTGCGCGGACGTGCGCGTCCCCGACGACGTGACGGCGCTCACGATGATCCGCGCCGAGATCGAGCGGCTCGGTTCGAGCTCGTGCGACTTCTACCGCCACGGCGCCGAGGCCGCCGATCCGTTCCAGCCGTCGCGTGAGCTCACCGGGATCTTCCCGTCCGACCACCGGATGACGTACGAGGCCCACGAGGTGCTCGCGCGTCTCGTCGATCGCAGCCTCTTCTGGGAGATCCTCCCGGACCGCGGCGAGGAGATGGTCGTCGGGATCGGCCGCGTGTCAGGCCTGTACATGGGCTTCGTCATCAACCGCCAGGGGCTCGTCGATGACCCCGAGCACCACTCCGCGAAGAAGCCCGCGGGCATCCTCTACAAGGAGGGCATCGCCAAGGTCGCCGCGTTCAGCCGGGCATGCAACGACGACGGCATCCCACTCGTGTGGCTGCAGGACATCTCGGGCTTCGACATCGGCGTCGAGGCCGAGCGCCAGGGCCTGTTGTCCTACGGCTCGAGCCTGATCTACACGAACAGCACGAACCAAGTGCCGATGTTCACGGTCCTTCTGCGCAAGGCGTCGGGCGCGGGCTACTACGCGATGGCCGGCATGCCGTACGAGCCCGTCGTGCAGCTCTCGACGCCCTTGACGCGGCTGTCGGTGATGGAGGGGCGCACGCTCGCGATCGCCGCATACAACACCAAGCTCGACGACGATTTCGAGATCGCGGTCGAGGACCCCGCCGAGCGCGCCGAGATCGAGCGCGGCATGGCCGAGACCGAGGCGCGCATCGAGGGCGACATGGACCCGTACAAGGCGGCGAGCCAGATGGACACCGACGAGATCGTGCGCTTCGACGAGCTGCGCGCCTGGCTCGAGACCCTCGCCGAAGCCGCGTACCAATCGCTCGGCGGCCGGCGCACGAAGAACCCGCGCATCTGGTCGCTACACGACCTGGCGGCGCTTGCGGAGCCGCGGGGCTGACATGCGCGAAACGATCGAACTCCTCGTCCAAAACGAAGGTGACCGCGTCCTGCTCCTCGCTCCCGACGCCGGCCTCTTCACGCGCGCGCTCGGGCCGGGCAGCGCGCTCGCGGCGGGCCAGTCCGCGGGAACGCTGCTGCGCCTCGCGCGTGCGAGCGAGCTCGTCGTGCCGCACGGCGTGCACGGCGTCGTCGTCTCCGAACGCCCCGACCTCGTGCGAGCTCCCGTCGGCCACGGCGACGTCTTGTACGAGCTCGCGCCGTTCGACACCGCCGGCGAGCACATGGGCACGGACGCGGCGCAGGACGACCCCCGCGCGGGTCTGCACGTCGCGGCGCCGCAGACGGGGCGCTTCTACCTGCGTCCGGCACCGGACGCCGAGCCGTTCATCGCCGAGGGCACGATCCTGGAGGACGGAGCCCCGATCGGCCTGATCGAAGTGATGAAGACCTTCACGCGCATCCCCTACCGCGCGGTGCGCGGCCTCCCCGCGCGGGCGCGGGTCGTGCGCGTCCTCGCCGGTGACGGCGAGGACGTGAAAGAGGGGGCGCCGCTCGTCGAGATCGAGGCGTCCTGATGTCGATCGTCGCCATCGGCACCGACATCACCCGCGTCGACCGTCTCGAGGCCGCCTACGGACGGCACGGCGAACGCTTGCTCGAGCGCGTCTTCACCGTGGACGAGCGGGCGTACTGCGACCGGCGCAAGGCGGCGCGTTTCACGCACTACGCCGGCCGCTTCGCGGTCAAGGAGGCGGTGATGAAGGTCCTCGGCACGGGCTGGAAGCTCGGCGTGCGCTGGGTCGACATCGAAGTCCACCGCGCGAGCGGGCAGGCGCCGGAGCTGCGCCTGCACGGCAAGAGCGCCGAGCATGCCCAGCGGCGCGGGATCGAGAAGGTGCACATCACGATCACGCACGACGCCGGGCTCGCGCTGGCAGTCGCGGTCGGGGAGCGGGGGTAGAAGCCACGGCTGACGCCGAGACAGCAGCAGCCCGTCCGAGAATCCTGCGGATTCCCGGCCGGCCTTCTATTCCGCGAACTTCCCGAGCAGCTTGCCCCACTTCTCGGCCGTGTTCACCGCCTCATCGATCTCGGCCCGCTCAGCCTCGGGGATGACGCGCTCGCCGGTCGTGACCTCCTGCTGGTAGACGATGTTGCGGATCTGGTCGACCTCGCGTCCCGTCGGCTCGAAGTCCTTGGCGCGCGTGGCGTATTCCCAGGCAGCCGACAGGTCGCGCAGCATCAAGTGGCACGCGGCCATGCCGCACGCGATGCCGTAGTTGGCGGTGTTGTTCGCCGAGCCGTCATCATTGGTGTGGCTCATGCCGGCGCGCTCGTAGAGGCGCAGCGCAGCGCGCACGTCGGCGGGCTCCTCGGCGGCGGCCAGGAGCTCGTAGGCCTCCTCGAGCTCGAGCCCGGCAGCCGAGCGCACGACCGGAACGTCCATCGCGATGTCGCGCTCCTGGAAGAGGCTCTTCGCGAGCTTGCGCACCGTCTCGATCGCGCCGATCGCCTTCTCGCGCGTCGGGAAGCTCTGCAGCTGCTTGAACGTGAGGAAGTCGGAGAAGACGCCGCTACGCGCGCCTAGGGACGATCCGCTCCAGTGACGCATGTTGACCTGGAACGGCACCTTGATCTCGAAGGTCGGGTACCAGCGGTCGCCGAGCTTCATCGCTCCGGCCTCGCCCTGTCCGACCTTGCCGACCTCGATGGTCACGGCGACGTTCGCCTGCTCCGCATCGGCGATGTGGCGCAGGCCGTTGCCATCGAACGTCGCCAGGTCCACTTGCGGACTCGCCGACGTGCCCTCGACGGCGACGTTGTAGGTCTGTGCGCTGCCGGCCTCGAGCAGGGGCGGGCCGCGCCGCGGCCTTGAGCAGATTGGAGCTGTTTCTCGCCGGCGGGGTTCCTACTGGAACCAGCGTTCGGCGATCGCGGAAGCGAGATCGTTCATCAGGATGCGGGCCGCGCCGGGGTTCATGTGGCAGTGATCGATCATCACCTCCCACCCGACGAGCCCCATCGGGCTGCGCTCACGGAACAGGGCGTCCGTGTCGACGAACAGGACCTCGGGGTGATCCGCGGCGACCGAGCGCAGGATCTCGTGCACGATCCCGTTCGCCTTGCGCGGAGCACGGTCGAAGCCTGCGGATTGCTCGAAGAGCATGGCGACCTCCACCGCCTCGCGCTTCAACGCCGTCCGTACGAGCGCCAGCTCGAAGAGCGCGCTGGGATGATCGGGGAGCTGTTCGAGCGCCAACACCAGTTTCGCCTCAGCGCGCTCGAGCGCCGCGCGCTCGCCGGCCTCTTCAGCTCCGGTGTGCAGCGCCGCGAGCGCTGCGTAGGTGGCGCGAATACGAGGCTTCCAACCGGACGGCCCGAAGAGTGACGGCTCGAAGTCCGCGAGCGGTCCGCTGCACGCACGCCAGCCGGGCATGTCGAGCGTGGCGAACGGCTCGCTCGGCTCGCGCCCCCAATCCTTCGAGTGCACGCGTTGGACGGAGCGGCGCGACAGGAGGTCCGCGAAGTACGGCGGGTAGTCGCTACGCGCCTCGTCCGCGAGCCGCACGAACGCCTCGCGCGCCGCCTGCGTGGCGCCCTTCGGGAGCGAGTAGCTGAAAGGAGCCGAGAAGCGGTTGTAGATCGGCGTGCCGAGCACGAGCCGCACACCACGCGCGCGCGCGGCCGCGCAGATCCCGCGCAGGTTGCGTTCAAAGGCCTCGAAGTACGCGAGCGTCTCGTCGTACTGCAGCCGGTTGAACGCCATGTCGGGTCGGCTGCGCGGCTCGACGGCGCGCGCAGCATCCGGCCCGGTCTGCGGCATGCTCTCGGGCTCGGCGCTGAACCAGCCGGCGAGCGCACGCACGGTGCGCAGGCGCTTGACGCTCTCGCCCAAAATGACTCCATGCGCCCCCCACTGGCTCTCGAGCTCGTCCGCGAAGCCGCGTTCGGTGAACTCGTTGTGGCCCGTGTAGACCACGAGCAGGTCGGGCTCGAGCTGCTCGAGCGCCTGGTCAACGACGATCGCGACGCGCTCACTCCCGTAGCCGTTGCAGCCGAGGTTGACGGCCTGAAAGGCGTTGTTCGTGTGGTGCTCGAGCCGCTGGCCGAGCAGGTGCACCGGGAAGCCCCGCACGTTGGATCCGCCGAACATCAGGACCCGCGCGCGCCCGCCCTTCGGCCGGATCGTGACGTCGTGCCCGTCGTCACGGTAACGCGTGCGGAAGACACCGGCGTCGTCTGCGACCGACGCGATGTACGACGCGGCCGGATCGAAGCCGCGCGAGAGGTGGCCGCCACCCGTCGCGCCGACGCCGGCGAACGCAAGGGCGAGTTCGACGCCCCCCAAGAGGACCGCGCTCAGCACCAACCCGAGCAGCCCGTCGATCAGGATCTTGCGCATGGGCGCGGACACGATAGCACCCGGCCCGCTAGGAGGCTGCGCCATAGATAGCGAAGTGGCACACGGCCCTGGGTTTGTGCTGGCAAGGCGCCGAGGCTCCCGCGTAGTCGCTGCGCTACTCGGGTGCCTCGGCAACGCCGCCAGCGCAAACCCAGGGCCGCGTGCCACCTCGCTATCTATGGCGCAGCCTCCTACGCTTGACCAACTCATGCCGGAGACGATTCAGATCTTGCCCTACCGCACGGCGTGGCCAGCCGAGTTCGCCGCCCTCGCGCGCACGTTGCGCGATGCGTTCGGCGACCTGGCGCTGCGGATCGACCACATCGGCTCGACCGCCGTGCCGGATCTGGACGCCAAGGACATTCTCGACGTCCAGATCACCGTGCGCGACCTGGACGCAGCCGCACTGCACGCCGCCGTGGATCGCACGAACCTCGAGTGGCGCGCCGACATCGACGGCGACCACTGCCCGCCCGGCCTGGAGTTGCCCGCGCGGGAGCTGGCGAAGCTCTACGCGACGCGCCACGCACCGGCGCGCGCAACGGAAGCCGATCCCAGGGACGTAGCCGTCCATTGCCACATCCGCGCCGAGGGTCGCTTCAACCAGCGCTACGCGCTCCTGTGCCGCGACTACCTGCGCACGCATCGCTTGGCGGCCGACGCATACGCGGAGATCAAGCGCCAGCTGGCGCGCCGCTTCCCCACCGACGCGGAGTCCTACTACGACGTGAAGGACCCGGTCTTCGACGTGTTGATGGCGGGCGCCGAGGAGTGGGCACGGCGCGTCGACTGGCGGCCAGCACAAAGCGACGGGTGAACGGGATCCGCCCCCCGCTTTTGCTAACGTAGCGCCTTGATGGAGGACATTCAAAGAGGAGCTCGCACGCTCCACGGACTGCTCGTCGGCGTCTGTGCTTTGCTGATCCTAATGAGCCTCGAACGCCCCGAGCCCGGCGCTTCTCGCCCGGCTCTTCGCGAGCTCGAAGCGTTGCGATCGATCGACTGGAACGCATACCTCGACGAGCTCGCTCACGTGACGAACGAGACCCTCCCTCGATCGACGAAAGCTTCATCGGCCGTCTCGCCGCCAAGGACGTCAAGCAGATCGAACGCATCAACGTGTTGGCACCGCTACGGATCCTCGGCGCCGACCTACCGGCACTACGAGAGACCCTCGGCGTAGGCTCGCTGACGCAGATTCTGGCTCTCCTGCACGTTTAGTGGGTGCGGTGTGAGCGAGTTCGGCCAGGAATCTGTGGATTGTCGCCCGATCATGGGTGTTTCGGGCCTGAAGGTTGATGCGCAAGGCAGGGACACCAACGAACAATCTGTGAAGCGAGCGGATGTTCTCCTGGATCTTCTCCATGCCTCTCAGCCTGAGGAACGTCCTGGCGATCCGTCAAGCACATTGGAATGCGCAGCGCGCGCGGAGAGCTACTCTTCGAACGACGCGCACTCCGCGCACGCGCACTCGGGGTCGTACCACACGTTCGAGCGCGGTGCGCCGTCCCCCACCGAGTACCCGAGAGCCGCAAGCTTCTCCGCGACGACCTCCTTCGACACGCTGCCCTGCGCCGCCCACGCCTCATCGCGCGCCGCTCCGAGCCACTCGATCAGCATCCCGCGCAAGCGCCGCGTGCGGTCGGGTTCCTCGGCCGAGAGATCGCGCGCGAGCTCTGGATCGGCGTCGAGATCGTAGAGCGAGGCCGCGTGCAGCACGCTCGAGATGCGCGCGTCGCTCGGGTGCACGCGTAGCGTCATCAAGAGCATCCAGCGCCCGAGCTGCACGGACGCGTTCCAGCCGTGCGACTCGAGGGCGAAGCGCGGCCGCTCACTCAGGTCCGCGTCGAGGTCGGCGCCGAGCAGGAGCTCGCCCGGAAACGCGAGATCGCCCAAGCCGGCGAGGTCGAGCAAGGTCCGACCGAGGTCGATCTGCCGCACGGGGCGCTCGACGCGCGTGCCCGCCGCGACGCCCGGCCCATGCAGGATCAGCGGCACCGACAGGGTCGCCGGCCGCAGCCCGCTGTGGTCCCAGGGGCGCACACCGTCACGGAGCGACTCCCCGTGATCGGAGGTGACGGCGACGAGCGCGCGCTCGAAGCGCGGCTTCGACAGGAGCTCGGCGAGCCGGTCGTCGAGGTAGGTCACCTCCGAGCGGTATTGGGCCTCGGTGTACGCGGGGTCGGCGACGCGCCTGTCCCAGTACGGCGCGAGCGAGCGATCCGCTCCCGGAGCGCCGGCGTCGTACGGATCGCGGTCCGCCGCGTAGTAGAGGTGCTCGTACTCCTCCGGCGGATCGTAGGGCGCGTGGGCATCGAAGACGTGCAGCCACACGAAGAGCGGCGCACCGCGCGCGTCGCCGAGCCAGCCCGCCAAGTCGTCGATCGTCTGGCGCGAGTCGCGCTGCGGATCGACGGGCGCGGCGAAGCGGTCGAAGCCCTGCCCGAGCCCGCTCCAGTCGTGTCCGAGGTGCACGGCGCTCGTCG
The DNA here is from genome assembly GCA_024226735.1 of bacterium. Taxonomy (GTDB): domain Bacteria; phylum Planctomycetota; class UBA1135; order UBA1135; genus JAAELL01. The sequence goes on along the minus strand of JAAELL010000557.1, from coordinate 21,785 downwards.
CGGCGTAGGTCACGAAACCGGCCCCTCGAAAGCGCTCGGCCAAGGTTGGCGCCGCGTCGGCGAGAGGCACGTCGTTCGAGACGACCCCGGTGTCGCGCGGCGACGTCCCGGTGAACAACGCGACGTGCGAGGGGTTGGTCGAGTTGGCGCTGGTCAACACGTCCTCGAAGTACGCACCTTCCTGCGCGAGCCGGTCGAGGAACGGCGTGCGCACGTCGACACCGTCCGGCGCGCAGCCGACGTGATCGGCCCGGTGCGTGTCGGAGGTGACGAGCACGACGGTGCGCGCGGCCGCGGTGCGCGCGACGGCGGCAGGTTCGCCGAGCAGGCAGAGCGCTTCGCCCTCGAGCGTGGGTTCGAGCTCGAACGACACCGCCGTCTCGGCACCGACGAAGTCCGCGAGCGAGACGCTCGCGCGCTTCCAGCCCTCGGTCTCGTCCGCGCCGAGCGGGAACGACGTGCGGCGCGCATCGACGTTCGGCGCGGAGAGAGTCACATGCAGGACCGTCGCATCGCCCCGACGCCGGCCGGCATCGGGTGCGCCGTACGAGAAGACGAGCTCGTCCTGCGCTTGCGGGCGCAGAGCTCCGTCGAGCGGGAGCTCACTCGACAGGCACGTCGCGCGGCGCGCATCGAGTCCGATCGCGGCGAGCTCGAACGGACCGGTCGGCGGCATGCGCAGGCGGCGCGGGACGTGCTGCAGCTTGACCCCGAGCACCTGGATCGAGAGCGGCTCGCCCGACGTGCGACGCGAGCCGTCGCGGAACAGGAGCGCGACGTGCGTGACGCGCTCTCCCGCGAGCGCGGCGGCGGGGAACGCAAACGTGTGACGCTGAGGCCCCCCGCTCTTGCGCAGGGACTTGAAGACCGAGCCGAGCTCCTCCTCGCCTTCGTGGAGCCGCACCTCCATCGCGAGCCGCCGCGGCGTCGCGACATGAACGACGACCTGATTGGGAAAGCGCGCCTCGTCCGGCACGGGCAGGTCGACGCGCCCGACATCGGTCAGCCCGAGCACGATCGTGCCGCGCGGCGCGCGCAGCTCGGCGAGCTCGACGCTCACCTCCGGCTGGGCCGAGAGGTCCCGCACGTCGAGCACGGTCTCGATCTCGGGTAGCTCGGTTGCGGCCGCGCGCGGCACGAGCACGAGGCGCCGCACGCCGAGTGCACCGTCCGCTCCGCTCGAATCCCTACTGCAAGCGAACGGAATGAGCGCGAGGGACAGGACGAGGAGGATCTGCCTGAGCGACATGGTCCAGATCCTACATCGCGACCGGACTACTTCTCCGACTTCATCGCCGCGGCGAGCATCTTGGTGATGAGGGCCTGGAGCGCCTCGGGCCCCATCTCTCGATTCGAGAAGACGAGCTCGAGCCCGAGCCCAGCGCGCGTCGCGACCACACCGTACACGGGGAACTCCTGGCCCCCGGCCAACATGGTCTTGATCGCGAGCGAGCCGGTCCACCCGGGGCCGGTCAGCTCCTTGTACTCAGCCGATTTGACGCGGATCGGACCGGTCGTCATCTGCTCGTCCTTGAGGCGGTTCAGCTGGTCGACGGCGATCACGTAGTGAGCAGCCTCGGCCGGAGAGCTGAACTGGTAGACCGCAGCGACGAGCTGCACGGACATCGGGTCCTTCTTCGGGTTCGCGACACACGCGAAGTTCCGCACGAGGCCCTTGGCGATGCGGTCGACGACGTCCTCCGGCAGCGCCCCGATCGCCGCGCGCAGCTGCGCGGTCGTGATCGTCAACTTGCGCTCGATCCACTCGGTGTCGTCGTAGTCGGCCAGGAAGGCGTCGAGCCCCGCCTCGAGGTCGTACGCCTCCTCGGGGCGACTCTCGGGGTCGAGGTACCACCCCGGCTGGAAGATCAAGTCCGGTGAGGCCGGTGGCTCGCGGAAGACGAGCGCGAGGCCCTCCGCTCCCTTGGCGTCGTGTATGGCCTTCACGAATCGCTCGCCGTCGTAGTACGCGGACGCGACGGTCGTGGCAACGACCTTCACGAGCAGATCCTGAGCACTCGCCCCTGAAGGCACCCCCTTGCCGATCGCGCGCGTAAAAGTCTCGAAGCCCTCGTTCCAGCCGCGCGCACCGCAGACGCGCCGAGCGAGGAACTGCGCGTGCCCCTCGATGACGGCGTTGTAGGAGCTGATCGCGTCGTGCGAGTCGAGCCCCGTCAGGACCTTCGGCCAGTCGTAGAGCTCGTGAGCCAGTGCGTGCGCACACTCGTGCACGAGCACCGCCCGCACCGCATCGCGCGAGGTGAGCGCCGGTTCGTCGACGAGCTTCGCCAACTCGGCGAAGACGTCCGGGTTGACCAGCACGGTCCTCGACTTCGTCGCGTACTTGGCGAGCAGCGCCTTCGACATGAGGCGCGCGGTCGTTCCCGCCTGCGCCCGCGCCTGCTCTTCGTCCCCGGCCCAATGCATGAACTGCGGCACGAGCTCCGCGCGCAACGGCGTCTCGATGCGCTCCGCGTCTGAAATCTCGAAGCGCACGGCTTCTGGTAGGCGGACCTCGAGCACCTCCTCGATCGCGCTCGCGACGAGCTTGCTCTCAGCGGCGAGACTCTCCGCGTCGAGCTCGAAGGGGGTCTGCGGTGCGAGGAGAGGGAGGCAGAGCAGGATGGAAGACATGGGGTCACAGCCTAAAAGGGTCACAGCCCAAGAGGGTCACAGCCTAAAAGGGTCACAGCCCAAGAGGGTCACTGTCCAAGGGGGTCACTCGCGGAAACCGAGCACGACCAACAGGCACGCGCCGCCCGCGATCACGTTCAGCCCCAGCTCCTCGGCGCGCTCGATCGCGACCGGGCTCTCGGCGCCCGGCTGCATCCAGGCGTGCTGGACGCCGGCTGCCGCCGCCTCCTCGACGAGCACGTCGGTGATCGCGGGCGGCGTGATGAACGACGCCCCGTGCGCCACCTCCGGCAGCGCGGCGAAGTCGGGGTAGCAAGTGAGGCCCTCGATCGTCTCCGCGCGCGGGTTCAGCGGAAACGCGACGCGGCCGTCCTGCACGTAGCAGCGCAGGACCTTGTTGCCGTACTTCTCGCGTTTCGTCGAGGCACCGGCGACCGCGAAGGGGCCACCGTCGAGAAAGGCCCGGATGCGCTCGTCCTGGGTCATGCCTCCGGTTCTAGGGCAACTGGCTGTCACGCGATAGCGTAGGGTCGGGATTCGGGAAATGTCCCCCACCACCGAGCGCAAACGCAGCATGCAAGAGTCCGCTACATCATGAGGAGGGCCGTGCACTTCCGCCTGCGCCTGGCCGTCCTGCTCGTGCTGGTCGGCGCGGGGCCGCTGGCTGTCGAGCCGCTCCGCAACCTCGCGTTCTCGACGCCCGAGTGGTCGGAGCGCGCGAACTTCGCCGCGAGCGAGGGGGGGCCGGTCGATGTGCTCTACACCTGGCACGACATCCGGTCCCTGGGCTCGGGCGCGAGCGCGATCGCGCCAGCGGGCGACGTCGACGGCGATGGACACGACGACTTCGCGCTGATTGCTCCCGACCTCGTGGCCTATCGCGGCGGGACGTTCTCATTGCGCTCGGGCGCAAACGGCGAGACCCTGTTCCGTTGGCGCCTGCCTGATCGGCGGCGCCAGGCGTACGCCGTCGAGAAGATCGGCGACCACGACGGCGACGGAGTGCCCGACTTCCTCATCGGCCAGGGAACCGACGACTCCTGGCTCAGCCGCGTCTACTGGATCTGCTCGGGAAGGAAGGGCAAGACCCTCATCGATTTCCAGTCAAAGGCAGTCATCGGCTCGCCGGTGATGCACACCGTCGGCGACCTGACGGGAGACGGGCTCGCGGACGTGTTCTTCGAGCTGAGTGGAATGGTGTGCTCGTCGGCGACTGGCGGCGGCTTCGAGGCCTTCGGCCCCGACGCCGGGCGCGCCGCGTCGGCACCCGGCTTCGACGTCGACGGGGATGGGCACACCGACCTCGCCGTCGTGCGCCCACTGGACCAGCCCGATCCTGGGCCCGGGCTTTACATCGAGATCGTTCCGATCGGCAGCGCGGGCGAGGAGCGCGGGATCATCGAGCGGTTCGCGCCTTCCGATCCGGCTCCCAGCCGAGACGCACCGGTCGTCCCGCACGTCGTCGGTGACGTGGACGGCGACGGCACCCAGGATCTCGCGATCGGCCTGCCGCACGCGGGGCCCGATCGTGCCGGCGTCGTGCGTGTCGTGTCGGGCGCGACGCGCGCGGTTCTCTACGAGATCGCCGGCGAGGAGGGCGAGGCGCTCGGCGTTTCGATGGCCGCTCTCGGCGACCTCGACGGCGACGGCAGCGACGACTTCGCGATCGGAGCGTCGATGCCCACTCCAGGCCGGGCCGGCTCGCGCCTCGCCGCGATCGGCTACCTCGGAGTCAGCAGTATCGTGACGTCGTTGCCAGCAGCGGGGACCGCCGCCACGCCGGCGCCGGCGCCGGTGACCCGACGGCCCGGCTCCGTGCGCGTGCACTCAGGCGCGGACGGGAGCCTCCTGTGCCGCCTCGACGGAAAATCGCCGCCGGAGCTGTTTGGCGTGCGCATCCACGCCGTCGGCGACGTCGACGCGGACGGCACCATCGACCTCGCGGTCGAAGCCCCCGGCGAGAGCGGCGTAGGGCCGGACGGGGATTCGTGGGTGGGCTCGGTTTGGATCTTCTCGGGAGCCTCGTTGGCCCGTTGAGCTATCCTCTGCGCGCAATGAAGCGCGCAGAGAAGGCCGAACGCATCCTCACGATCCTCGACGACTTCTACCCAGAAGTCCCGATCCCGCTCGACCACAAGGACGCCTTTACGCTCCTGGTCGCGGTGCTCCTTTCCGCACAGACGACCGATGTGCGCGTCAACCAGGTGACGCCCGCGCTCTTCAAGGAAGGCCCGACCCCCAAGAAGATGGCGGGGCTCTCGGTCGAGCGGGTCCTCGAGCACATCAAGACCTGCGGGCTCGCGCCGACCAAGGCCAAGAACGTCAGGAAGCTGGCCGAGATCCTCGTCGAGCTGCACGGCGGCAAGGTTCCCGCGACGTTCGAAGAGCTCGAGGCCCTGCCCGGCGTCGGGCACAAGACCGCCAGCGTCGTCATGGCCCAAGCCTTCGGCGTCCCCGCGTTCCCCGTCGATACGCACATCCACCGCCTCGCCGCGCGCTGGGGTCTCTCCGACGGGAAGAACGTCGACAAGACCGAACGCGACTTGAAGGCGGTGTTCCCCGAAGAGCGCTGGAACGACGTGCACCTCGCGATCATCTGGTTCGGCCGCGAGCACTGCCCGGCCGTCGGTCACGACCTCACGCGCTGCCCCATCTGTTCCTGGGCCGCGTCGAAGAAGCGCATCGAGGAAGAGGCGCGCAAGCGGGCCCCGAAGAAGAAGGCCAAGGCGCGCCGCGCACGGGCATGAACGACCTCGACCCCATCGAGATCGCCGGGCGCGCGCTCGCCGACGGCGACCCGCACGCCGCGCTCACGGCGCTCGAGGCTTTGCCGGCGAACGACGCGGACCGCAACTTGATCGCTTGCGTCGCCCACCTCGAGCTGGGCGCGGTTGCGCCCGCGCGCGCCGCGTTCGCGATCGCCGAGCGCGGCCTCGGAGCGGACGACACCGACCTCGCGCTGGCGCGCGCCGAGCTCCTGCTCGCCGAGTGGCAGCCGGCCGAGGCGCGGCGCGAGTTGGAGGCGTTGGCCAAGCTCGACCGCGGACCCGACGTCCTGTGCAGCCTTGCGCTGTGCCTCGAGCTCGACGGTGAGCTCGACGCGGCCGACCAGCTGTTTGCCGAGGCTGCCCGGAACGCCCCCGAGGAGATGCTCCCACCCCTGCGGCTCGGCGACGCGGACTTCGACGCCGTCGTCTCGGGAGCGATCGAGGAGCTGCCGCCGGAGTTTCGTGCTCCGCTCGAGAACGTGCGCATCGTCAAGGAGCCGATGCCCTTTCCCGAGCTCGTCGATCGCTCGGATCCGGGTGCGACACCGCCCGAGCTGTTGGGCCTCTTCGTCGGTCCGACGCTGCACGACCTCGCGGACGGAGCGAGCGCGGAGCACCCGCCCGTCATCTACCTCTTCCAGAGAAACCTCGAGCGCATGGCGAACGATCGGGAACATCTGGCCGAGGAGATCCGGCTCACCCTTTACCACGAGATCGGCCACCTCCTAGGATTGGACGAGGACGAGGTCGACGCCATGGGACTTGGCTGACGCTCACCTCGCCATCACCCGAACCGCGGACGAACCGATGGACCGACCGACCTTTCTCAAGATCGCGGACACCTGCCTCGAGCGCGTCGCGAACTGGCTCGAGGACTTCGACCCCGACGAGGTCGACTTCAGCATGAGCGACGGCGTCGTCACGCTCGAGTTCCCCGACGGCACCAAGTACATCCTCAACCGCCAGACCGCAGCCGACCAGATGTGGTTCGCGGCGGACGCACGGGCGTGGCACTACGACCTCGACGCAGCTACGGACGCTTGGAAGGACGACCGCGACGGCCACGATCTCTACGGCCGGATCGCGGAGGCCGTCTCCGAGAAGATCGGGCGCACCGTGCAGACGGCATGATCCAGATCCACCGCCTCGAGGGCTTCTACTGGGTCGCACGTTCGGGCGGCTACGCGCGCGCCGCCCGCGCCTTTCCGTATCCGATCACCCAGCCCGCCGTGCACCAGCAGGTGAAGAAGCTGGAATCGGAGCTCGGCGTCGCGCTGTTCGAGCGCATCGGCAAGGACCAGATGGCGCCGACCCCGGCGGGCAAGAGGCTGTACGAGTTCGTGCGCCCGTTCTTCGAGAGCCTGCCCGGCGTCGTGCGCTCGTTGCGCGAGGGTGACTACGGAGGCGAGCTGTCGATCCGCACGGCCAACATGATTCTGCGCCATCTCCTGCCGAGCTGGATCAAGCGCCTGCAGAAGCGCCACCCGCGCATCCAGGTTCACCTGCAGGAGACCGTGCGCCCCGACCTCAGCGCGCTGCGCCAAGGCGAGGCGGACCTCGTCGTCGACTACATCCCCGAGATCCCGGACGGGATCGCGACGATGCAGGTGGCGACGGTTCGCCCCTGGATCGTGATGCCGCGCACGCACGCCCTCGCCAGCAAGAAGCGCATCTCCCTGAACCAGTTCGGAGACGAGCCCTTCATCAGCTACTCGCCCGGACTCTTGCCGCGCGACCTGCAGCTCGAGGCCCTCGCCCGTCACGGCGCCACCCCCTCGCGCACGCTCACCGCGAGCACCGCCGAGGGCATCCTCGGCTTCGTCGAGTCCGGCCTGGGCTTCTCGATCCTGCCCTCGCTCGACCCGACCGGGCCCAAGAGCAAGGGCATCCAGGTCGCGCCTTTGACCTCGCCCAAGATCGAGTTTCCGATCGTCGCCGCGTGGCGCAAGGATACGCCGGAGAACCCGATCCTGGACGCGGCGCTCGAGACGGCGCCGAAGCTCGCATGAGCGCAGCGCGCAGTATCGCCTCGGCGCTCGCCCTGCTCGCGGCCGGTGCCGGCGCTTCGTGCGCGGCAATCGAGCCGGAGCCCGAGGCGCCGCCCAACGTCATCCTCATCATGCTCGACGACGTCGGCGTCGAGGCGTTTGCCGACTGGGGCGGGACGAGCTACGCGACGCCACACATCGACGCGCTCGCCGCGGGCGGCGTGCGCTTCACCGCCTGCCACAGCCAGCCCCTGTGCACGCCGACGCGCGTGCAGATCATGACGGGCCGCAGCAACGTCCGGAACTACGTGCGTTTCGGCATCCTCGACCCGAGCGAGCGCACCTTCGCCCACGAGCTGCGTGGTGCTGGCTACCAGACCGCGGTCGTCGGCAAGTGGCAGCTCTACGGAAACAACCGCGACGGCGAGCACGCGGGAACCGGAACTCACCCGCTCGACGCGGGCTTCGACGAGTACTGCATGTGGCAGATCGATCGTCTCGGCTCGCGTTACTGGCACCCGTTGATCGACCGCAACGGCTTCGTCATCCGCGGCGGCCCCAGCGTTTACGGCCCGGACGTCTTCTGCAACTACGCGCTGGAGTTCATCCAGGCCAACGCCGACAACCCGTTCTTCCTGTACTACCCGATGGCGCTCGTGCACGCGCCGTTCGTGCCGACGCCCGACAGCCCCGACCGCCGGAGCGGCAACAAGCAGGAGAACTTCGCCGGCATGATGGCGTACGTCGACGACATCGTCGGACGCATCGTCGCGCGGCTGGAGCTCTGCGGCGCACGCGAGCGAACGCTGATTCTGTTCACCAGCGACAATGGCACCGATCGCCCCATTCGTTCGGAGACGACGAGCGGACGCGTGCGCGGGGGCAAGGGCTCGACGACCGACCGCGGCACCCACGTACCTCTGATCGCCAGCTGGCCGGGTACCGCACCGGCGGGCGTCGTGTGCGACGACCTGGTCGACACGACCGACTTCCTGCCGACGCTACTCGAGGTGGCCGGAGTCGAGGCGCCACGCGCCCCACTGGCGCGCGCACTCACCGCCTCGAGCAGCCCAGCGGGCGCTCCGAACCGCGCTTTCGACGGACACAGCTTCCTCCCCCAGGTACGCGGCCAGCGCGGCCAGCCGCGCGAGTGGATCCACTGCTACTACAACCCGCGTCCCGGCAACGCCCGCTTCCCCGAGCAGCGCTTCGTGCGCACGAAGAACCACAAGCTGTACGGCGACGGACGCCTGTTCGACCTGCGCACGGACCCGCTCGAGAAGACGCCACTCGATCCGGACGCAGCCCCCCGGGAGCGAGCCCACCTCGAGTCCGTGCTTGCCTCCTACCCTTCGAGCGGGGTGCGGCTGCGGTCCGACTGATGCGCCTGCCTACTTCGGCAGGGGCTCGGCCGCGTCGATGGCTCGCGCCGCGCGCCTGTCTCGCTCCAGTCGATCCAGGAGCTCGCGGATCGTCGGCGCATGATAGTCGCCGCGATCGAGGCGCTCGCGCAGGAAGCCCTCGCCGGCGTCGCTGGCATCGAGACACGCGAGGCTGAAAGCGGCTCGCACACGGACGTCCATAGGCGTGGTCGCGTCGTTCAACGTCGCACGCAGCGGGACGACCGCAGAGAGGTCGCCGAGCGGACCGAGAGCCGACGCTGCGGCGACTCGCAGCTCGAGGTCCTCCCCGCGCAGGAGCTCGACGAAGTGCGGTGCAGCCGGCGCATAGCCGACCTCGCCCAGGGCTTCGACCGCGTACGGCCGGGCCACGGGATCGCGGAGCAGCGGCAGCAAGGCCTCCCCGAGCGGCGCGCCCGCGCGGCCGAGCTCGCGCACGATCTCGATCGAGTGGACGCGCAGGTACCTCTCCTCCGCGCTCAACGCCAGCCGCAGGAGGTCCGAGGGCACGACCGAGAGCCGCGTGAACACTGTGCGCGCTTCGTCGACCGGCCTCAGCTGGAACTCCTCGAGCCCTACGAGCAGCGCCGCGAGGCGCCCGCGCAGAGCGGGCTCCTCTTCGGTCGCGGGCGCCGCGCGACGGCGCGCGAGCCACTCCTCGTGCAGGGTCGCAAGCTCAGCGCCCAACGCCTCCCAGGTGCGCTCGGGCGGGGTGCGCCGCGCCTCGCCCAGAATGCGGTCGACCACGGGAGTGGCCGCTGCTTGGGCGGCCGAGTCGGTCAGCATCGTCGCCAGCCGCGGCAACCCCGAGAGGTTCCCCAGGGAAGCGAGCGCGCCGATGATCCAACATGCCGGTTCGATCCCCTGCTCCTGGCGCTCGCGCCACAAGAGCAGCGGGATCGCCGTCCGATCTCCGAGCAGGCCGAGCTGGTAGGCACAGTGCGAACGCACCCCGGGTTCGGCGTGGCGCAGTCCCTCCTCCAGCGCAAACCGAGCGCGTTCGTGCGCGAGCAGCCACTCGAGCGCCTGCTGCTGCATCGTCTCGGACGCGTCGCTCGAGAACGACGCCTCGACGAGCTCCGCCAGCTCCGCCCGAGCCTGCTCGTCGGGGGGGGCGGGTTGTGCGCTCGCGATGGCACGCAACAGGTCCAGGTGCGGCGCTAGCTCGAGCGGCGGTAGCGTGTGAGCGGACGTGCCGGCCACCTGGTCCGGTCCGTCACCGCAGCCTCCGCAGAGGGCCGCGACGCAGAGAACCATCAGCCCACTCTTCACCGCAGCTCCAGTTCGCGCTCGAACAGCAGCGTGCTGGCCGCGTCGCCATCCACGGCAAACGGGTTGAGTCGATACCAGAGGCGCGCCTGCGCCCGCACCGCGTCCGGCGGAATCGGGACCCGCTCGGTGTGCGTCGCTCCAGCCGCCAGCTGGGTGTCCTCGCCCGGCTCGTCGCGGTACGGCTGCCGGAAGCGGTACAGCCGCTGCCAAGCACCGGCGGCGCCTGCCTGGCCGTGAAAGCGCACGAGGACGTCGACGGCGCGGTGGCGCTCCTCCGTCGGGAAGTTGTGGCCGGCACCGCTGTTGGTCGTCGAGACGATCAGCTCCTCGCCTTCGCGCCGCATCTCGAACGTCGCCGCGCGCCGCAGCATCTGCGGGTCGTGGCAGCCCTCGAAGACGTGCCGGCGCCCGCTGCCAGCGCCTCGCGGCACCTCGGGCATGTGGCAGTCGTTGCAGGTCACGCCCTCGCGCGCGTAGGAGCTGGCGCGCCACTGGTCGGTCGTCTTGTGCTGGTTGTGGCAGGTCTCACACAGACTGACGGAAAGGAAGTCGGCGTCGGCCACCGGAGCACAGCCCGAGGCTCCGCCACGCATGCCGACGATGCGGCCGTCGGCGCCGAGGTGGCACGTGAGACAGTCGACGCCCTCGTCCGGCCGCGTCATCCGAGGCAGCGTGCGGTTGAGCAGCCCGGTCTCGGACACCGGACGCGGCAAGTGACAGGCCTGGCACTCCTTGTTGCGAAAGTCATCGGAGAGACGGCGCACCTCGGGGTTCGAGTACGCGATCTGATGGTGCGAGCCTTGCCACTCGTCGAACACGTCGGGGTGGCAGCTGCGGCACTCCTGCGAAGACGTGAAGCGCCGCGCCTCGGTGCTCGCGTTCCCGACCGGACGAGTGATCGTGCGCAGAAAAACGGCTAGTGCCGCGACGACAGCGGCCGCAACGGCGAATCGGGCGGAGAGACTCATACGGACCTGCCTCCTTCACGCGGTAGGATCCGGAGCGCGCCGCGCGGCGCGAGGCGGACCTCGTCTCCGGGCCGGATGGAGTTGCTCGAGCCGAACTCGACGCTGTGCCCGTCGAAGGCGGCGTGCACGCGGTAGCCGACCGCGTCGGGCTCGCAGCGCAAGACACGTGCCATCACCCCCGCCTCGCGCGCCGGCTCGAGGTCCCCGGGGAGCAGCACGAGCGACCAGGGTCCGTCTCCGGCCGGTCGTGGCCCGTCTCCGAACGGCGTCGACACGCCGCCGTTTCCATTGGCCTCGACCGCGAGGCACGTCGCGCGATTCAGGAAGGCCGCTGTCGCCGCCGTGGCCGGCGCACGCAGCATGGCCGCCGCCTCCCCGTGGTCGACGAGGCGACCTTCGTTCAGGACCGCGATGCGATCGGCCATCGTCAGCGCCTCCTCGCGGTCGTGCGTGACGACGACCAGCGTGAGCCCGCCGTCCTCGGCAAGCCGCCGCACGAGCAGCGCGAGCTCGGCGCGCAAGTGGGCATCGACCGACGCGAGCGGTTCGTCGAGCAGGAGAACCGACGGCGCGGGCGCGAGCGCACGAGCGAGCGCCAGTCGCTGCGCCTCGCCTCCCGACAAGGCGTGGGGACGCCGCTCCGCGAGCTCGCGCCCGAGCCCCACGCGGTGCAGCAGCTCGAGCGCGCGGTCGCGGTCGATGCTCGGCTCGACGAAGCGCAAGTGCTGGACCGCAGTCATGTGCGGCCAGAGCGCGCCGCGCTGGAACACGAACCCGATGCCGCGCTGGTCCGGCGGCACCGACCTGCGCCTGCCGCCCGACACGCACTCGCCTCCGAACCGCACCTCGCCAGAGCTCGGCTCGTCGAGGCCGGCGATGCACCGCAGGAGCGTCGACTTGCCGGACCCCGATGGTCCCACGAGCGCGGTGCGCGAGCCGGACGCGAGCTCGAGCGAGATGGGTCCGAGCCGGAAGCCCTGGCGCTCCAGCACGAGCCCGTTGAGACCGATCGCCGTCATGACAGAGACCTCAGCTTGCGTCCCGTCAGAATCACGGCGAGCAGCGGCACGACGGTCGCGGCGAGGACCAGCAGCAGCGCGAGCGCGCCCCCCATCTCCTCGCCGCCGAAGTGCACGATGTTGGAGAGCCGTCGGACGACGGTTCCGTTTCCGGCTGGAAGGACAACGGCGACGTCAAGCTCGCGCAGCGCGAGCACCATTGCCAGGCACCCCGCCGACCCGAGCGCCGGAGCGAACAGCGGCAGGTGGATCCGCACAGCGCGTGCAAACTGACCCCGGCCGGCGAACAGCGCGGCTTCTTCCAACTCGCGCGGCACGCGGCGCACGGCCGCACTGAGGGTGAGCACACCGAAGGGCAGGAAGCGCGCAGCGTAGGCGGCAACCAAGATCGCGCCGTGATCGTAGAAGCCGTAGAAGAGGTCGCGGTTGTACGCACGCACCATCCCGATCCCGAGCAGGACGGCCGGCACGGCGACCGGCGCGATCGAGAGGTGGTCGATCCAAGGCCAACGCCGGGCTGCGTTCCAGGCGAGTGGCGCAGCGACGAGGAGCAGCACGCCGGTCGCGGCCACGCCGACCAGCAGCGTGTGGCCGAGGTCACCCGAGGCCTCGGTCACGGCTAGGCGAAAGGACTCGAGCATGCGCTCGAGCGAGACTCCGGTCGCGCGATTCGTCGAGCCGCCGGCCCAGCGTCCCATCACGACGAGCGGCAGCACGACGCCGCAGCCGAGGTAGCCGAGCGGCAAGGCGAGCGCCACGTGGCGCAGCCTGCCCAGGCGTCGCATCGGCAGCGGCCGGTGGTCGCCCTCGATCGTCGCCCGTCCGCGCAGCCGCAGCGCGACGAGAAGTGCAACCGCCAGCAACGCGACGAGCGGAAGTGCCGCCACGATGGGGCTCGCGAGGGCGGCGTGGTCGACGCCGGTCGCACGGCGCGTCCACTTCGCGAAGATTCCCTCTGCGTACGTGTGCCAGCTCTTGCCCTTGACGGTCAAGAACTCGGGGACGCCGTGCTCGGAGATCACGAACGCGAAAGCGAAGAGCGCACCCGCCGCGACCTCGGGCAGGATCGCCCGCAGGAGCCAGCGCTCAGCGGCGGCGCGCCCGCGCGCTACGAGCGCCGCCTCGTACGCCTCACCCGAGATCGCGCGCAGCCCGCGCGCCGCGAGTACGGCGACGAAGGGCGCGTAGCACAAGCCGAGCAGCGCCGCGCACGCGGCGAAGCCCCGCGTGTCGAACAGGTCCGAAAAGGCCATTGCCACCAGGATCGGGGGCAGCACGAGCGGCACCACTCCCGCCGCGCCCAGGGCCCGAGCCGCGAAGAGGTCGGTGCGGAACGTCACCCACGCGTGGCCGAGACCGAGCAGCGTCGCGATCAGGGTCCCCGTGACGCCGAGTGCGACCGTCGTGAGCAGCTGCCTGCGATCATGCTCGTCGCCCAGGATCGTCCCGAGCGGGGTCAGGTCGAGGCGGCCGCCGGTCCACACGATCTCGAGCGCCATGCAACCGAGCGGCGCAGCGACGAACGCAAGCACGAAGGCGACCGCCGCCAGCAGCCACAGGGAGTCCGCGCGCGCCCGCCTCACCCGCCGAACCGGTTCTGGAAGAGACGGCTCGAGTCCTCGAGGCTCGCGGCTGTGCCCTCGAGGTCCCACTCCATCGAGCGGAACGCGTCGACGCCGAGGATTTCCTGCGCCGCCGGCCCGGGGACGGTCGACCGCAGCGGGATCTGTGCCGAGCGCCCGGCCGCGAGCAACCCCTCGACCTGCTCTGACAGGATGAAGTCGATCAGGGATCGAGCAGCCTCCGCATGAGGCGCACCAAGGGTCAGCGCCACCGAGTTCGGAATGAGCATCGTTCCCACCTCGTCTGCCCGCTGGTCCGGAAAGACACACGCGACGGGATAGCCCTTCGTGAGCGCCACGTGGAAGTCATCGGTGTCGGTGAACGCGAAAGCCACGTCTCCGTCGCGGACCGCTCGCATCGTCGCACCGTTGCTCTGCAGGAACTGCACGTCGTTCTCGAAGAGCCCATCGAGGAAGCGCTCGAACTCTTCGTCCCCCAACACTCCCCGGAGCGCCGTGAAGTGAGTCAGCGTGGTACCGGTGAGCGGGCGCGCGACAGCGCAGCGCCCCCTCCAGCGCGGGTCGATCAGGTCCCACATGCTGGTGGGTCGCTCGGCCGGGTCTGGCAAGAGGTCCGTGTTGACGATCAGCACGCGCGCCCGTGCGGCGAACCCGGTGTACAACCCTTCGGTGTGGCGGTACGCCGACGGCAGCCCCTCCGCCGCCGGCGACACGTAGGGCGCCAGGAGCCCCTTTTGCCCGAGCCGCACCGTGTGGGCGATCTCGTTGTTCCAGAAGACGTCGCAGCGCGGCCGGGAAGATTCCTCGATGATCGCCGAAACGAGCCCGACGGTCTTGGACGCCTCCGTGTCGAAGCGCGCCTTGACACGCGTTCCCGTCTCACGTTCGAAGCGCGCGACGAGCTGCTTGCTGTGCTCCTCGTCGAGCGCGACATAGAGCACGACGGCGTCATCGGTGCCGCAAGCGGAGAGCGTGCACGCGAGGAGAACCGACAGGAGCGGAAGCCAGTGGGTCGAGCGCATGAGGTTCTGAGTATGGGTGGATGTCGGGACTCCGAGCAAGCGCCGTGCCGCCGCCGCGAACGCACCTACGCCCGTGCGCGTAGTGTCGCAGCCGCCCGCGCAAAGCCATTCTTGCGCACGTGCGTTACGCCGGCGGAACACGGTCGATCCGTCATGCGCACGGAGCGTGGCGCAATCCTCTTGGCACGCAGCTTGCCCAAAGACAAGTCCAACGAGGTACGTCATGAAAAGCATCTACGCACTACTGCTCACAACGCTCGCTGCATGCAGCGCGGCCCCCGGCGACCGCAACGCAGTGACATCGCAGGAAGCTCCTTCGCCATCGCCGCCGATCCTGCTCGAGGGCACAGGCTTCGACGCGGCCGGCCACGTGCAACTGCCAGCGGTTCCGCCAGCGGAAGCTCCCGGCTTGCACCACGTCTATCGCTTGAGCGACACGATCATCTCCGGTGCGGAGCCCGCGAGCCCCGAAGCTCTGCAGACGCTCGCAGCGTGGGGCGTCAAGACGATCCTGTCGGTCGACGGCAAGGCGCCGGACGCCGCGACGGCCGCGCGGCTGGGCATGCGCTACGTTCACGTTCCGATCCAGTACTCCGGCATCGACCTCGAGCAGCTACTGGCCATCGCGAAGACGTTCCGCGAGCTACCGGGCCCGTTCTACGTCCACTGCTACCACGGAAAGCACAGGGGGCCGGCCGCGGCAGCCGTGGGGCGCGTCGTCCTCGACGGCGCTCCGCGCGACCTGGCGATCGCCGAGATGCGACAGTGGTGCTCAACGTCGTCGAAGTACGAGGGGCTCTACTCGACGGTCGCGACCGCGGACATGCCGACGGCGCGCCAGACGCGGGCGTGCTCGTTCGACTTCAGCCCAGCCCACACGTTCGCGGGAATGCGGGCCGGGATGATCGAGATGACCCGCAGGTGGGACACCGTCAAGGCGGCGCGCAAGCGAAGCTGGGCGCCCGACGCCGATCATCCCGACATCGCCCCCGTGCAGGAAGCGATGCAGCTGCACCAGGTGTTCGAGAACCTCGCGGCACTCGACGAGACGCGCCGCTGGCCGGACGACTTCCGCACATGGTTGGAAGACGGGCGCACGGGCTCCGCGGAGCTCGTTCGCGCGCTGACCGATCGGCAGCGCAGCGGCGCGGACTCGACCGCTTGGCACGCGGAGGTCGAGACCGCCTTTGGGCAGATCAGCGACAGCTGCTCGAGCTGCCACGCCGAACACCGAGACTGATTCGGGCTCAGTCGCCCATCGCCTCCGCCGCCCGCATCAGCGCCGGCAGCGCGAGCTCCTGCACGAACTTGTTCTGCATGATCTTCTTCACCTCCTCGACGTCCACCATCACCTTCGGTCGATCCCACGGCCCCTCGAGGCCGACGGAGGTGAGGACGTCGTTCTCGAGCAGGAGATCGGCCATGCTGCCTTCGATCCCGAGTTGGCGCCCGACGGCACGCATCGGCACCTCGGCGGTGACGTGGATCTCGTCGGACACGAGGTCGAGCGTGCCGCTCAGCTCACACTCGTCGCCGGCGAGCGGCAGGGCGAAGTACTCGTAGCGCACGACGCCGCGGTCGATGTCGAGCACGATCGGCAGCAGCTTCCACTGCCGGAGCTCGTCCTCGCCCTCCTCCTCGAAGTGCTCCCACAGGCCTTGGTGGTAGCGGAACCGCACTTCCCCCAGCTCGATGCGCAAGCGCGCGCTCAGCTGCGACGCGTCGCCGTCGAGGGGCAGCTCGAAGGACTCCACGCGCACCAGCACGTGCCGACCGGCCTCGGTCGTCTCGAGGTCCTCGAGCCAAGGCAAGAGCGGCTTCAGGAGCCGGTTGCGCAGCGCTTCGTCCAGCGGCAGCTCGAGATCGATGAAGCCGTCCGGTTCGGAGCGCAGCGTGTCCTGCACGAGCCGGGCCCCGGACAAGGCGCGCCTGGCGCCGCTGCGCATCTCCGCGCGCGTCGCGCCGCTGCCCGCGAGCACGACGTCCACGTGTGGGCCGAAGAGATCGGCGACCCAGCCACTCGGCACTCCGAACGCGTCCAGGACCGACGCGGGGACAGCCTTGCCCTCCAGGTCGAGACGCTCGGCGATCTGCGGCTGCTCTCCGGCGCGGATGCGGCGCAAGAGCTCCTCGAGCGGATCGGCCGACTGCAGGGTCAGGTGCAGGCCACCGGCGCGGCCCGCGGCGCTCGAGCCGTCAGGGCTACCACCGTCGACGATGCGGCCGTCGAGGTCGATGCGCAGTCGCTCGCCGCGACGCCCGTCGAGCGTCGCCGCGACGTCACCGAAGACCAGCGGCTCCTCCGCGCCGGGCGCCACGATCGTGAACGAACAGCCCGGCTCGAGCTCGGCGACGAAGCCGGGAAGTGGCTGCCCGTCCGTCTCGGCCCGCGGTCCCCGCAGCCCGAGGTCGACGACGAGGGATCGGGCGTGGAGTCGCCACGGCTCGCCCGACACCCGGGCGATCTCGAGATCGCCCGCGAAGGCTGCCGCGACGCGCTCCTCGAACAGGCGCGGAGGGACCCGCAGGGTCGCGTCGAACGCGCCGTCTTCGAGCGTCAGGTAGCCACCTGCGACGCTGCCGTGCCAGTCGACGCCCAGCTCCGTCTCCCCGGACCGCTCGGCGACCGTCGGCGTCAGCGACAGCTCGAAGTGCGCGAGGTCGCGCAGGTCGCCCTCCAGCTTCGCTTCGACCTCGAGCGCGCCGCCGAAGGCCTCCTCGAAGAACCGCGCCGGAATCGAGCCGGTCAAGACGCTGTCGACCACGGCCGCGGGCAGCGCTTCGGCGGACAGGCTCGCGATGATCTCGCTCGGGACGTTGCCGGCGAGGTCGAGGCGCGCCTCGCACTCGAGACTCCCCTCCCGATCGAGGTGCACTACCTTGGCGCTCAGCTCGATCTCTTGCAGCCGGTCGCGACTGTGCACGAGGCGTAGGTCGCCCTCGGGCACGGTCCACTCGATGCCTGTCCGGGCATCGGTGACCGTGACGGCCGTGAGATCAGTGCGCAGCTCGTGCGTGCGCGCGCCCAGACGGACGTGCTCCTCGAGAGTCGCGAGGTCGAGCGGAACGCCGCCCTCGCCGAGGGCCCGCGCCAGATTCGAGACGCCGTCCGCGTCGATGACGATGCGCGCCAACTTGACGCGCGTGCGGAACTGCCAACGCGTCGGGCCCTCGTCGAGCAAGTCCTGCAGGGACGGCAAGTACCCGTCGAGCTCGAGCACGTCCACGCCGCGCGCATCGACGAGCGTGACCCCCTCGACGCGCTGGCGCTCGGTCCACGAGAGCTCGAGTGTCTCGATCGAGAGCTCGCCGTCGATCGAGTCGTTGACCAGCGACTGCAGAAGCGACGCGGCCGGACCGCTCAGCATGCGCGGGGCGAACAGCGCCGCGGCGAGGATCGAGCCGAAGAAGAAGGCGCCACAGCCGATCGAGCTGGTGAACAAGCACCCGACGCAGCTGCGCCGCCGGGGCTCTTCACCTGCAATCTCCGCTCCGATGGCCCGCCCCTGATCCATCACTCGTTCATTTCTGGTGTCACCTTGGCCCGGCACGGCCCGCGCGGGAGAATACGCGCGCGGCCCCCGATTCTGCCGCACGGGACGCCCGAAACCGCACGGGACTCAGTTCCAAGACGGATCAGGGGGCTGATGGGCCAGCCCCTCCCAGTCGCCGCCCAGCCCGCGCATCGCGCGCCGCCACGTCGCCTGCTGGTCCGCGCCCGCGAACAGGATCTCGGTGCGCAGGGGCGCAGGCACCCAGGAGCCGGTCGCGAGCTCCTCCTCGAGCTGGCCCGCCCCCCAGCCGGAGTAGCCGAGGTAGAGCCTCAGGTTGCCCCCGGTCTCGATTCCGTCCGCGCCGTAGCGGGCGAGGTCGCCCAGCTCTCCACCCATGTAGAGTCCGTCGGCCAGCTCGACGCCACCGGAGATCTCGGCCGGCACGCGGTGCAGAAACTGCAGTGTGTCGCGTCCGACGGGCCCACCCTCGAAGACCGGAAGCTCGAGCTCGCACAGCACGGGGTGATCGGGAATCAGCTGATCGAGCGTGACACCGAACTCCTTGTTGACGACCAGGCCGAACGCGCCCTCGGGCGTGTGATCGCAGATCAGGACGACCGTATGCATGAAGTTGGGGTCGAGCATCTGCGGCACCGAGAGCAGCAGCGTGCCGGGGCTCAGGCGGATCGGAGGCGAGCTCACGACGCGTAGCCCTCGCAGATTCGCACCGGCTGGGGCGGATACTTGGCGAAGCGCGGATCGGACTTCGCCAGGCGGCACATCAGAAACGTCGAGCCGCTCTGGGTGTGCACGAACCGGACCTGGGCGCACGCGGTACACAAACCGCCGAAACCAGCGCCCCTGACCGAATCGTCCGCTGAGGAAGAAGTCATTTCCGCTCCAGGCCGAAGACGCATTCTACGTGAGGCGTGTGCGGAAAGAGGTCGATCGGCCGAATTCGTCCCAGGCCGTAACCTGCTGCCAACATCTGCGAAAGGTCGCGCGCGGCTGCCTGCACATTGCAGGACACATACACCAGGCGCCGCGGAGCGAGCGCGATCACGGCCGCCAGCGCCTTGGGGTGCAGGCCCGCGCGCGGCGGATCGAGCACGCACACGTCCGGTCGCGGACGGCGATCGGCCGCCTCCTCGCGCAGGCTGTCGAGGACGTCGCCATGCACGAAATGGACCCCGGTGAGTCCATTCACCTCCGCGTTGCGCCGAGCGTCGTCGACGGCGGATCCGACCGACTCGAAGCCCCACACCTCGCGCGCGGTCGAAGCGAGCACCAGGCCGATCACACCCGCTCCGCAGTAGAGGTCGTAGACGACCTCCCCCACGCTCGCCTCCTCGCGCACGACCTCGAACATCCGCTCGGCCTGGACGGTGTTGGTCTGGAAGAAGGAGTTGGCCGAGACCGTGAACGTCAGACCGCAGAGCTCCTCGCGCAGGACGCCGGGGCCGAACAGGACGTGCTCGCGCTCACCGACCGCGATCGCCGCCGGGCGCGTGTTGACGTTCTGGACGAACGTCGTGATCTCGGGGTGGCGCGCGAGGAGCGCGTCCGCGAACGCCCCGACCACGTCGGGAGCATCGTCCGACGTCACGAGATCGACGAGAATCTCGCCGGTGCGCACGCCCTTGCGCAGGACGAGATGCCGCAAGAGCCCCTGGTGCGCCTGGATGTCCCATGGCGCGAGGCCCTGTTCGCGCGCGAGGTCGCGCACGCTGTTCAAGATCGCGTCGCCGCCCTCGAACTGGATGGCGCACGCACCGATGTCGAGCACCTTCTCGTGGCGCGCCGGCACGTGCAGCCCGAGCGCGAAGTCGCGCGCGACGTCCTCGCCCTCCCCCGCGACGACCCAGCGCCGGTTCGAGAAGGTGAAGTCCATCTTGTTGCGGTAGTGCCAGGGATCGTCGCAAGCGAGGACCGGTTCGACCTCTCCCTCGACGCCGGCGCCGGCTAGCGCGTCCTGCACGATGCGCCGCTTCTCGCGCACCTGGATCGCGTACTCGGTGGTCTGGAACGAGCACCCGCCACAGGGACCGAAGTGTGGGCAGCTCGCCGCTCGCGTGTGGGGTCCGGGGTCGACGACGCTGTCGAGGCGCGCGTCGATGCGCGCACCGCAGCGCTTGCCGACGTCGGCGACCACCGTCGAGCCGGGGACGGCGTGCCGCAGCCGGACGCGGTAGTCGCCCTCCGCGTCGCCGAACGCGAACCCGCGCCCGTCGAGCCCCGCGACCGCGACGTCGAGTCGGTCGCCCTTGCGCGGTTTGCGCTCGTTCAACCGCCGTCCACCACCCGCTCGCGGGGCCAGACGTCCTCACTCGCGCGCGGATGGGCGAGGTAGGTCCCGTCGTTGTCGGGCAGTGGAAGGCCAGCCCGGTCGAGCGCCGTGTACAGCCCGACCGCAACCGTGTTCGCGAGGTTCAAGCTGCGCACGCCCGGGGCGATCGGCAGATAGACGCGTCGCCCGGGGTGGGCCGCGAGGAGCTCGGCGGGAAGGCCCGCGCTCTCGCTCCCGAAGAAGAGAACGTCGTCCTTGCCGAAGTCGGTCTCGAACAGCGAGCTCCCGCCGCGAGCGGTGAACAGCCGCGCGCGGGCGGCGAAATCGGGCTCTTCCGCGACGCCGAGCGCCGCGCGGGCGGCGGCGAGGTCGGGATGGACGACGAGGTCGACCAGTGGCCAGTAGTCGAGCCCGGCCCGCTTCAGGTAGCGATCGTCGAGCGAGAACCCGAGCGGTTCGACCAGGTGCAGGCGCACGCCGAGCGCCGCGGCGAGCCGGGCGGCGCAGCCGGTGTTGTGGGGAATCTCGGGATGGACGAGGACGACCTCCATAGGGGCACAGTGTACCGGCGGCACAGTACACTCATGCCATGGTTGTCGAACTCAACGCGCACGAAGCGCGCACGCTGGGCGTCCTGATCGAGAAGGCCTTCACGACGCCCGACCAATACCCCCTGACCATGAACGCGCTCACGAACGGGTGCAACCAGAAGTCGAACCGCAACCCCGTCGTCGACTTCACCGAACCCGAGGTCACGGTCGCGCTCCAGGGCCTGCGGATGAAGCACCTGGTGGGCTCCGTCTTCCCGGCCGGCAGCCGGGTCGAGAAGTGGAAACAGAGCGGCGCGGAGCACCTGAAGGTCAACGAGCACGATCTGTCGGTCATCGCCGAGCTCCTGATGCGCGGCCCCCAGTCCGCGAGCGAGCTGCGCACGCGCGCGAGCCGGATGCGCAACTTCACCAGCGCGGAGGAGCTGGGCCAGTCGGTGTCGCGGCTGATGGACAAGGGCTACGTCCAGCGCATCCCGGCCGGCCAGGGCTCACGCACCGAACGCTTCGAGCAGCTGCTCGCCCCCGCTCTGCACCCCGACGGCGAAGAGGTCCCGCTCGCGGCATCTCCGCGCGCTTCGGCCCCGCCGGCGGCGACGCCATCGGGCCCGCGCGTCGAGGAGCTCGAGGAGCGGATCGCGCGGCTCGAGCGCCAGGTCAAGTCGCTCGCCGAGCAGCTCGGCGAGCCGCTGGCGGACTGACCGCTGTCGTGAGTTTCACGGGCTGCTAGTGGTGTGAGTCACTCTTGTGCGGCATTTTGGTCGGGGCGTACGCGCTCGCTGCAAGGCGCAGCGACGACGCG
>JAAELL010000556.1 GCA_024226735.1 bacterium | reverse complement strand
TTTTGGTCGGTGCGTACGCGCTCGCTGCAAGGCGCAGCGACGACGCGACTTCGCTGCAAGTCTCGGAGGAGGCGCAACGCAGCAGCGGGCGGGTACGGGCCGACCAAAATGCCGCACAAGAGTGACTCACACCACTAGCGGTAGGTCGGGCGATCTTCATTCGCTCGACCTGCAACCTCGCAGGGCACGAGGCGGATGTAGGCGCTGACCGTCGTACGCAGCTCGTCGACATCCATTCTCTGCCCCGGCGCCAGCTCGACGGTGGCGAGGACCTGCGGACTCTCGCCGCCCCCCCCAGACACCGATGTCGACGGAACCAGGAACGACGTCTCGCGCGACGAACCTGCCGGTGTAGGGATCGACGGGGACCCGCAGTTGGCGCGGGAGGTAGTGCGATCGGATCGAGACCTCGGCCTCGCCCAGCAGTGCCAGCGACGCCTCGGCCTGGTTGGCCTTGATCGCGATGTTCGTCATCACCCGCCGCAACCAGCCTCGCAGGGAGGACGAGTGCCGCGCGGGCACGAGAGAGCCTTGATCCAAGTCTCCTGCACCAGGTCGCCGCTCGTGCTCGAGCAGATCGGAGAGGGTTGGCGCTTGTTGTACAGATTCTTCGGAGTAGGCCATTGCCGTGCAAAACAGGGCGCTTCGTCGGGACGTTCCGAACCGGGGAACCCTCATCTTGGCCCCCGGATCGGTCGCCGAGGAGCGAGATCTCGAACCTTTTCTCGCCCCCGAAACGTGCACATTCGGAGCATCGAGATTCCCCGGGAAACGCGGAACGCCGGGTGCCCGAGGGCGATTCCAACTGGGGCGGAGCGGCGCACCAGCCGGGCCTGACGGGCCCACGAATCCCACGGGTCCCGAATTGCCCCATTCCGCAGGCGAGCCGAGGCGGTATTTTCTGCCCCATGCTCGAAGCCGAGAAGCTCACCAAACGATTCCAGGACCGCGCTGCGGTCGACCGTCTCGACCTGCGGGTGGAGCCGGGCGAGATCTTCGCCCTGCTCGGACCCAACGGCGCGGGAAAGACGACAACGATCAATCTGTTCCTCGGGTTCTTGAAGCCCGACGGGGGCGACGCACGGGTCGTCGGGGAGAGCGTCGCGGCGGACCCGGTCGCGGCACGGCGCAAGCTGGCCTACATCCCCGAGATGGTCTCGCTCTACCCGCGCTTCAGCGGGATCGAGAATCTCGACTACTTCAGCCGCCTCGGGGGCCGCGTGCATCCGCAGGCGGAGCTGCTCGAGCTCCTCGAGCGGGCGGGGCTCGCGCGCGAGGCGGCGAGCCGGCGCGTCGGCACCTACTCGAAGGGCATGCGCCAGAAGGTCGGCATCGCGCTCGCGCTGGCGACGGGCGCGAAGGCTCTGCTGCTCGACGAACCGACGTCCGGCCTCGACCCGGCCGCGAGCCACGAGTTCTCGCGCATGCTCCACAAGCTCGCCGATGACGGCGTCGCGATCCTGATGGCGACGCACGACATCTTCCGCGCCCGCGAGGATGCCGCGCGCATCGGGATCCTCGTCAACGGGCAGCTGACCGCGCAGTACTCGCGCGAGGAGATCCAGGACAAGGACCTCGAGAAGATCTATCTCGAGTCGCTCAACGCATGATGTTCACGATCGCGAGGAAGGAGTTCGTCGAAGCGTTGCGCGACGGCCGGTTCCGGGTCGGCGGAGTGCTCGTGCTCGTGCTGCTGGTCGTCGCGGGACTGCTCGCTCGCCAACAGGTGGACCGCGCGCGCGTCGAACGCGATGCCGCGACGTCGCTCGAGCGCGAGAACTGGCTCGAGCAGGGCGACAAGAACTCACACTCGGCCGGCCACTACGGCGTCAACGTCTTCAAGCCGACGTCGCCCCTGGCGTTCTTCGACCGGGGCATCGAGCCGTTCGTGGGAACGGCCGTCTTCCTCGAGGCACACCGCCAGAACCAGTCGGCCTTCCTCCCCGCCCAGGACGCGACTTCGATGCGCCGCTTCGGTGAGCTGTCGGCGGCGCTCGCGCTGCAGATGCTCGTGCCGCTGCTGATCGTCCTGCTCGCGTTCGGAGCGCTGGCCGGGGAGCGCGAGAGCGGGACGCTGCGCCAGGTCCTCAGCCTCGGAGTGCAGCCGCGCACGCTCGTCTTCGGAAAGACCCTCGGCCTGGCGCTCGGTGTCGCCACCTTGCTCGCTCCCGCCGCGGCCGCGTTCGCCTTCTTGCTGGTGTCGAGCGCTCCTGGCGAGACGAGCGGCATGTGGATGCGCGCTGCCGGCTTGATCCTGGTCTACGGCCTGTACCTCGCCGTCCTGCTCGTCGTCAGCGTCACGGTGTCGGCCGTGGCCCGCAACGCCCGCACGGCACTGACCGTGCTCCTCGCGTTCTGGGCGTTCAACTGCATCCTCGCCCCGCGCCTCGCAAGCGACCTCGTGCACCGCTTCCTGCCGACGCCCAAGCTGGCGGATTTCGACGCGGCGATGCAGAAGGACCTGCAGGAAGGCCTGGACGGACACGGCGCCCGTAGCGTGCAGCTCGACAACTTCGTCGCGCGCACGCTCAACGAGCACGGGGTGTCGCGCGTCGAGGAGCTGCCGTTCAACTTCCAGGGCCACGTCATGCTCGAGAGCGAGCGCATGGCGGGCGAGGTCTTCGACCATCATTTCGGAAAGCTCTGGGACCGCATCGAAGCACAAGACCGAGCGGTCGGCTGGGCCGGTATCGTCGCTCCGATGCTCGCACTGCGTTCGGCCTCGACGGCCTTCGCGGGCACGGACTTCGGCCACCACCGCCACTTCGCCCGCGCGGCCGAGGACCACCGGCGCGAGTTCGTGCGCCTCCTGAACGAGGACCTCAAGTTCAACGCGCGTCCCGGCGACCATGGCTACACCGCGGGCCGTGAGCTCTGGGAGAAACTGCCGGTGTTCGCTCTGACACCAGTCACCGTGGGCACGGCATGGGGCCGAGCGGGCAGCAGTGCGCTGGTGCTCGGCGTCTGGCTGCTCGCCGGGCTCGGATTCCTGGCGTTGAGTGCGGAAGGCATTCGGGTGGGCGACGCATGAAGCTTCTGTTTCTAGAGCTGCGGCTGTTTTTCGCGGGGCAGGCGACGTGGGTCGTGCTCCTGGTCTTCGCGGGTTCGCTGATCTACGGGTCGGGCAACGGAAGGCGGGCGGGCGAAGCCCGTCGCGCGAGCGCCGAAACGATCGAGCAGCAGAACCGCGACTGGATGAAGCAGGTCAGCGACGCGCTCGAGGTCCAAGCCATCGCCCCGCGCCAGATCGCGAGCCGGCCGACGACCGCGCTGCTTCCGCCAGCACCGGTCCCCGCGCTCGCCGTCGGGCAATCGGACCTCCTGCCCGCGCACGAGATGATCAGCCTGTTCCGGCTCGAGAAGCCCTCCGAGGGCAAGGCCGAGCTGGAGAACCCGGCGCGCCTGATGGCCGGTCGCTTCGACCTCGCGTTCGTGCTCGTGTGGCTGTTTCCGCTGTTCCTCCTGGCCGCGGCCTACGACTTGTGCGCCGGTGACCGCGAAGCAGGCACGCTGCGCATGATCCTCGCGCAGGGCACGCGGCCGTGGCTCTGGATGGGTCGGCGCGCATTGGCACGCGGCGCCCCGGTCCTCGTTCTCGCCGTCGGAGCGACCCTCGCGGCCGGAACGATGGACGCGGCCGAGGGGACCGGCATGCGCGTCGTGCTCGCCGCCACCGTCGTCTTCGCCTACGGGTTGTTCTGGCTGGCGATCGCCGCGCTGATCAACGCCTTCGCACGCTCCGCAGCCGCCGCGGCAACGGCCGCGGGCACGGCCTGGGTCGTCTTCGTCCTCGTCCTTCCGACGCTACTCAACGTCGTGGTCGAGAGCTTGCACCCGACTCCCTCGCGCGCCGAGCTCGTCGCCGAGTCCCGGGCCGCCGCGGGCGCAGCCGAACAGCGCGGCAACGAGCTTCTCTCATCGTTCTACCGCGACCACCCCGAGCTTGCCCCACCCGGCATGCAGGTGGACATGGTCAGCCGCGTGCTCGCCGTCCAAGAGGAAGTTGGCCGCGCGATGGATCCGGTGCGCCAGCGCTTCGCGAACGCGTTCCTCGAGCAGCAGCGCATGGTCGACATCTGGCGTTACGCGTCCCCGGCGATCGTGATGCACGAGGCGCTCGCGGATCTCGCCGGTACGGGCTACTGGCGTCACCGCACGTTCCAGGACCAGATCGCCACGTTCAAGAATGAGCTGCACGGCTACTACAGCCCGAAGTTCCACAAGCGCCTGCCGTTGACCAAAGCGGACCTCGCGGACTTTCCGGCCTTCGAGTTCGTCGAGGAAGACAGCGCGCGCTGGACGCGCCGCGTGACAACGGGCATGGCCGGGATCCTCGTGCTCGCGGCGCTCGTGGGAGTTGCTGCCGCACTGCGACTGCGGCCGAGCCGGTTGGCGGCATAGCCACGTCAAGTGGCGTAGGCCGCGCCGTGGTACAACGCGCGCGTCATGAATCTCTTTCCGAACGGATGGTGGCCGTACCTGGCCGGTGGTCTGCTCGTCGGCGCGGGCATCGGTGGAATCTTCCTCACGACGGGCCTGCGCGCGGGCGCGAGTAGCTTCTTCACGACGACCTGGTCTTGGCTCTCGCGCCACGACTACTTCCAGCGTCCCGTGTTTCGCGACGCCCGGACTTGGCGCCTCGCGTTCACGCTGGGACTCCTGGTCGGTGCGAGCCTCTTCGCGGCCCGCAGTCCACAGGACTTCGTCACGCGTGTCGCCCCTTGGCGCCTGCTCGTCGGAGGGCTCCTGGTCGGATTCGGCACGCGGTTGTCGCGGGGCTGCACGTCCGGTCACGGCATCTGCGGGATCTCGGCCGGATCGAAGCCGTCCCTGCTCGCGGTCCTGGTATTCATGGCCGTCGCCATCCTCGTCGCCCACGCCATGCGCGCGGCCGGGGTGACGCCGTGAAGCTCCTCTGGATCCTCCTCGGCGGTGCGATCTTCGGTTTCGGGCTCGCGCTGTCCGGCATGACCAAGCCCGAGGTGGTCCTGGCCTTCCTCAACTTCGACGACTTTGGCCTGATGCTCGTGATGGCCGGAGGGATCGCGGTGACCGCCCTCGCCTTTCACTTCGGACCGCGCTTGCGCGCCAAGCCGCCCTGTGGCGAGTACGAACCACCCGACGCGAAACTGCGCCGTGGCACCGTGCTCGGCGCGGTGCTGTTCGGCATCGGCTGGGGCGTCGCGGGCATCTGTCCAGGAGCGATGCTCGCCAGCCTCGGCACGGGCAACTGGCCGATCGTCTACGGCATCGTCGGCGCGTTCCTCGGCGCGTACGCGCAGGGCAGATGGGCGCCGGAGGAGTAGCCCGGACTATTCATGACGCTTCCGCCGAGACGCCCCCGATTCGGCGAAAGCGTCATGAATAGTCCGGGCTTGCGCTCCCCACGCCGGCTCACGGGCAGAAGGTGATGCTCACTCCATTCGAGGTGTTCGAGGTCAACGCCGGAACGTGATCGCGGAACCAGGACTGAAAGTGCCACGTGTCGCCGGCCTGCACGACGGTGCCCTGGGGCAGGGCCGTCAGGTCCGGAGTGAAGTCGAGCCTGCCCTGGGCGCCCGAGTTCAGTACGTCGCCGACGAACCGCACCAACGGCTGCCCCAGGCAGAGGTCGCCCTGGCTCCCCGTCAGCGGGATCTGGTCGCGCGTGGTCGACATGAGGTAATAGCCGAACTCGAACTGCGGAACGTCGACGGTCGAGAGTGACAGCGCGTTCGCCCCCACGCTGTTGCTACCGGAAGCGGAGACGGTCGCCGCGGCCGAGGTCGAATTGGGGTTGGACGAACAGTACACCTCCGCCACGCAGGCCGAGACGATCTTGAAGATCTCCCCGTCGCCGTGGTCGATGACGTACAGCTCGCCCACGCCGTCCTCGGCGAACGACACGATCGATTCGAGCGGTCCGCTCATCGCCGGCTGGAGCTCCGCCGTTCGGTCGCGCAGATCGGTCACCGCGCCATTCACGTATCGCAGCGAGCCAATCCTGTGGGAGCAGAAGTCCGCGAAGAAGTAGGTCCCCGAAAGGTCCGGGATCGCCGCCCCCCGGTACACGAAGCCTCCCGTGATCGAGCAGTCCCCCAGCGAGTGATCGTACTCGTGGACCGGCCGCGTGTACGCGGGATCGCCCGGCGCAGGCGTGCCCGGAGGGCACGCGTGGGCGAACGGCTGCGAGCCCTCCTCGACGCTCCAGCCAAAGTTCTGGCCGCCGACGCCAGGTGCGAGCACGTCGAGCTCCTCGCGAGTAGCTTGCCCGACATCGGCGACGTACAGCTCGTCGGTCGCCCGGTCGAAAGCGATGCGCCACGGATTCCGGAAGCCGGTCGCCCAGATCTCGGGCAGGTAGCCCGGCACACCGACGAACGGATTGTCCGGCGGCACCGCGTACGGGCTGCCGCCATCGACGTCGATGCGCAGGAGGTTGCCGAACAGCGTGCCCGGGTTCTGCGCCTCACAGGTCGGGTCGGCTCCGCTGCTGCCGTCGCCGAGCGCCACGTACAGCATGCCGTCCGGCCCGAACACCGGCCCGTGCCCCGAATGGGACGACGCCGGTAGCGTCGTCGTCAGGATCGTCACGCGCGAAGCCGGATCGGCACGGTTCGGATCCGAGGCTGAGACGGTGTAGCGTTCGAGGTGCGCACCACCTGCAGCGGCGCGGTAGTAGACGTAGACGTAGCCGTTCTGCGCGTAGTCGGGATGGAACGCCATGCTGTAGAAGAGCCCGAGCGCGATCCCCGATGCCGCAGGGACGTCCAGGAACGGCACCGGCAACAAGCTGCCGCCGTCGACGACACGGACGTGGCCGGTCGTCAGCTCGGTGACGAAGAGGCGCTGGCTGTCGCCGGCCGGCGCCGTGGCGAACGTGGGATACTGCAGCCCATCGACGACGCGTACAGTCGTCAGCGGCGTCTGCGCGGAAGCGTTCAGCACCGGCGCTAGGAACAGGGCGGCAAGCAGGCAACGGTCGTTCTTCATGGCTGCAGCTTACGCTGTCTCAGGCGTTCTCCCTGGTCGCAGCCTCCGCTGTATCAGGTGTTCTCCCTGGTCGCAGCCTCCGCTGTATCAGGTGTTCTCCCTGGTCGCAGCCTCCGCTGTATCAGGTGTTCTCCCTGGTCGCAGCCTCCGCTG
>JAAELL010000555.1 GCA_024226735.1 bacterium | reverse complement strand
TTTTGGTCGGTGCGTACGCGTTCGCTGCAAGGCGCAGCGACGACGCGACTTCGCTGCAAGTCTCGGAGGAGGCGCAACGCAGCAGCGGGCGGGTACGGGCCGACCAAAATGCCGCACAAGAGTGAATCACACCACTAGCTGCACGCCGCTCCCTCGCGCGCGGTGCATCAGCCTCATTGGCCAGCCCGATCCAACCGCTCTCCCAGCTCCGCGAGGCGCTCGGCGACGCGGCCGCTCCGGACGTCGCCGCGGTGCACGAACAGGATGACGCGACCGCGCAACGTCTCGCCACGCCGCAGCTCGAACTTCGTGCCGCTGCGTGCGTCGGGCCGGCGCGGCCCGAAGGTGCCGTACTCGCGGGTCAGCCACTTGTGCGGCTCGTCGTCGCCCGCGACGAGGACCGCGACCCCTTCGGCGATCCCGTCGACGGCGTTCGAGTAGTCGACCCAGCGGGCGTACTGACCGTTGGTGGCCTCCTGGCCCTGACGGCCGCGGTCGTCGGTGATCGTGCCGCCGTGCTCGCCACTGAAGGCCGGGTCCATGCGCAGGTAGGGCCAGCCGTAGTGGACCCAGTCGCTGAGGAACTCGACCTCGCCGTGGCTGGCGCGCAGCTCCCACGACAAGTCCAGCGCGTACTCGCCGTCGCCGAGGTCGAGCAGCTCGAAGCGCAGGCGCTGGTCGAGCACCGGCGTCTCGTCCTGGACGATCCAGCGCAGCTCCGCAGTGGCGGCGCCGCCGCGCTCGCCGGGGCGCAATTCCGAGAAACCCTCATGGCGGATGAAGCTGTGGTGCCCGAGCTCCGGGTGCTCGGCGTCCCGCAGGTTCTTCCACTCGTGGTAGAAGTCGGTGTCGGGTCCGTCCGCGAGCCGCACGCGGTCGACGACCCACAAGGAGCGATGATGCGGGTAGGGCTCGGTGCGCTGCACCAGGAGCGAGCGACCGGACGGGCTGCGCAGCGGCCAGATGTGCGGGATGGCCCACTCCTCGCCGTACCGATAGACGAAGAGCTCGCGGCCGTCGACGACGAAGCGCAGCGCGCCGGCGGCGTCGTCGCGTTCGAGTGTGACGTGAGACTCCGCGACCGGCGCGCTGGCGCAGCCGCCGCCAACACAGACGGCGGCCAGCACGAGCAGCGCCCACGGCGGGCGCATCAGAGCTCCCACCCCGGCCGCCGCTCGAAGTCCAGCAGTGCGTTCGCCTCGTCGTCGCCGGGAAAGGTCTCGGTGGCCGGATCCCACTCGAGCTTGCGCTCGAGCTGCATCGCGATGTGCGTAATCACGCACAGGCTGTTGGAGCGGTGCCCGACCTCGACCGGGCAGATCGGGTCGCGACGGCTGCGCACGCACTCGAGGAAGTTGCGGTAGTGGTCGTCGCTGACGTAGAGCCGATCCTCGTCCTCGCCGATGGCCTCGCGCAGGATCGACGAGGGACCGGCCGCGATGCCGCCGCGCTTCACGAACAGCCAGCCCTCGCTGCCGGTGAAGGTGACGCCGGCCCGCGGGTCGGTGCGCTGGATGAGCGGCACGCCGTCCGCCCACTTGCCGCGGGCGAAGTAGTCGGTGTGGACGTCGAACAACCCGCGCCCCGGGAAGGAGGCCCGGGCCTCGATCTCGGTCAGGCCGGCGTCGACGTCGGTGCCGCGCGCCCACTGCGCGATGTCGTTCATGTGCGACCCCCAGCCGGTGATCATGCCGCGCGTGTAGCCGTGACGCTGCAGCCAGCCCGGGCGGCCGAAGCCCTTCCGCGGGTGCACACCGTGCTCGGCGTAGGGGCGCTCGGCGGTCGGCCCCATCCACAGGTCGTAGTCGAAGTGCTTCGGGGGCTGCGCATCGGTCGGATCGGCGCGGCCGTGATCGGGAGGCAGCCACACCTCGACCCGCAAGAGCTCGCCGACGCGGCCGTTGCGCACCAGCTCACAGGCCTGGCGGAAGCGCGCGTCCGAGCGCTGCTGCGAGCCGGTCTGCAGGATCACGTCGTTCTCACGGACCGCCTTCACCAGCGCCTGGCCCTCGCCGATCGTCAGCGTGATCGGCTTCTGGATGTAGATGTCCTTCTTCGCCTTGGCGGCGGCGACACCGTGACCGGCGTGCCAGAAGTCGGGCGTCGAGATGCTGACCGCGTCGATGTCCTCGCGCGCGAGCAGCTCGCGGAAGTCGGCGTAGACGTCGATCTCGGGCGGCGGTCCGTCCGGCAGCTTCTCCGCGTAGCGCTCGAGAGCGTCGGCCTTGGCCAGCTCGGCGCGTGCGAGGTCGGGGTCACAGACCGCGACGATGCGCGCGTTCAATGCCTGATCGAGGCCGCGGTCGAGCAGCGAGAACATGTCGCCGCGCCCCATGCGGCCAGTGCCAACGCAGCCGATGCGGATCGCGTCGGCCGCGCCAGCGGAGGCGCGCAGGGACCGGGGCAGAATGAGCGGAGCGGTGAGAGCGCCGCCGACCTTGAGGGCGGCACGGCGTGAGATGCGAGTCACGGTCATAGCTTGGAGAGCTCCTTTTGCAGCCGTTCCGCTCGCCAGCGGCCGGGGTGAACGAGTACGCGGTAGCGCAGGGTGATGCCGTCGCCGCGCCGCATCTCGTGCTTGCCGTAGCAGATCACCGCGGGCGAGAAGAAGCTCATGTGGCCGCTGCGGATCGCGTACCAGGGCGACGGTGCGTTGAGGTTGTCGGGGTGGGCCAGGACAGCGATGCCGGCGGCGCTGCCGTCGAGCGCGCCGTGGTAGTCGAAGGCGCTCGCCCGTCCGCGGAAGCGCTCCTGCGCGTTGAAGGTCACCGGTCCCTCCGCCGTGGCGGCGGCGCGGTCCTCCAGCTGTACCAGCCGCAACGACAGGCCGGCGTAGCCGCCGTAGGCCCGGCCTCCCGGCTCGCTCGGCAGCGGCGTGCGATCGAGCACGACCTCCTGCGCCAGCGCCGTGAAGCGGCCCGTCCAGTCGATGGCGTAGCTGCCGTCCGCACCGGGCGAGGACAGCTCGATCTCGCGCTCCTCGGCCAGCACGCGCTCGCCCTCGGGCGAGGTGTAGAGCACGCGCATGCGGATGCGCGCGGAGTGATCCGGGCGCAGCTCGGCGCGCACATCCTCCAGCTCGCTGCGCCCGGCGGGGCGGTCGCGGCCCGGGGCATGCTCCCAGTAGTTGACGCCGTTGATGAATTTCCACGAGAACCACATGCCGTGGTGATGGATGTGGTCGGCGGGGGCGTCGGCGGTCAGCGCACTCGTGCCCGGCAGCGCGAGCGGGTGGAAGTAGGCGTAGGGCAGGGAGGGATCGTGGTGGAAGCGCCAGAGATCCTCGTCGCCCACGCGCAGCGCGATCGAGCCGGGCGCGCTCTCGTCCCAGCTCAGCGCGCCGGCCCAGCCCCTGGCGCTCACCACGGTCGCCGCGCGCGTCGCGCGCACGAGCTCGCGGAGCGCGAGCTCGTCGACCTCCACGCCGAGCCCGGGTCCGCGCGGCGGGGTCATGGCGCCGTCGACGACCTCGAGCGGCTGCGCGAGCAGGCTGGCGGTCACGAACTGCGGGCCGTTCAAAGCAGCCGGCGTGGTCAGCCCGTAGGCGCCGTAGAGCTGCAGCGTGGCCGCGAGCGACAGGTCGGGATCGGTGAGCCCGCTGCCGAGCCACATCAGGCCCTCATCCTCGAGGAGCTCGATCTGTCTTCGCGCCGACAACAGACCGCCGCACCGCGACGGCTTCATCGCCACGCCGTCGAGCATGCCGAGACGGATGAACTCGCGCAGCTCGACCGGCGAGACGACACCCTCGTCCATCAGGATCGGCAACGCACCCTGCTTCTTCAGAGCCCGGTAGCCCGAGATCTGATTGGGCTGGAGCGGCGCCTCGAAGACGTCGACACCGGCATCGGCCAGCTTCGGCGCGAGCGCGAGCGCGGTCTCCGGCGCGTAGCCCCCGTTGGCGTCGGCCCACAGGAACGCATCCGGCGCCAGCGCGCGGACCCGCCGCGCCAGCTCCAGGTCAAACTCCGGGTCCGGCGCGACCTTGATGTTGAAGTCGCGGTAGCCGCGCTCGCGCCCACGCGCCACCAGCGCATCGCTCTCCTCGAGGGTGCGCGGATTGACGGTCCAGCTCAGGCGTAGCGCGTCGTCGGCCTTGCGACCCCAGAGCGCCGACAGCGTCTTCCCGGCACGCTTGCCGGCGAGGTCGTGCAGCGCGAGGTCGATTCCGGCGCGCGCGATGGGCATGCCACTCGAGAAGCCGTTGGCAACCGTCTTGGCCATGAGCCGGTGAGCCCCCTCGATGTCGTCGGCGTCGTGCCCGAGCAGCGCCGGCCCGAAGTACTCGCGCAGCACCGTCTCGACGGTCTCGAGGGTCTCGTAGCTCCAGCGCGCGATCGGCACGCTCTGGC
Source organism: bacterium (assembly GCA_024226735.1). GTDB lineage: Bacteria > Planctomycetota > UBA1135 > UBA1135 > JAAELL01. The sequence goes on along the minus strand of JAAELL010000555.1, from coordinate 26,448 downwards.
CCCAGCCGGCGAGCCCGTCAGCGGTGGTGATCTTGACCAGCACCGAGGCCCGCCCCTTCGCACCGTGCGGGCCGGTGAAGAACTTGAAGTGCCCGGTCATCGGATAGCGCAGCGCGAAGACCTCGATCTCCGCGATCCGCGGCCCACCGCCGGGCAGGAGGCGGTCCGGCAGCCACAATGAGACCAGAGGCAGGCCGGCGCAGGCCTGGACGAAGCGGCGCCGGGTCGATCGGGGGGCGATGAGATCGGGCATGGGAGCTACTGGCGATTGCGCAGCGGCCTGGACTGCACGCAGAAGCCGCTCGCATCCGGTGAGTGGTGGCGTAGGTGGACGGTTCGAGAGTTCTGCATGCGGTTCATCCTCACCGATCCGGCTGCGTGTGAACGGTGGAGTACACCTCGCCACTCTCGAGCGCCTCGCCGGTCATCGCGCGCACCCCGCGCAACTGCAGCGCGACGATGCGCGGTGTCACGTGCCGGCCGGTGGTCAGGGTCAACGTCCTGCCGTCCGGCGACAGCGCGAGGTCCTGCACCGGCACGTCCTCGTGGGCGACCTCCTCGGAGTGGTAGCGCCCCTCGTACTGGTGGAAGTAGCGGTGCACGCGGTCGCAGGTCCCCGGACCGATCGAGGCCGGGTCGACGGGCTCGGTGAACTCGACCACGAAGCCCGTCGGCGTCGACTCGACGCGCAGCACGGCCAGTCCGGGGCGCCCCTCGGGCACGACCCGGTAGACGCCGCCGCGCGCGCGCTCGGGGTACCAGGACCCGTCCGACATGAAGCCGATGTACAGCGCGCCGTCGGGCCCGAAGACCATCTGGGTCGGCCCGGCGTCCAGCCCGTCGAGGAAGGGGTAGCAAGCCCCCTGGCGACCGGCGCCCGCCGGCTGGTCGGTCCAGCGGATGATGCGGCGCGTGTTGTAGTCCGCTGCGAGGCCCTGCCCCTGGAAGGACCCGAAGGGAACCTCGGCGTCGGCGAAGGCGAGCCCCGTGAGGGAGCGACACCACGGGTAGGGCACGAACAGCACCGGCTCGAGGACCTGACCGCGGTCGGGCCGGTCGTAGCCGTAGTGCGCGCCATCGCGTTGCAGGCAGATGGTGCAGGTGACGTACCACGGGCCCTGGTTGCAGGTGAAGTAGGTGCGCTCGTGGGCGTCGCGACCCCAGCCGAAGTTGTAGCGCAGGCCCTCCCCCACGACGCGCGTGCGACCGTCGGGAGCGATGCGCAGCACGCTGCCGCGCCCGAACAGCCCCGCGACGTCTCCGCGCTCGTGAGGCGTGCTGGTGCCGACCAGGAGGTCGCCGCACTCGTCGCGCACCAGTCCGAAGGCCCAGTCGAAGGGGTGGCCGGCCCAGTCCCAGGCCGAGCTGACCACCTCGACCGACTCGGCCGCCCGGTTCCGATCGCGGTCGTGGATGCGCAGCACGGCACCGGGCGTGACCGCCAAGAGCTCGTCGCCGTAGGCGCGCAGGGCGGTCACCTGGTCGAACGGGCCGGCCAGGTGACGGTAGGCGTCGAGGCGGCCGTCCCCGTCGCTGTCCTCGGCGACGCGCAGGTCCCCGTCGTAGCCGCCGACGACGAGCGCGCCGCGCCAGAAGGTGAGCGCGCACACGAGGAAGTCCTCGGGCAGGGGCAGGCGCTCGACGCGGAACCCCACCGGCACGGTCACGCCGCGCGCGTCGAGCTCGCGCGCCGAGGGCGCCGCCTCGATCAGCGGCGGCGGCGGCGGGACGAGGTCCGCCGCGGTCTGCTCGGGCGCCGGGCGCGGCGGCCCCTCGGGGAGGGGGGCCCCCACCGGGTGATGTGACACCTGCAGGACGACACGAGCCGCGCCCTCCTCCCCCTGCGCGGGGCACAGGATCGCGGCGCGTCCGGCGCCCGGCTCGACGCCGGGCACGAAGCGCTCGGCGGGGTCGTGCCGCGCGTCGTCGAACGGCATCAGCACCGGGTAGCTGATCGCCGCGGGCGCGTCGCACCAGCGCGCCTCGCCGTCCGATTGCGCGCGCAGGGCCAGAGTGCTCGCCGGGCCCGGGACGAGCACGCTCGGCCGCTGCGCGAGAGCGGCCGCGCCGCCGAGCGCGGCAGCCGCGTCGGGCACCGGAACTTGCACGACCACGTCGTGACCGGGCGGCAGCCCGCGGATCTCCACGCTGCGCAGGTAGCCGCGCGCCAGCGAGCCCGCGGGATTGGGCTCGACGCGTTCCTCGACGTGCACCCAGGGCCCGGCGTCGGGATCGGGATCAGTGGCCCCGGGCGCTCGCAGGCGGTAGACGATGCGCACGGCGCGCCCCTCGAGGGCGACCTCGTCCAGCCAGCCGAAGCGCCCGCGCCAGGAGGGCGGCGCGCTCCACTCCCCGCTGGCACGGTCGCGGAACAGGAGCGGCGGGCTCTGGTCGTGGTTCGTCGACAGCACCCGGCCCGCGGGCGCCCAGTGCCGGCGCGCGCCGTGGCCACCGCGCTCCACCAGGAAGCCGCCTTCCCAGTGCCCGAGCCAGGCGAGGCGCCCGCCATCGAAGAGCAGTGACTGGCCACCCGCGAGGCCGATGGCCACCCCGCGCGCGGCGTGCAGCGGCTGCTTGCCCTGTACCCGCCCCTGGACCACGCGCGCCCGCGTGCCCGTGACCTCGACCTCCCGCGACGGCGCGGCTTCGAGATCGATGGCGCTGGGCGAGGTGGTGGTCAGATAGCTCCACAGCACCTCCTTTTGCACGTCCAGGTCTCCGTCGAGGATGCCCGGCGCCGCCGCATCGAAGCTGGGCATGGGCGTCCCCGGTCGGACGCGCGCGGGGTCCTCCAGCCAGCGCAAGAACCAGGCGCGGGAGATGCGTTGACCGACCAGCGCGAGGTCCGGTCCGACGGTGTCGCTGGACGGCGTGTGCCGTCCGACGTGGTGGCAGCTCGCGCAGGTGAAGCCCGTCGACCCGAGCAGCTCGTGTGCGGCGGGACGCAGGTCCTCCGGTACTCCCTCCGGGATCGGTGGCTCGACCATATCCGGCACACCGTCGGTCGCGACGAGCCAGCGCACGAGCGTCTCGCGCTCCGCGTCGCTCAGCGTGAAGCGTGGCATGCGCATCGCGAGCCACGGTCGGGGCGAGGGCGCCTCGCCGGTCAGTGTCCGGTGCAGCCAGTCCGCGCGCAACTTGGCGCCGACGCCGCTGAGGTCCGGGGGAACCAGCCGCGCCGCGGCAGTCGCGTCGCCTCCGCGCTCCTCGAGCTCCGCCAGGAGCGCGCGCGAGATGGGGCCGCCGCCGCCGCCGTCGCGGGTGTGGCAGGCCAGACACTGGAGATCCTCGTGCACGACGCGCGCCGCCCACTCCCCGGAAGCGACGCGGCTGGGCCGGGCCGGACGCCGGGCGAGGTACTCCGCCAGGGCTGCGCGCCGCCCCGCGGAGAGGTCGAAGCGCGGCCCGCGGCTCGACTCGCGCGGGTCCAAGCAGCCGCGCCCCGAACCCGGCTCGAGAGGCACGCCCGCCACGGGCGCCTCGACGCCCGGCACCTCGTGACAAGCCGCGCAGCGCAGCTCCCGCAAGAGCTCCGCGCCGCGCTTGACCAGCGCCGGGTCGTGGGACGCATCCGCGAGCTCGGCCTGCAGCGGCGGAGCGGGCAGCTCGTCGCCATCGGGCAGGGTGCGGAACGTCGACAGGTAGGCCACCAGGTCGGCGGCCTCGGCCTCGGTCAAGGAGAAGTCCGGCATGCGGCCGGTCGGGTGCCAGGCCGAGGGCGACTCGAGGTACTGGACGAGGGAGTTGCGGCTCCACTTGGCGCCGACGTCCGCCAGGCTGGGCGCGCGGGCGGCGTCGGCCTCGCCGGGGAGCTCGGGTGAGTGGCACGCGCTGCAGCCGCGCTCCAGGAACAGCTCGCGCCCCGCGTTGCGCGAGCCGGAGGAGAAGCTGGTGGCCGTGAGCTGGCGGTAGCCGTTGCCGCTCGCCCGGCGACGCTGAACACCCGGGTCCGCGACACGGCTCCGCAGGAAGGCGACCAGCGCGCGCACGTCGTCCGGTTCGCCGAGCTCGTGCGCGAACGACGGCATGCGCGTGCCCGGACGTACGGACTGAGGATCGCCCACCCAGCGCTCGAGCCAGGCGGCGCTCCACGCGCCGCCCCGGTCTAGCGGCGGAGCGCGTCGCGCGTCGTACTCCAGCCCGGGGACATCGTGACAGGCCGCACAGGCGTAGGAGCCGGCGAGGCCACGGCCGCGCTCGTGGGCGAGCTCGGCCGCCACGTCCGCCTCCGCGGCGAGCCGATGCGAGAGACGGCGCGCGTCGACCACCTCGCGCGCGAAGGAGTCGCCCTGCCACAGGAGCTTCACGCGCGGCGCCTGTCCGCTCGCCGCGTAGCGCACCGAGAGCGGGTGGAAGCCGCGCTCGAGCGCGAGCCGCTCGCCCGGCTCTCCGTCCGGACCGCAGGCGAGCTGCCCGTCGATTCGCACCTGCGCCTCCCCCTCGTGAGCGATGGAGAAGCGATAGCGTCCGTCCCGCGGAACGAGCAACTCTCCCTCCCAGGCGACTGAGAACGGGCCGGCGGGGACGCGGTCGTCGGGCGTGCCGTCGGACCAGTCGAAGGCGATTGCGGGATCGACGCGCACGGCGCACGGCGCGCCCTCGTCCGTTCGCGCGAAGTAGCGGCCGATGAGGCCCGGCGCCCTGCTGCCGTCGACCTCGCTGGCCGGCACCTGCCAGCGGGCGTAGGCCTCGTCGATGCGGCGCCCGTCCACCTCCCCGTCGAAGACCGCCACCCCGTAGCTCAGCGAGAGCTGATCATCGGGTCCCAGCTCGAGGGGCTGGCGGTCGAGCCCGAGGGTCGCCGCGAGGTAGGAGAAGGGCTCGTCCATCGTGAACCAGCGCGTGGGGTGACGCGGGTTGGCGCGGGCCCCGAACATCGCCACGGTGGCCCGCCGGGCCTCATCGATCGGGGCGCTGTAGGCGCACCACGCGGCCTGCTCGCCAGCCGTCCCCTGCACGCCGCGTGCGGCGTGCGCGTTCAGGTAGTGGCCGTCGCGGTCCATCGCCGCGAGGAAGCGCGCGCCCAGCCCGTTGTAGTTTGCGCCCTCGATGAGCACGCCCGGCGAGCCCTCGGGCGTCCAGAAAGTCGAGTGCCAGAAGAGGACGTGCGGCTCGTCCTCCCCGATCGTGGCGCGGATCGTGAGCTCGCGGCTCTCGGCGAGGAGCGGCTCGCCAGTCGGCCCCACCCACTCCAGGTGCTGGCGCAGGATCGCTTGCTCACGTGGCATCTGCCCGGGCTCGGAGACGTGGCGCGTGGTCGCGATGCGCAGCTCGTCCCACTCGACGTGCAGCTCGCGCCCGCTGCCCTCGCTCTCCTCCCAGAAGTTCGTGCCGTCGACGCGCCACGCCAGCATCAGACCGTGGTGGTGCAGGTGGTCCGCGGGAGCGTCGCGCAGCACGTTCCTCCCGCCTGGCGTCGTGAGCACGTCGACGTAGGGCTTGTGCGACGCACCGCTGTAGCGATAGCGCAGGAGCACCCTCTCCCCCTGGTGCACCTCGACGTTCTGGTCGTCGCGCACGATGGAGAGCTCCGCGCCCACCAGGTCCTGGGCGTCGTCCTCCTGCGCCGCCGTCGGGAGCAGGAACAGGGCGCCGAGCGCAACCGTCCGTAGCGCACGCGGGACTCGCCAGGGGAGCGGCATGGCACAATTGTAGGAGGGTCATGCCGATCCTCGGCTGCGCACTACGGCGTAGAGCAACGGTGAGAAGTGGTCCGCGGCCCCGCGAGTTACGATGCGCACGTGCTCTCGATGCTCCTCGCTGCTCTGCCTGTGTCCGTCACACCGCTCACACCGCACTGGAGTTTCGCCGTTTTGAAGAGCAGTCGTACGGTGCCAGGCACGATTCCACCACTTTCGACCGCGAAGTGGTTTGGACAACGAACGCGCCTGGTCGGTCGAATGCAGCCTGCAAACAACCCCAATGGATGAGGACTCGCTGACATGAGAGTGATGGCCCAAGCGGCGATGGCGCTGGTGTTCGTCACCACCGCCCTGTCTCCCGCGCAGGAGAAGTCGAAGCCGATGGACGCCGACCCCGCGAACGTCGTGGCGCTGCGCGCGGCGATCGAGGACCTGATGGCCTTCTTTGGCGATCGCTATGTAGGCGGCGACGCCTTCATGGCAGAGCTTCTCGAAGTCGAAGCGAGCCTGGCATCGAAGACAGATCGAGCCGCGGGGCTGCGCGCTCTCGCGGACCTGCAGCGGCGCGCGCTCGTCGCCAACCCGCTGATCAGTGACCATCCGATCTTGTACGTCGAGCGGCGCCAATACCCCAAGGATCACCACAACACCGGCAATATCTTTCAGACCGGCGAGATCAACACCGGCAAGTTCGAGCACATGGCCGGCGGCGCGCTCGTGACGATCGATCTCGCCACAGGCAAGACGGAGACGCTCGTGCGCAGCGCCGGCGGCACGCCGCGTGATCCAGAAGTTCATTTCGACGCTGAGCGCATCGTCTTCTCGATGCGCAGCGACCTGCGCGACGACTACCACGTCTTCGAGGTGGGGACCGATGGGTCGGACCTGAAACAGCTGACCTCGTTGCCTGGCGTCAGCGACCTGGACCCCTTCTATCTGGCGAGTGGCGATATCGCCTTCAGCTCGACGCGCGAGCCGAAGTACTGCACGTGCAACCGGCACATCATGGCCAACCTCTACCGGATGGAGCCCGACGGGGCCAACATCCTGCAGATCGGTAAGAGCATCGAGTACGAAGGGCACGGCATCCAACTACCGGACGGGCGCTTGCTCTACTTCCGCTGGGAGTACGTCGACCGCAACTTTGGCGGTGGCCAGGGGCTCTGGGTGAGCAATCCGGACGGCACGAATCACGCAATCTACTACGGGCAGAGCACGCCGCACGCGGTGATCAACGCGCGCCCGATCCCCGCTAGCGATCGTCTGATTTGCATCCTGTCCTCGTGCCACGATCGCCCCTGGGGCGCTCTTGCGATCCTCGACCGCAAGCTCGGCATCGAGGGGCGCGAGCCGATCGTTCGCATCTGGCCCGAATCGGCGCGGGAGTTGATCGCTGACGCGAGTACGAACTACAGCGGGAGCGGTGGCTTCGACAAGTTCAAGCGCGTGCCACTCAAGTACGAGGACCCCTACGCGCTCAGCGACAAGCACTTCCTCGTTTCCAGGGTCATCGACCAGGGGAGCGAAGACACCGGCATCTTCCTCGTCGACACCTTTGGCAACGAAGTGCTCTTGCATCGTGCAGCGAAGGGACTCGGGTGCTACGACCCGATGCCCATCGGTGAGACACCACGCCCGCGCAGGGTGCCCTCGCGACGTGATTACGGTGACGATGCTGGGCGCTTCTACGTCGCCAACGTCTACCAAGGGACGCATATGCAAGACGTCGAGCCCGGCTCGATCGAATACTTACGCGTCGTCGAGAACCCACCCAAGCTCACTTGGACCCACCCCGCGTGGAACGGACAGGGGCAGGAAGCGCCGGCAATGAACTGGCACGACTTCGACAACAAGAGGATCCTCGGCACGGTTCCAGTGGAGGAGGATGGCTCCGCCTATTTTGCGGTGCCTTCGGATCGTTTCGTCTACTTCCAGCTCCTGGACGCAAAGCAGCGGATGGTGCAATCGATGCGCAGCGGCGTGATCGCGCAATCCGGCGAGATGAACTCCTGTATCGGCTGCCATGAGGACCGGGACCACACGCCCGAGCCGGCCCGGCTCTCGCCTCTGGCCCTCGAGCGTGGCGCGCACGAGTTGACCGGATGGCTCGGCGCCGAGCGGGACTTTGGTTTCATGGCGGAAGTTCAGCCGGTCTTCACGAAGAACTGCGTGCAATGCCACGACTACGGCGAGGAAGCTGGCGAAGTCGTCAATCTGGCACCCGACCGCACGCTGGTCTTCAACACCGCCTACATGGAATTGCACGCCAAGGAGCTCATCAACGTGGTTGGCGGGGGGCCGAACCGGATCCTGGAGGCCTACTCCTGGGGTTCGAACGCCAGCCGACTCGTTGAGGTGCTCGACGAAGGGCACTATGGCGTCGAGCTGAGCGAGGAGGACTACCAGCGTGTCACCACCTGGATTGACCTCAACGCGCCCTACTACCCGACCTATGCGAGCGCCTACGACACGGGGCCTGCGGGTCGTGCTCCCTTGAGTGCTGCTGAGCTGGAGACACTACAGGAGCTGACGGGCAAGAAGGTCCTTCTGGGCCACGGCGCGCGCCCGATGATCAGCTTCGACCGGCCTGAGCTCAGTCCGATTCTCGCGGGACTCGAGCAGGAGAACCCAGAGGCCTTCGAGCAGGCCCTGGCGATCGTCGCCAGCGGCAAGTCGAGGCTCGCGCAGAAACCGCGGGCCGGCATGCCCGGGTTTGAACCCTGCGAGACGGACCGCGTGCGTCTCTTGAAGTACGATCGTCTCCGGGACCACCAGCTGCTCGTTCGCGAAGCGCTGCGCAACGGAGAGAAGGTCTACGATCACGACCGGGTGAAGTAGGTGCTCCCGCGGGCTGGCATTGCACCACCTTCGCCGGAGAGCCGACCAGCTGTCCGTTCTCGCCTCGAACCCCACAGATCCTCGTAGGCGACCTCTCGAGGGCTCCGGTGACGACGCTGACCGTCGTCATGGTGACTGTTGATTCACTACCACGACGTCCTGGCGCCGTTGCGCTGGTGTGACCCGCAGCTCCTGGATGTTCCCGTCGCGAACATCGCACTCGATGACCGTCCGGTAGGGGGCGTGGAGCTTGAACGAGACGTCCCAGTCCGCGGGCCAGGCGGGCAGCAGGTAGATCTTCTTGCCGTCGGTTTGCAGCAGCATGGCTTGCAGGGCCTTCAGCAGGATGCCGCCGTGGTCCTGGTCGGGAACCCAGTCGTAGTTCGGCCCCCAAAACGCATCGAACCTGGAATCTGCATGTTTGTTGCGTGCCCGTTGCACGAGGTTGTCACGGGCTTGATCAGCGAGACCGAGGTAGGCCATGAAGATGTCGTCTTGACGCCAGCCGGAGCTGCCCCGGTCGCTGCGATGATTCAAAGCTCGGATGCCAAGCTCCACGTTAGGCTTCTCGAAGGCAACTCGGCGGAACGGGAAGATCGCGTACAGCTCGGGGTTCTCGATGTTGCGCTTGTCTTCAAATCGGGCCGCCGGGGCCAGCATCTGCTCGCCGTCGACTGTTTGCAGCGGCAGGGGTGGCAACTTGGATTTGAACTCTCGCAAGAAGCGGCGCTTCGTACCTGGCAGTGAAAGGAGACGGTCGACGATGGCGTGCAAACCCGCGATCTCGGGCATCGGGTTCGTGCAATCCCACCACGTCTCCAGCGCCTGCGACGGGTGCATCACGAGCTTGCCCGCATCGTCGGTTTCGTAGTGCTGATCGAAGAAGGTCAGGATTGCATCGGCGGTCGGTAGCAGCGTACGCCTCAAGAAGTCCGCGTCTCGAGTGTGATCGAAGTAGTCGAGCATCATGAAGACGAGCTCGGGACCCGAGACCCATTCCCACTTGTGCCAACCGCTCGTCTGCAGCTTGTCCTCGCGCTCGGCGAAGGGCTCGGGACCGTAGGTCTTCGTGAAGACTTCACCCCAAAAGTAGATGCACTCGGGAATGAACGCACCGTCGTGGCCGAAGTAGCGTTTCGTCCGGTGGCGGAACAGCGGCATGAGTTCCTGGCCGTACATCCGGAACAGGGGATGCATCATCTCGAAATCGCCCGACGTACACATGCTGATGTAGGGCAGGCGCGTGTTCTGCCACCAATACCCCGGTCCCCAGCGGCGGTAGTCGGCATCGCCCGGTCGCCCCTCATGCGGCACCGTCAGGATCGAGCCGTTGAACTTGATCGGATAGCGCCCGCGCCCCGCGCACGCGTTGACGAAGCGCTGGAGCGAATACGCCTTGCTGACAATCTCCGCGTCGCTACGGGTGTCCTCCCTTCCCTCTGGCAGGCTCGCATCCAGGCGCGCCACCGGTGCGCCATCGTGGTAGAGGAGGATCCCGCTGGCGTCGACGACCAGTGCGACGTGGGTCCACTCGCCCGGCTTCAGGATCTCGGTCGCGCTGGTCAGAGTCCGTCGCCCGACGATTGCCCGCAGGTGTCCAGCCGGATGAATGTCGAACAGAACACCGTCGCTCCCGCCCGGCGTGATCTTGTCGAAGATGCGGCCACCACGTCCACCCGGCTTGATCCACGCCTCGACGGTGAGTGCGTCGCGGATCGTGGAACTCGCCACTGTCGGGGGCTGGTCTCTCGATGGCTCGCGGTGCCCGGCGAGCTCGCTCAGCGCGGCCGTGCCCAAGGCCTCCCCGATGATGCTCATACGCCCGATCTCGCCGCTGAACGGGTTGTCACCATTCTGGTCGACGCCGATCCGCCCCGCATGCTCGTTGACCGGGATGACCGGGGGTGGTCTCGCTGCCTGCGATCGCGAGACGTGGATCCAGCTGCGGTCCCAGAACGCCTGCCACCAGTTCTCGTGAGCTTTGCGCCGCGCAGCGAAGCTCAGACGATTCGTGCTTGCCGCGAGCTCGTCGATCCTCTCCAGCCACTCTTCGGGTGTTGCCGCGGATTCGGTGTGCACGTAGATGCTGAAGCGATGCTGCTCCGCAGCCGTGGAGCGCAGCCGTCGATCATCGAGGCGCTCGCCGTGTGCCGCCGTGACCACGGCCCCGAAGGTGCGGTGCAGCAAGGGATCGTCGCGGTCGAAGCCGTCGAGCCCCTGCGTCGCCGCCGTCAGGGCGGGGCCGATCGACTTGGTGTTGTGGTGATACCAGCCGATGCGCCGATCCTGCCCGTGTAGGATGGTGTCTGGCTCGACCGTGATCGGGGTCTGCGATCCGAGGAGCACGTCGCTCACCTCGGCCGAGGGCAATCGATGCCTCGTGGTTCGCCATGGCTCGAGGATGGCCATCACGCCGATGGGGTGCTGGCCCTCGACCTCGACTTGAACCACCGGGTGATTCGCGTCGACCCACACCCGGAATGCTGCCGTGTGATCGCCCGCTCCGAAAGTGATGTAGACGCTGCCGTCCTGCAGACTCAGTCGTTGCGCGAAGTTCTCGCCCGGATCGATCGCCGTCATGGCGGCGAGCGAGAAGCGCAGACGTCCCAGCTTGAGGAGGCGGCCGTTGTCCCCCCAGCTGTCCGTCTTGCCGATGTAGAGCAGGACGTCGCCGTTCGGTTCAGTCCAGACGTTGAGGCTGACGTCGCCGTTGCCCAGCGGCATGGAGTCGAGAGGACCGTCACCGGGGGAATCCCACACGACGTCGGACTCGCTCAGGCGAGCCGGAGCAATGGAGCAGGAGGCCAGGCAGAATCCGAGCAGGAGACCGAGCACGGCGCCTGCGACAGAAGCCGAGCAAGCGAGCTGGCTCCTCTTCATTGCCGCTCGATGAGTAGCTCCACCCATTCCTTGCGCAGCGCGCATAGTCGTTCCTCTTGCTCGGAGCTGAAGGCACCGCCGCGCTGGGCGTACGTGTCCATCCACGTCGTCAGTCGTTCGAGGTCGGTGTCCTCGAGTCGCACGCCGTAGTGTCCATTGTCCGCGAGCAGCAGTCCCAACAGCTCGCTGTTCGACGCCACGCAACCGCCGGCAGTCGAGGCGCCCTCGTTGTAGCGGCGCATCACCTGGTCGCGCAGACTCGGCTTTCCGTAGTCGACGAGCTCGCCGTAGGCGGCGTCGGGGGAAGACAGATCGAGGGTGTCGGCGTCGGTGTGATGACACTCGACACAGTGACGAGTGAGCACCGGTTGCACGAGTCGATCGAAACGGATCGGCCAGGAACCGTCGGGGCCGACGCGGATCCGGGAGGGTGCGCGGCGTGCGGCCAGCGGTAGAATGGCTGGCGGCGGGGAGCTGCGATCCGTTTCGTGGCAGCCGATGCACGACGCAGTCTGCCCCGGTTGAACGTGCGTGGCGGTGCGCATCGTCTGCACGGCGAACCCGTGCTCGTCGAGCGCCTGCAGGAAGAGCGTGACGCCGGACGGAGCGCGGAACCACGCCGATCCGTCTGCCTCGACTGGAACCGTGCCGAGCACGCACTTGCCTGGATCATCGCGCGTGACCCCGAGCACGGGCTCGTTCATCTGCGGCTGCGTCTTGACCGGGACGCCGACCAGCCGCAGTTGCTTGATGCTTCCGCGTTCTATCGCTTCCAGTCCACGATAGACGTCCTGCACGAGGAAGCTTCCCTCCTGCGGTCCGTCCCAGTCGACCGTGCTCGCGAGGACTGGCGGCTTCGCCCGCGGCCGAACCGGGATCGGGTACATGCTCGAGATCGCCGGGTCGCGGTAGATCAACTCGCGATGACCCGCGGCGTCATAGAGGTAGATCCCCATCGCGTTGACCGGGTTCGACCTGCCTTGGCTTGCCAGCGGTAGTTCGCTCCACGCGACCAGGTAGCTGCGCTCGGACAGCGGCCATGGATTGGCGTAGTACGTGGTCGGCCAGCCTTCGGTCTCGGGGAAGCAGACCTCCGGGGTCAAGCGGGTCAGTGCAGCCGGGTCTTCGGAACCTCGGCTCGGGTCGAGGAGCACGAGCGAACCAGCCGTGATCGAGTGGTGTCCAGAGGCGGTGAAGACGATCTTCTCCGAGCCCGGGATCGATCGTGCCTCGAACATCGCGTGCGGATTGCGCACATGGTTGCCGAAGACGATGCGGGCATTGGTGCCGTCGGGGTTTGTCGACCAGAGCCCCATGAACGGCATGTTGTCGCGGTCGACGTAATCCCAGCGTGAGTAGAGGATCGTCCCATCGCGGGCGATGGTCGGCGTCCACTCGAACATCTCGAACGGCGAGATCTGCCGCATCTCCTGGCCGTGCGGATCCATCACGTGCAGCGTGTACACTGCGACAGGCCGGTAGGCGTCACCGCCGCAGCGCACGTAGCTATCGGGCAGCGTCTGCGTTCGCGTCGCCTCGGCGCTCTTGCTACCGCATTGGAAGAACTGACCGCGCCGCGTCGACAGGAACACGATCTCGCCGTTCGGCAGGTAACGGGCATCGAAGTCGTCGTAGCGACCGTGGGTCAGCTGATGGAGATCGCTGCCGTCGACGTTCATCTCGAAGACGTGGTAGAAGCCGTCTTCGGGAAGCTGCTCCTTGTTGACCTTGTCGCGCTCATCGCGGAGGCCCGCATGGAAGCGTGCGTAGGCGAACAGCACCTTCTTCCCGTCGTAGGACAGGTCCGGTCGCAAGAAGCTCCCCTCGGGCATGGCGGACGTCAGGTCGACGAGTTCGGGTGAGTCGCTCTTGAAGTCCCGCAGGATGCAGATGCCGCCGCCCGGCCGTGACCACCAGCCGTAGTACTGGTCGGACATGTGCGTGAAGGTGCCCGGCGCCCGCTTCGTGAACAGGATGTCGTCGAAGTCGAGAACCGGATCGGCCAGGCACAGTCTGCGGATGACCCCCCGGGCGCGCAGGTAGAGGACGCGGCACTCGGCATCGGAGGCGTGAGCGAAGCTCCTTGCGATGTGCTCGAGCGCGCCTCGCGAGTCTCCGATCGCCGCCCGGGTCGGCTCGAGGCGTGCGGCGATCTCCGTTCCGCGCGCGAGTATGGCTTCGAGCGCCTGCCGCCATGACCCGCGACCCGTCCTGCTCACCCTCGACCACCGGCTCACGCCACTCTGGTTGGCCGGTTGCCCGAACGCGATGTTCTTGTCTGGCGCGCCGACGGCGAAGACCTCGACTTCGTCGAGATGGAGGTACCCGGCGCCTGGCAACTGCACGCGGACGAAGCGGGCGACTCGTCCGCCGAGGTCGATCGAGAGTGGCTTGCCGTCGGTCTTGCCGTAGAACACGCTGCCGTCGTGACGGTACGTCTCGGTCCAGCTCGAGCCGTCAGTCGAGACGAGCAACGCCAGTTCCGCCGCGCGTCCGGCGACCCCGGGATCACAGCGGTTGAAGATGAGCACGCGGGAGAGCTCGAGCGAACCTCCCAGTTCGACCTGCCACCATGCCTGCGGACCGCCGTCCGTGTGGCAACCGTAGCCACCGTCCTTGATGCCGTCACAGACACCGGCTGCGTCGCCCTGCGTGCGGAGTCCGGCCGCCTCGCCGAGCAGTGACGTGAGGGTGGCCTCGCTCGTCCAGTCGGCCTCCAGCATGGCTTTGTCGAGCGCGGCCTTCGCCTCGCCCTGGGGCCAACACGGTTCACCCGCGACGCCGACGAGGAGAGTGAGCGCCGAGAGCACGCGAAACGCGCGGCGTCGAGGAGGCTCGGAGAGCATGGCGCCCATGGTTGAGACCTCGTCAGAGTGATTGCAGATAGGCGACGAGGTCGTCGATCTGTTGCGGATTCAGATGTGCGATCCGTCCGTGCCGATCGCTCTTGTTCGTCTCGACGAGGACTTCCCGCAGGGTTGCCGCAGAGCCATCGTGAAGATAGGGGCCGGTGCGGTAGATCTCGACCAGGCTCGGCGTGTCGAACTTGTTGGAGCGGTCGAGGTCCCCTCTCGTACCGACGTTGTGCACCTCCATGTCCGTGAGGTAGGGGCCGGTGTGGCACTTCGAACAACGCGCCTCTTTGCTGGTGAAGATCTCACGTCCGCGTCTTGCCGAGGCGGTGAGCTCGAGGTTTGCGTCGAGGTGTGGGCTCGGCGACGGCTGCAAGGAACGGATGAAGGCCTGCACGGCTTCTTCCTCGCCCGGTTCGGGTTCGCGCATCAGGAAGTGGAAGCTCGTCAGGACACCGAGTTCCATGTCCTCGCGGACTGCGCGCCAGTCCATCGGTGGTGTGTGCTGCGCCTGGAGCAGGGACTTGTTGTTCTTCGGATTGCCGATCCCGTCCTGCGTTTGGTCCCAGTTGAGGCCGTCGACACGACCGTCGTTGGGGTGACACGTGGCGCAGCTCAACCAGTGCTGAAAGCACTTCGTCGCGTCGTGGAAGATCATCTCACCGAGGCGTGTCGGGTCCGGTTCGACAGCCTCCCCGAGCTGGACGGAGCCCGCGATCCCGCCGCTCTTTGTGTCGAGCAGCACGATCGCTCCAGTGAAGTAGGCGGCCGTCGCGAGCAAGCCGCCATCCGGAGAGAGCGCGAGCCCTCGCGGACCCTGGCCGGGAATGGGAATCCGCTCGATCAGATCGGCTGCCGTCAGCGCGGCGAGATCGTTCGCGAGTGCAGCACGGTTCTTCGGGTCGCGCTTGATGCGCAGCCAGATGCTCTCGGTGCCGGGGCTGTAGTCGTCCGTGCGGGCGAGACGGTGCTCATCAGGTAGTCCGCCCGCGAGGTAGGTCTCGAGCCGCTCGAGATCGAGTCGGGCGATCTGATGTACGCCGCTGAGCGAGATCCAGAGGCTCTTTCCGTCCCGCGCCAGGGCGACTCCCCAGGGATCCGCGGCGCCGCGCACGGGATTGTCGAGCAGGACGGTCGCATAGCGCGTGCGCGTTCGCAGGTCGAGGATGCTCAGGGCGTTGGTGTTGACCCAGCCGCGCTCGAGCTGGGTCGAGGGGACATTGTTGCGTCCGAGGACGTGGGCTACGTAGGCATAGTGTCCATCGCGGCTGATCGCGATCTGTCGCACGGCCGTAGAACCCGGCGGTAGGCGCACATCGCCGAGGTGCACCTCTCTCTCCAGGTCGAGCAGACTGACGACCGCAGCGGCAGCGGGATCGGTGGCACGTCCTGCGGGCAGCAGGTTGCCGACGACCGCGATGCTCTCGTCCGGAGTGATCGCGATGTGGTGCGGCTCCCGAGGTACCTCGATGCGGGTTGTCTCACGGGTCCCGCCGAGGTCCACGAGCGAAACGCTGTGCGTCGTGCTGTTTGCGACCAACAGCAGGTTGCGGCCGTCGGCGAGCGCCAGGCCTTCGGGGTGTCGTTCGACTTCGAAGCGCTGCAGCACATCGCCACTGAGCGGGTCCACCGCGGCTACCGTTGCCGCGCCGCACTCGCTCACGTAGACGCGTTGGCCGTCGGCCGCCCATACGACGCCGGTGGGCTGACCCCGCAAGGAGATACGACGGCCAACTCGCTTCTCCTTCGTATCGACGAGCCAGAGGGAGGCGGCGGTCCGGTCGCTCGTGGCTATGAGGGTGCCGTCGGGGGAGAAGGCGACGTCGTGCGGAGAGTGCCATCGAGCCGACTGCGCGTCGCCGGCGTGTGCGCCCAGAATACACGCGCAGGCCAGCGCGCCGAACGCACGCAGGATGAGACCGGACTCCTGCCAACGCGCGACCATTCCACGCCTCTTTTCTCTCTGAATCACTGCTGACCTCCTTCGTCGATCACATCTTCGATACACGCGGGCTCACATCGAGCGGCGCGGGCTGACAGGTCCGCGAGCACCAGCGCCGCGCCGCGACCATTCTACGAACTCGGTCCTCATCCTAGCAGTCCGCGCAGGTAGTCGTGGCTGCGTCGTCCCTGCTCCACCGTCCCGCACTCGACCGAGAACACCAGGTCGCGCGGGGCCCTGCGGCAGATCGCG
Source organism: bacterium (assembly GCA_024226735.1). Classification (GTDB taxonomy): domain Bacteria; phylum Planctomycetota; class UBA1135; order UBA1135; genus JAAELL01. The sequence continues at coordinate 10,042 of JAAELL010000555.1, read as the reverse complement.
ATCACGCGCTCCCAGTCGATGACCCCGTCGCCGCAGGCGCAGCCGACGGGCGTGCCGGTCACCTTGCCCCGCTCGGCATCCGACTGCTGGACGGAGATGTCCTTGGCGTGCACGTGCACCAACCGAGGGGCGACGTCCTCGAGCCAGGCGCAGGGATCCTCGCCCGCCAGGAAGGCGTTGCCCGTGTCGAAGTTGATGCCCAGCGCCGGTGAGTCGACCAGGGCCAGGATGCGGTCCAGGCCCGCAGGTGTGCGGCTGTACTGCTGGTGCTGCTCGAGCCCGATCGTGACCCCGCGCGCCTCGGCCAGCAGCGAGGCCTCCATCAATGCGTAGCGCATCAGGACGTGGTCCTCCTCCTCGGTGGTCCAGGTCGGCTTGGGCCCCTCGTCGGTGTTGACGACCGGCGCCCCGCACTCCGCGGCGAAGCGCACCGCCTGCTTCAGGTACTCGACGCTGATCTCCGGCTTGCAGAGCGGCGTGTGGGAGGAGAGGCCCGAGAGCTGCACGCCGGCCGCATCGGCAGCACGCCGTAGCCGCAGCGGATCGTCGAGCATCGAAACGCTGTGGAAGTAGCCCGCCTCGCTGAGCAGCTCCCGGCCCCAGTGGACCATCGGCTCGACGTAGGCGTAACCGATCTCGGCGGCCTTCTGCACGCCCCACTCGAAGGGCTTGTCCTCGTGCCGCACGAACTCCAGGTTGATTCCCAGGTGGATGTTTGTCATCGCTCGACCTTCCGGGTCAGGCTCGTCTCGCTGTGTGCTCGTCGCTCAGCGCTCTCCGATCAACTCTCAACGCGGGTCTCCCGCGGGTACCTCGACCACCACTCGGAAGCCCACGTCGAACACCCGCTGCCAGGCCGGGTAGGCCCGGCTCCCGCTGGCCGTCGCCCGCGCCGGTCGATCGCGCCACGAGCCCCCGCGCACGACCCGCTCGCCGCTCTCGGCGCGTGTGCGCGTCCACTCCGCCACGTTGCCGTGCATATCGAAGACCCCCCAGGCGTTGGGCGCGTAGCGGCCGCCGGCGACCGCGATCAGGGCGCCGTCGTCCCAACGCTCGTCGCGCGGGATCCAGTCGTCGAAGCGGCTCGGGCTGGGGATGGGCTTGGTCAGGGTGTAGGGATCCGAAGCCATGCCGCCCAGGCTCACGTCCGCCAGGTTGGCGTGGGCCGAGAAGTCCTCGCCCAACTCGCCGAAGGAGAAGGCTCGCGCCGAGCCCGCGCGGCAGGCGTGCTCCCACTGCTCCTCGCTGGGCAGGCTGAAGCGCTCGCCGCTGCGCTCGGAGAGCCAGCGGCAGAAGGCCTCGGCACGCTCCCCGGAGACGCGCACCACCGGCTGCTCGGGGCGGTCCGCGTCCAGACCGCGCACACCGAACTGGTAGCAGTGCTTGGGCTCGACGCGGCTGTCGTGTGCGGGGTCGAAGCGCCGGAAGGCGCGGTTGGTGACCTCCAGGGTCGCCATCCAGAAGGGGTGTTCGACGCGCGCGCCCGGGAGCTCGCCGGCGGGGATCAGCGCCAGCTCGATCGCGACGCCCTCGCCCAGCTCGACCGTGCGTCGGGTGCGCGTTCCGGCGGCGGCCTGACGCCGGTGCGCCTCGCCCGGGCCGAAGGCCCAGCCCGCGCTGACCGGCGCGCGCGCCACTGCGGCCGGCGCGCGCACTACGACCGGTGCTCTCGCGGCCAGGCGCGCGGCGGGCAGGTCGGCGTCGTGCTCGGGGTCCTGGACCGAACCGCCGTACAGGGCGGCCAGCTCGACGCGCCGCGTCGCTTGGCTGATAGCCGCGCCCGTGGCCTCGCTCCAGGTGCCGTGGAAGGGCGTGTTGAGGTCGATCCAAGTGATCAAACGGTCCCAGGATTCCGCGTCGAGCTCGACCCCGTGGTGACCCTCTTCGAGCATCTGCACCAGCTCGGTGGTGTCCGCGTGGAACTCCATCGGGTTCAGCAGGCGGTAGTCGCTCTCGATCCCCGGCCGGCGCACGTAGCGGTGCAGCGCCGCGTAGCCCACCGAAAAGCGCCCACCGCGGGTGCTGGGGTAGGACGAGCGGTAGTCGTCGACCGCCACGTCCCCGCGCAGGTCGGGAGCCGCGCGCAAGTCGCTGCCGTCGTGACACTCCAGGCAGTGGCGATCGATCACCGGCTGCACCTCGCGCGCGTAGCTGAAGCCGCGCGGCGGGCCGTACCAGGGCTCGAGCTCCGAGGGCGGGCGCGCCAGGGCCAGGGGGTGCGCGCGCGGCGCCGGGCTGCGCTGTCCGTCGTGGCAGCCCACGCAGGAGAGCGTCTCGCCCGGCATGGCCGTCATCCAGCTGCGCATCAGCTGCAGCGCCTTGCCCTCGGCGTCGAGGGGCTGAACCGAGATCGGCGTCTCGGCCGGCACGCGAAAGTGGGCCGAGCCGTCGGCTTCCACCGGCACCGTGCCCAGCACGCGCTTGACGTCCCAGGGCCCGTCGACGCCCAGCACGCCGATCAGGCCGCCCATGCCCTGGTAGGCGAAGTGGTAGGAGAAGATGCGCAGGCGCGTCACCGTTCCGCGCGGCACGCCCTCGAGTCCCGGCCCCTGGTAGATGTCCGCGATCTGCACCGCGGCATCTTCGCGAGCGAGGTCGACGCGCGCGGGCAGCACGGCCGGGCGCCGGCGCGGGCGCACGGGGATCGGCTCGAGGAGCACCTGGCCCGGTTCCTCGCGCAGCAGCACGAGGTTGTCGAATGTGTCGGCCAGGTAGACGCCCCAGGGTGCGGCGGGACTGGGCTTGGCGGCGACGAGGAAGTGGTCCTCGGACAGCGGCCACGGGTGCAAGAAGCGCGGCCAGCTGCCGTCCACGAGGCGATCGCGGATGATCGGCTCCACTGGCTGGTCGCGGCCGGGGATGCGCTGCACGGCACCCTGCGCCTCACGCTCGCCGCGCGCGGGGTCGAAGAGCACCAGCTCGCCCATGCGCCGCAGCCCGTGGTGGCCGCTGACCACGCCCACCAGCTTGGAGGGATGGCCGGGCACGGGACGCGCGCCGAAAACGGAGTTGGGCCAGTAGGAGTTGCTGCCGTAGAGCTCCGCTTGCCCCGTGCCGTCCGGGTTCATGGTGAAGAGCAAGCGGCTGTGAGTGTGGGGCGTGTCGGCGTACTCCCAGCGCGTGTACAGCACGCGCCCGTCCGCCATGGGCGTCGGGTTCCAGTCGTGGTCCTGGTCGAAGCACAGCCGGCGCACCTGGCCGCCGCTCGTGTCCATGCGGAAGAGGGTCGCGACGTGGTCCGAGCCGTAGACGCAAGGCACCCCCGCCAGCCCCGCGGTCGAGGCAAACATCAGCCCGCCGTCGGGCAGGTAGCACGCGTCGTAGCTGTCGACATCGGGCTGGTCGCCGCGCGAGACCTGGCGCAGGCCGCCGCCGTCGAGGTCCGTCTCGAACACCTGCCAGCGACCGCGCGCGTCGCGCGAGGAGAAGAGCGCGCGCTCGGCGTCAAAGTCGAGGTCGACGTCGCCAACGAACCTGCCGGGACGCACCACCTCACGCAGAGGGCCGTCCGGGTCGCGTAGCGAGAGGGTGACCAGCGTGTCGTCGTACGGCCCGGCCGGCAGGCTGGAGTTGCCTTGCCAGTTGGTGGGCAAGCCCAGATGCGGCGCCGCCGCGCTGCGGCGCACCAGCAGCAACTCGTCGAAGTCGAGCAGAGGATTCTGCAGGGCGAGCTCGCGCACCAGCGCTCGCGTTCGAAGCAGAGCCGCGGCGCGTTCTTCGGAGCGGAGGTCCACGAGGTCGGCGCTCAGCGCGACCAGGCCGTCGCGCCAGGGTCCGACCTCGACGCCGCGCTCGCCCAGGTCCTCGGCCAGGAGCAGCCCGCCCTCGACGGCTCGCGCCAGATCGGACGCGCTGACGCCGCCCCGTTGCCGCGACCACTGGCTGAGACTGCTCTGGCGCGCGGGCCGGCCGAGGGCCAGGTTGCGTTCGGGCTCGACCGCGCCGAAGACCTCCACCTCGTCCAGGTGCAGGTAGTCGGTGTCGGCCAGCTCGAGGCGCACGAAGCGCGCGCGCACCCCGTCGAGCACGACCGTCAGCGGCCCGCCGCGGGAGACGCCACCGAAGGGCTCTCCAGCGTGCTCGTGACGCCGGGTCCAGCTCGCGCCATCGCGGGAAGTCGAGAGCGAGATCCCGACTGCGCGTTCCGATGCGGTGTTGCATCGGTTGTAGATCAGCACTCGCCCCAGTTCGTGCTTCGCGCCCAGGTCGACCTGCCACCAGGGCCGGGCTTCGAGCGCGGTATGGAAGCCGAAGCCGCCGTCCTTGATCCCGTCGCAGCCGCCGGCGGCATCCCGCTCCGGGGTCGGCGGCAGGTAGGGGTCGGCGGGCTCCTGAGCCGAGGCGGTCGCGGCCAGCAAGGCCGTGGCGAAGAGGCCCGCGCGGCGCCGACTCATAGCGAGCTCAGGTAGGTGAAGCGCGCGCGTCGGAGCCACCGATGCGGACGAGCCGGTCGGAGGCACCGCCCGTCGGCGAGGCGACCACGAGGCGAACAGAGGCAGGGCCCGGAAGATCACGGCATCGGACTATCGTAGGGACAGATTCCGGATCGGCCCTACGCCGTAGTGCGGAGCCGGCGGTTCGACAGGCCGCTCCTACGCCTTCGTCAGCGGCGAAAACGGCGCCAGACGGTCGCGATCGACCTGGTCGGAACCTGCGCAGCTCTGTCAGTCCTCTCCGTCCTTTGCCTCTGGCTCGAGGTCGAGGCTGCGCGTGAGCCTCCGTAGGTCGTCCTCGAGACGGTCGTGTCCGAGATCTGCACGTAGTCCTCGAACCGTGCGCTGATTGCATCCATGACCAGCGGCTCGAGATCGTCGAACGACATGGGCACGAGAACCGGAGGCTGCTGCACATTGGCGTGCGCGACGCCGTCCCGCGTCGAGAAGCGGCCCAGTACCTGTCCCCTCCGCTCCCGACTCCAGGAACCAGGAGGCATCGGGAAGCTCGACGGCGCACTTGCCGCCGGCGAGCAGGTGACGCCGTAGCGGTACGGCCCCGACCAGGAGCGTGCGAGGCTGTCCGGCGCGAGCCCACGGCTCAACGCCTCCCGCGCGGCATCCGCCATGTGGGGTGAGCCGCTTGGACCCGCGCGTCTGGCTGGCGATCGCGCGCGGACATCAAGGCGCGCGCACGCGCGTCACCTCGCCGGGGCGGATCTCGACCGGCAGCACGACCTCCCAGCCCATGGGGTCCAGGAGTCGCTCGAGGTTCGGTCGCGCGAGGCGGCCCTGACCCGCGGGTACCTTCGCGAGCGTGCAGGTTCCCGCCTCGTCCGGCATCAGCAGACTGGCGAAGAGCGCACCGCTCTCGTCGGACCAGAGGTAGATCAAGGAGGGCACGTCGTCGCCTTCGATGAGCGGCACCACATCGTAGTCCTCGACCACCAGCGTGCCCGTCTCGAACTCGAGGGCGACCTCCATTTCCGATTCGTTCAGGTGCAGCTTGCGGGCGAAAGCGTTCTCGATGCCCTCGCCGACGCGCTTGACGCAGACCCAGTACTCTCCCGCTTCCGCGGCGCTGAGCTCGAAGTGCCCCTCGGGGTCCAGCAGCGACGTGGGCGCCTGCGAGGTGTTGTCGAAGAACGGGGTGTCGATCGGACTGAGCCAGGCGACCCAGCGCTCGTGCAGCTCGCCGTCGAGCGTCAGGCGACCTTGGACCCGGTAGGCCTGCGCGTCGCGCGAGCGCAGGTCGAAGCGCGTCGTCGCGCCCTCGTGCACCTCGCAGTTCCACTTCACCTCGGCCTCGAAGCTGCGCGACGCGTACTGACGGCGGGTCGTGCTCACGCGCGCGCTCTCCTGCTCGCGATCCTCGACGCGCCACGACCCGGGCATCAGCCCCGCGAAGCGGAAGGAGCCGTCGGGGCCGACGCGTACCGTGCGCGGGCGGCCATCGCCGCGGTGCGCGGCGACGATCGTGCCGGTGGGATCCTCGCCGAGCGGCGCGTAGACGCGACCCTCGATCGTCCCGCCCTGGCCGAGGTGCACCTCGAACGGCTCGGCGAGGAGCTCGGCGCCGAGCTGGAAGGGCCCGAACTCCGCCGCCGCGAGACCCTCCTTCTCCACGCGCACGACGTACTCGCCCGCGGCGCGCGGAGTCAGGACGAAGCGCCCTGCTCCATCGCTGCTGGCCGCGTCGAGCTCCTGCACTTCCTGCCAGCAGCGGAAGCCGCTGCGCTCGTAGTGCTCCCGGGACGGTACGACGCGGTGCAGGGTGGCGCGCGCTCCGGCGAGCGCTTCCCCTCCCGCGAACGCGCGACCCTGCAGGCCCGGGGTCGCGGTCAAGTGCACCTCGAGGCTCCTGCGCTCGTCCTCCGGTCGGAGCGGGCCGAGCGTCTCGACCGCGTGCAGCGGCGCGGTGATGCGCACGTAGTAGGGGGCGTTCGGAACGAGGTATCCGGCGTCCGGGCCGGACGTCGGCTTCGGTGAGAGATCGCTCGGCAGATCCTCCTCCTCGACCGGCAGCACCTCGAGCCCGAACTGCTCGACGACCTCTCCATCCGCCGCGTAGACGTGGAGCATGACGCGCTCACCTTCGACGAGGCGTAGCACGAGCGCCTGCTCGCCCGCGCGAATCCCCTCGGCCGCTGCCGGACCGTAGCGCTGGGCCGTTGCCGAACCGTAGCGCCCTTCCGGGTCCTCGGCGGTGATCGACAGGACGGCGTCGTCGAAGACCACGAACTCGAAAGTGCCGTCCGCCCGCGCCGGCTCCCCGTCGCCCATTCCGAGTCCCCCCCGCTCGGAGCGGTGGTAGTACTCGAGCCAGGCACGGGGCACGGGCTCGCCGTCGGGATCGAGCACGACACCGCGAATGCGGTTGGCATCGCCGACGAGAGGCAGCACGAGCTCCACTCCGCACGACTCCTGGCCGTCGCGCACTTCGACCGGCGCCGTCCAGCTCGGGAGGCGACCCTCGCCGCGGCCCCAGATGCGCACGAAACCGTCGGCCAACCCGCGCAGGAAGAAGTCGCCCTGCGCGTCGCTACGACAGGCGGGTACGCTGATCCTCTGCGGTCCGAAGCGGCTTCGCTCGAGGCTGGAGCGGTCGGTCTGCGCTTCCCCGGCCGTGACGAGCACGCCCGCCACACCCAGCCCGTCCCGATCGACCACGCGCCCGCTGACGCCGCCCCCGGGCGCGAGCTCGAGACGACCGATGTGGGTCGTCTCCCCGGGCGCGATGCGCACGGTCTGAGTGCTGCTCGTGAAGCCGGCCAGGCCGGATTCGAGGTGCACGCCGCGTCCAGCGTCGCCGGCCTCCAGCTCGAGGCGCACGACTCCGCCCGCGCCAGACGTGGCGCCGGGACCCGGTCCGGAGAGGGTGACCTCGCGCAGGGACGCGCCCGCCAGCGCGTTGCCCGCGAGGTCCGTGATCACAGCCTCGACGATCGCCAGCGGGCGGGACGCGTCCAGCTCGGTCGACGCCACTCCCGGGCTCACGGCCTCGATGGAGTGGCGGTCCGACGTCGCGGTCTCCGGGGCGATCGAGCGCTCCTCCTGCGCGACGGTCTCGGGCACGAGCGGCCGGAAGACGACCTCCAGGGGCGCCTCCATCCGGGCGAAGGGATTCAGGGGATCGGGCAGGATGCCCGTGACGGCCAGGCCGAGCAACGCGACCACGACGGCCGCTACCGCGGCCCCGGTCTTCTGGGCAACGCTCATCGCGACGACTCCTGTGAAGGCGGCCGAGGAGCCGGCGGCGGCAGCCACCGTCGCGCTCTTCGGCCTCGCCAGGGGAAAGAGGAGCAGGCACCACATGCGGCGGTTGCCGCAGCGCTGGTCGAGGCGTTCGCGCAACAACTCGAGGCCACGCTTCAACCGCCAGCGCACGGTCCCGCCGGGAACCCCCAGGCGGCGCGCGATCTCCTTCGGCGGGAGCGCGTGGTAGTAGCGCATGAGGACGACCTGGCGAAACGGTTCGTCCAGGCGGGCGAGCTCCTCGGTCATGAGTCGCTCGGACTCGAGCTGCTCACTGAGCTCCCCGGGCCCGGCCAATTCGCTCGTGTCCTCCTGCTCGAGCTCGCTGCCCTGCACGGGACTCGCGCTCCGCCTGCGCGCCGTCTTGCGGGCAAAGTTGCGCAGCACGGTTCCCAGCCATGGCCTGAGCGGTCGATCGGTCGACGGAGGGTGTTCCAGGGCCGCTACCAGGGTGTCCTGGACGAGGTCCTCCGCCCGCAACGTATCTCCTACCAGCGAGCGTGCCAGCTCACGGATCCAGCTCACGTGCTGGAGGAGCCACTCGGCTCCGGCGTCGTCGACTCGCGGATTCATGCCTGCGCCGGTAGCATCCTCGGCGCGTGGTTGCGTTGGTCGAGAATAGGAACAATGCGACCGTTGTCACCCCCCGCCCGGCCAGCTCCACGACCTCCGCCTGGCGCTCGTTCAGCCCGCGCAGCTCCGACAAGGCCTCCTCGAGAACGAGCAGGTCGACTCCCTCGGTCTCGGCGCCCGCCAGCTCTTCCTGGAGCACGACGCGCTGGAAAGCGCCGCCGCGCTTGTCGCGGCCGCGCGCGCGAGCGTAGTCGGTCAGGAGCTGGTTCAGGGCCTCCTCGTCGCCTGCCTTGATCTGCTCGAGGATCTGGGTGATGTCCGCTCGCCGTGCGCTCGCCATGGGAAGGTCAGCGCTTCCGCGTGGCGCCGCCGTACGCACTTGTCGGGGTGCGGTGGGCAGGTGACCCGACGACACTCCGACACGCGCTGCAGGTAGGATACTCGGCACGCCCCGACCGACCGTGGAGCACAAGCATGAACGCGACCCACCCGGCCTCCGCTCTCCTGATCCTGGCGCTCCTGGCCGGCTGCGAGACGGCAGCGACTACCCAGTCGCCCGCCCCGCCCGCCCCGGCCGCGCCGTCGCTGCTGATCGAGCTGCCGGAGCACTGCAACACGCCCGACGGAACCACGCTGACCGAGGCGGGCGACGTCATTCTCTCCGTCCCGAACTTCAACAACCAGGCGCTGCTCGAGGCCGGCCTGATCGGGGCGGCCTCGCCCGCCCTGATGGTCAAGCTCGACGCTCAGAACGCCCTGACCCGCTTCTACGAGTTCGCGGGGGACGATCTCCACCCGGAGTTCGGGAGCGTGGGGCCGCTGGGCTGCGACATCGGACCCGACGGCAACTTGTACGTGGCCGACAGCCAGCACATGCACACGCTGGCCAACGCCTCGCGCCTCTTGCGCATCAACATCGAGGACGGCCGGGCGACGGGCTGTGACGTAGTGGCCCTGGGCTTCGGCGTGTCCAACGCGGTCATCTGGCGCGGGGACGTCGTGTACGTCAGCGACACCGTGCTGGCGGTCACGCCCGAGACCGCCCCCGGCGCGCAAAAGCCGAAGCTGCGCAGCGGGATCTACGCCATCGCGCGTGACGAGTGGGCCGACGGTCCCGTGCAGCTCGCGCCCTGGTCGGCCGAGGCCCCCGACCCGCACCTGATCGCCGTCTTCGAGAGCAGCAACCGCGTCGGGTTCGGTGCCGACGGGCTGACGTTCGACGGCGAGGGGAACCTCTACTGCGGCATCTTCGAGGACGGCGTCGTCTACAAGACCAGCTTCCGCGCCGACGGCAGCGTGGCCTCGACCGAGCTGTTCGCCCGGTCGGACGAGATGCACTGCTGCGACGGTCTCTTTTGGCGCGAGGCCGATGACCGCATCTACGTGGCCGACATGCTGCGCAACGCCGTGCAGGTGGTGGACATGCAGGGCAACGTCTCGACCTTGCACCGCAACGCGGACACGGACGGAGCCGACGGGGCGTTGGACCAACCCTGCGAGGTACTGGTGCGCGGCGAGGAGCTGATCGTGGTCAACATGGACATGGTCTTCCCGAGCGATTTGCTGACGAACACCACCGTCGACCGGCCGTTCACGCTCTCGACCATCGCGTTGTCGCCGGCGGCTGCGCCGCGCGGGGATCGTTAGGGCCCGTCCGAGAACAAGTGTCAGGTTTCGGCGAGCCATCGTCGTTCCTGGCAAGGCGCGCCGCCGACGCGTATTCGCTGGATACTCGGAGAAGGCGCAACGTAGCCAGGGGCGGCGAGGGCCGGCGAAACGTG
>JAAELL010000554.1 GCA_024226735.1 bacterium | reverse complement strand
CGAGGAGACCCATGATCGAAGCGACAAAGCGACCTACGGCAGCGGGCAGTCGCCCCGCCGCGAGCTCGTGCCCGTCCACAGACTCGACCACCACGCCGCACCGCACTCGTCGCTGGCCCCTCTGCCATCGCTTGATCGAGGACTAGTGTCGCCTGGACACCAAGGACCGTGGCTACGCGATCGAGGCCTGGGCTGCCCGAGCACGATCGCACCTCTACCTCACGAAGCGTGACGATCGCCCCGCTCTCACCATGGATGCCTTCGCCCACGCCGCGCGAAGGACCCCAGAAGCGGCAGTACACTGGCGGAGTCGAATCGCAGAAGCAAACATGGACCATGTCGCCGAGGCTGTCCAGGCCGTGCCGCCCGAGTGGATGAGCGAGCCTGCACGGCGGTTCGCCACCCGCCTCCTTGAAGTCAACCGCGACGCCCTACGATCCCTACCGATCCAATGACCCTGCTTCACCGCGTTCTCTTCGTCGCATGGCGCAGTCCGCGAACGGGCGGTATCCACCCCGTCGCGCGGCTGATCGAGCGTGAACAGAGCCCTCGGTTCGAGTTCGTCCACGTTCAAGGCGCCCGAACGGCGGTGGATGTGGGGTCGACGCCGTTCATCGAGTTTCCGGATCTCGACCGCGTCTACGAGTCCGATGACCTCTTCCCGCTGTTCGGGAACCGCCTGATGGCGCGCAAGCGCCCGGAGTACCCGAGCTTCCTGGCTCGATTGGCGCTGCCTCAGTCACTCGAGACGCCGATCCCGATCCTCGCCCGCAGCGCCGGCCGCCGCGAGACCGACAAGATCGAGGTCTTCGGTTTCCCGAGCTTCGACTCGCAGCGGCACTGCTTCGTTTACCAGTTCTTCCTGCGAGGGGTGCGGCACGTGGCTGGCGCAGAGGACCTCATCGCGCGTCTGGCTGACGGCGAGCGTTTAGCCTGGCGCCGGGAGCCGGACAACCCGGTCAGCCCGCTTGCAATCGTCGTTGACCGCGAGGGCGGCGGCCAACTCGGCTGGGTGCCGGCGACGCTGAGTGAGGACCTCGACGTCTTGGTGCGAGGGGGGAGCGATCTCGCCGTGTTCGTCGAGCGCCGTAACCCCGCGCCGGCTCCGGTGCACGAGCGGCTGCTGTGCCGGCTGGAGGCTTCTGCGGTGCCCGGCTTCTTGCCGTTCTCCGGCGTGGACTATCAGCCGATCCCCGTGGCGGCGAAACCGCTCGATCTCGACACGGCCGAACTGGTCGCGTGATCGGCGCTGGGCAGGCCCCGGCATCATGGCGTGTCCAGCCCGGTTTGCCTCTCAGCGCGAGCGCAGGCCGCGGCAGTGGCACTGATCTGGCACTACTCCGATGTTGCCCGGAATGCCCATGGTCGAGGATCTGCGTAACGTCCTACGCGTGGCGAGGTTCGGCCGATGGGATGGGCCACGCCGAACCAGCGACCCCCGGTTTGGGAGTGCGGAACATCCCCTCTCTGGGGTCTCCATGGGCGGGTCGGCCCGATCCGGTCTGTCCCCGCGGTCGGGTGTCGTGGGCCAAGGTCGACTCGAAGCAGCATCCCGTTGGGAGCGTTCCCACCGCCACAGGCCTGCTTCGACGGGCCATCCCTGGTTACGGCCACCACGTTTGGGCAGCATTCACCGGCATGCGATGCGCGGGCGTGATCAGGGGTGGAGATTCGTGCCGTTCTCGCGTGATCCGTCCGACGGACCTCTTGGCGGCGACGAGTACGCGGAGCTGTCTGAGTACGAACGGCCGCCATTCGCTGGATCGATCGCCTGGGGAGGGACGAACGGCTCATGAGTGACGCCTTCTTCTCAGAGCCGATCCTCAACTCGCCGTACGAGTACCCGGGCAGGCACTGGTTGCTCGACGGATCCGGACAGCCAACGGGGGACGTGGAGAGCAGTCGGCGGACGGCCAAGTTCATTACCCCGATCCCCAAGCCTAAGAAGAGACGCGGGCAGGACGTGCAGGCCGACATGGTCTTCGAGGCCGAAGCCGAGGGGCTATCGACTGCGACCCAGACCTACGACCCGACTCCGATCATCAACCTTGTTCGCAGGAGCGTCGACGCATGGCGAGCCCTGCCTCCGTCACAGTGGGGGGGTTACCCCGGAGACGGCGCGTTTGCTCCAGCACTGGCGGCACCACGATTTCGCCAATCTTCGCCCGTTCTTCTGCCAGGTCGAGGCCGCCGAGACAGCTATTTGGCTGACCGAGGTCGCGCCGAAGTGGAAACGGCAAGCGAAAACTGACCCACCCCCAGCCGGTTTCGGCGATGCGGGGGTTGCGGAAGACGTAGTCCTCCGTGTTCCCCCAAGAAGAGATCCCTCGACAGGGTGTTGTGAGCCGCCCTGGAGGGGCCGGTCGGCGGAGCCGTCCGGAGCGCCCTCTCGAGCGCGTCGTTTCGGCCGCCGATCCGGCACGAGACGCCGGGCTCCGACGTGCAGATGTGGCCTCGCTTGGCCTCGCGATCGGCGCTCTCGCTCACCTGGCGGCCTTGCGTGTCTTGGAGCCCGTGTGCTGGCGCGCGGACTTCAGCCTGTAGCTCTCGCCGTTCATCTCGAGAATGCACGCGTTGTGCGTGATGCGGTCGAGCACTGCGACAGCCTGGCGCTCGGTCTGAAAGACCTGACCCCACTCGCCGAAGGGTAGGTTCGTGTTCACGATCACGCTCGCCCGCTCGTGACGCTCGCTCAACGCCTGGAAGAGCAGGTCCGCGCCACGCTGGCTGATCGGCATGTAGCCCAGCTCGTCGATGACGATCAGGCTGAAGCCTGCGAAGCGGCGCAGCCAGCGGTGGAGCTGGTGGTTCTCCTGCGCCTCCTCCAGCTCGCTGACGAGTTCGATCGCCTTGTAGCGCCGCACGCGCCGTGACTGTTCACAGGCCACGAGACCCAGCACGTCGCACACGTGCGTCTTCCCCGTACCGCTGCCGCTGGCGGCGATGATGTTCTGTGCGCGCTCGATGTAGTCGCCGCGCGCGAGCTCGTTGAGTTGCTCCATCGTGATACCGTCGGGCAGTTCCTCGCGCTCGAGATCGTCGAGCCGCTTGAGCTGCGGGAAGCGCGCCTCCTTGATCCGGCGCTGCACGCGCCGCGAGCGGCGATCGGAGACCTCCTCCTCGAGCAGCGTGTGTAGAAACGCCACGAAGTCGCCGCCTGCTGTGGCGACCTCCTTCGCCACCTTCTCGTAGTCGCGACGGATCGACGGCAGGCGCAGCTCCGCGAGCCACAGCTCGATCCGTGCTGTCGTCCCTTGGTCAGGCACGCGACACCTCCTCCTCCTCTGTCGTCGTCGTCAGGCACGCGTAGACCGAAGGGGATCCTTGATGGACCTCGGGGCTTGGGTACTCGATCGTGACCGTCTCAGCGGTCTGCACTCCAAGCTCGTTCCATAGATGGAAGCGCACGAGCCCAAGCGAGATCTCGGGGTGCCGCACGCTCTTGCGTACGGCTTCGGTGACGATTTCGACGTCGTACTCACGACACAAGTGCAGGACGTCGACGAAGGCTCGGCTACCTGCCGCCTCTCCCTCGCGACTGCGCAGATCGGCCAATAGCGTCCGCCAACAGGGGTCTTCGCGCTCCAGGAAGCGCCGCACCGGGACGGCCCGATCGAGTCCACGACACTTGCGAGCGAGCAGCGGTAGGTAGTGATCGATGTCGAGCGACATCTGCCCCCGGTCGCAGCGCCGACAGACCACCACCACCACCACCGCGGCGCAGGCGGCGCAGTAGTAGCGGCGGTGGCTCTCCGGCTGTTCTCTTCGGCCCACATCCAGGCCACGAGGGGCTGGACGTAGGTCCGGATCGCGTCGATACTTCCGTTGGATCCCGGCCTACGG
>JAAELL010000553.1 GCA_024226735.1 bacterium | reverse complement strand
TCGGACGCACCGACTCCGCGGGGGACAACTAGTGGTGTGAGTCACTCTTGTGCGGCATTTTCGCCGGCCCGTACCCGCCCGCCGCTGCGTTGTGCCTCCTCCGAGCCTCGCAGCGAAGTCGCGTGGTCGCTGCGCCTTGCAGCGAACGCGTACGCACCGACCAAAATGCCGCACAAGAGTGACTCACACCACTAGTCCCCGGATCCGTCTTACACAAAGGACTTCACCATGGAATGGCTCATCTCTCTCGTCGCCGGCGCCGTCGGAGGCAACCTGGGCGGCGCCCTGTTCAAGAAACTCAGCCTCGGCACGCTCTGGAACTCGGTCCTCGGGATTCTCGGGGGAGCCGGGGGCATGAACCTGATGAACGCGATCAACGCGACGACCGAGAGCGGGCTCGTCAATCAGCTCGGAGGTGGCGCGGTTGGCGGCACCGTCCTGATGGCGATCGTCGGGCTCGTGAAGAAGGTCATGGGCGGAAAGTCGAGCTAGCAGAGCTCCGCACGGTACGCCCATTCGAGGCAGCCCTCGTCCCCCGGCTAGTGGTGTGATTCACTCTTGTGCGGCATTTTGGTCGGCCCGTACCCGCCCGCTGCTGAGTTGCGCCTCCTCCGAGACTTGCCGCGAAGTCGCGTCGTCGCTGCGCCTTGCAGCGAACGCGTACGCACCGACCAAAATGCCGCACAAGAGTGAATCACACCACTAGAGCGCGATCAGGAGCGCGAGCAGGACGACCAGCGCGAGCGCGCCGAGCTTGCGCCAGTGGCGTGTGCCGCGCTTGCCGCCGACGCCGAGCTCGTCCCGCACGAACGCGTCGTAGTCGAACTCCTCCTCGCCGCCGTACCCGGCGGGCAGGTCGAGCCCGCGCGCGGTGGCGTCCGGGTGCCAGCTCGTCTCCGCGTCCGAGCCGCAGCCCCTGCACGCGAGCGCGCCGGCGGGCACGGGGGCGCCGCAGTGCGGGCAGGGCGCAGTGGGGCGGGGCGCAGTGGGGCGGGGCGCAGTGGGGCGGGGCGGCTTGCTGCGTCGGAACATCGGTGATCAGCGCCGCGTGAGGGCGCGTAGGAACGCGGCGAGGTTCGCCGCCTCCGCGTCGGTCATGTCGAGCGGGGCCACGCGCGGCGAGAGGTGCGAGTTCTTCCCGCCGCCCTCGCGGTAGAACGCGACGACGTCCTCGAGGGTCGCGAGGCTGCCGTCGTGCATGTACGGCGCCGTGTCGACCAGGCCACGCAGGGTCGGCGTCTTGAATCGCCCGCTGTCGGCCGCGTCGCCGGTGATGGCCGCGCGCGCCGGTTCCGGGACGCCGTCCTTGGCTCCGACGCCCGTGTTGTGCAGGTCCTCGTCGCTGAAGTTCGGCTCGGTGTGGCAGCGCCAGCAGCCGCCGCGGCTCTCGAAGAACCACATGCCGGCACGCTCCTCTTTGGTCAGCGCCGAGATGTCGCCCGTGCGCCGGAAACGATCGAACGGCGTGTCGCCGTAGGTCAGCGTGCGCACGAAGGCGGCGAGCGCCCGCGCGAGGTGCTCGCGGCTCGGGGGGGCCCCGAACGCGGCCTGGAACGCCGCCGCCGTCTTGGCGTCGGCTGCGAGCCGCGCGACGGCGGCCTCGACCGTCGTGCCCATCTCGCGCTCGTTCTCGATCGGCATGAGCACCTGCTCCTCGAGCGTCGCCACGCGTCCGTCCCACATGAAGCGCTCTCCGAGCACGCGGTTCAGCAGCGTCGGCGTGTTGCGCAGAGTGCGCTGCCCGCCCACGCCGACGGACGTCGGCTCGGAGTCGGCGAAACCGCGCTCGCGGTCGTGGCAGCTGGTACAGGAGATCTTGCCGTCGGAGGAGAGAGCCGGGTTCTCGAACAGCTGCTCGCCGAGGGGGGCCCAGGCGGCGTTCTCCTCGAGATCGGCGCGGGCGGTCTCGAGGGCGGTCTCGAGTCCGAGCTCGGGTTCTTGGACGAGCGTGATGGCCAGGGCAGTGAGGGCGAAGGCGCGGATCATGGGGGCATGATGCCAGAGGGGGCGGATGGTGTCCGCTCTCCGGCGAGTGTGGACCGGGGATGGGCGCGCGGGCCAGGTCACGATTCGGTTTCGAGAATCCAACCGAGCAAGGTGCAGGAACCGGGGCCTGCGACCCGATACCCTCTCGGCGACCTCAGCTTCCCTTGCTCCTCCCCGACGACATCCCCGGAGAACCCAGCTCCGGACCGGCCGCAGTCCTGCTGCTGGCCGTGATCCAAGGACTCGCCGAGTTCCTCCCGATCAGCTCCTCCGGGCACCTCGTGCTCGCGCGGATGGCGATGGAGCTCCGTGAAGCCGGTCTGTCGCTCGACGTCGCGCTCCACGTCGGGACCCTGGCGGCTGTCGCCTGGGCGTACCGGCGCGATGTCGGCAGCCTGCTGGGGGACCTCGTCGGCGGCCGCTTGCGCATGTGGCTGTGGCTCGTCGTCGCGACCCTGCCGATCGCGGTGATCGGCATCTTGATCAAGGACTGGATCGAGGCCGCCGCGCAGACGACGACCGTCGCCGGGATCGGCTTTCTGGTCACGGCCTCTCTCCTGCTCGTGGGCGAGGCGCGCCGGCGCGCGAACGAATCGAACGGCGTCGCCGACGACGCGGACGCCGAGCCGGCCGCCAACTACGGCAATCCGAGCTTCGGGCACGCGCTCGTGCTCGGGTTCGCGCAGACGCTGGCGATCCTGCCCGGGATCTCGCGTTCGGGCACGACGATCGCGACCGGCCTGATGCTCGGCTTGCCCGCGCGGCAGGCGGCCCGGCTCTCGTTCTTGATGAGCCTGCCCGCCGTGGCCGGCGCCGCCATCGTTCAGCTTCCCGGCGCCTTCGAGGAGGGGTTCGGCGACATCTCGCGCGGGCTCGTGATCGGGGCGATGGTCCTGTCGGGAATCGTCGGCTGGGCGGCGCTGCGCACGCTCTTGCTCGTCCTCGCGCGCGGGGCGTTCAAGTGGTTCGCGGCGTACTGCGCTCTGCTCGGGGTGCTGGCGCTCGTGTTCGTGTAGACGACTCGGTCCGCTTACCATGATCGGCCGTCCCTCCGGCCCCGAACTCGATCATGTGGATTCTGCTGCTCTTCGTCCTCGCCCTCCAAGACCCCGCGTCCGACGATCCCGCGCTCGACGTCGAGCAGGTCCGCACGGCCGGCGAGGTCGTCGGCATCGAGTACACCGACGAAGAGCTGAAGCTCACCTCACGGGCCACCCCACCGTCGTCGCCCCCTTCGGGGAGATCGAGAAGGGGCGCATGCGCGGCGCGCCCTACAGCATTTGCTTCACCGGGCACCTGAACGACGACAGCTTCTTGCTTGCGATCGCCGGTGCATGGCAGGCTGCGGGCAAGCACCATCTGCGGCATCCGCTGCTTCCGAAGAAGGGAAACGAGCGATAAGGATGAGCGAGCTTAAGATCCGCCGCGCGACGCGCGCGGACGTCCCGATTCTGGTCGAGTTCAACCGCGCGCTCGCGCGCGAATCCGAGGGGCGTGAGCTCGACCCCGAACGATTGACGCGCGGCGTCGAGGGCGTCTTCGGCGGCGAGCGCGGGCGCTACCTGATCGCGGAGCGCGCTGGCGAGGCGGTCGGCGGCCTCATGTTGACCACCGAGTGGAGCGACTGGCGCGACGGTTGGTTCTGGTGGATCCAGAGCGTCTACACGGTCGTGAGCGCGCGGCGCACGGGGGTCTACCGCGCCCTCTACGACCGTGTCTTGAACGAGGCGCGCGAGCGGGACGACGTGTGCGGCGTGCGGTTGTACGTCGAGAACGAGAACTACGTCGCCAAGCGCACGTACGAGGTGCTCGGGATGGATGCGTCGAGCTACCAGTTGTACGAGGTCGACTTCCTGATGACGGCGGAGTAGCGCGACCTGCACTCGGTCAGCGCCGGTCGAGCCGCGTCAGCACCTCGACCATTCGCTCGAGGTTCTCGGCATCCCCCGGCCGTCCGAAGTTGCGCAGGACGACCTCCTTCGCGAACAGGTGGATCAGGTAGCGCAGCCGCCGCGCCTCGACGTCCGCGACGGCGAGGTAGTCGCGGTGGGCTTCGTTGTACTCCCAACGGCCGTCCTGCACGCGCGAGCGCCAGGGCTGAGCGGGGTCGCTGACTGGGTGCGGCTCGGGGATGCCCTGGAGCCGGGCCGTGGGGTCGGGGCGGACCAGCGTGACCGAGGCCGACGCTTCGAGCCGAACGTCGCCTTGCTCGGCGCGCACGAGAATGCGCGTCGGCGCGAGCTCGCCTCCCCCCGTGTCGGGTGCGTGGTACCTCGCCCGGGCACCTTCTTCGAGCAGCTCGCCCGCGCCCTCGAGGCGCCAGGTGAGCTGCACGTCCCCCGCGCACGGGCGACCGTCGGCGTCGAGGGTCCGCGCGCGCAACGAGCGCGTTGCGAGGGGGGCGGCGCGCACGGCGCGTGGCGAGAGCTCGAGGCGCGCCAGGGCACCGGGCGGGAACAGGAGGTCGGCGTCGCGCGGCCGCACCGCCGCGGAGTCCTGCGGTTCGGGGTCCGCGTCCAAATCCGCATCGTCGTGCGCTGCCGCGATTGGCGCGCCCTCTTCGGCTGAACCGGACCCAGCGGATGCGTCACGGCCCGGGCCGTCGGTGGCTCCCGACACGCCGAAGAAGTCGTAGTCGGGTAGATCGGTCGCCACCGAGCGGAACGCGCGGCGGATCTCGCGCGCGACGTGTTCCTGGCGCTGCGTGGCGCGGCGCTGGGCCTCTTCTTCGAGCAGCGCATGCAGCTCGCGCTCGAGCACCTCGAGCGCCGCGAGGAAGGCGGCGACTGGTTCGTCGTGCGCGAACCCGCGCCGGCTCGCCGGAGCGACGTGCAGCTCGGGGAAATCGATCACGCCCTCCAGCCGGCCGCCCGACCAGGGCTGGCGCGGGGCGTCCTTCCCGTCGATCTCGGTGATGTCGTCGAGCACCGTCGTGCCTCCGCACGCCAGCGAGACCACGCCGCGTCGGTCCTCGTCGGGGGCGACGAGGTAGAGCTCGACGCGCGCGCTCTCGAAGCCGGGAATGTCGAGCTCGCGCCACGCGTCGAGTGGGCGTCCGAGGTAGGGGCGCGGCTCGACGACGAACTCCTTGCGGGCGCGCCCGCGGGCGACGCGGTCGCGGATGCGCACCTGGGCGCCGTGCTGGAGCAGTTGACCCCGCAGCTCACCGGCGAGGTAGGCTTGAAGGCGCGGCGGACGGACCTTGTTGACCGCGCCCTCGTGCACGGCCCGGATCGTGATCTCGGTGAACGTCGGCGGTTCGTCGAGCAGGCGCGCGCGCGAGGCGAAGACCTCCCCCTGCGCCTTGTCCTCGCGCAGCCGCAGCACACGCGCGCCGCCCCCGTCGACACGGCTCTTCATCTCGAGCACCTCGCCGACGCTCCAGAATCCGATCAGCCCGATCCCGTACTGGCCGAGCACCAGGTGTTCACGGCGCTCCGCCGGAGACAGGTCGCGCTTGTGCGAGTGGCCGATCGTGCGCGCGATCTGGCGCAGGGCGTCCTCGCGCTCGAGCTCGGGAAAGACGCCCGAGCCGTCGTCCCAGATGCGCAGCGCGCGTCTGCCCTTTTCGTTGAACCACACGATCTCGATGCGCCTGGCGCCGGCGTCGAGCGAGTTCTGGACGAGCTCGGCCACCGCCTTGCGCGGGTCGGACTGGCTGCGGGCGAGCAGGCGGATCAGGTCGAACGGGTCTTGGGGGCGAAGCCGGACCAGGCGCGCCGAATCGGATCGAGCAGGTGTCATCGACCCGGAGCATACCCGATGCGCGCAGGAGCGCTCCCTTGTGCGGTCGTGCGGGGTTGCGCACCATGGCCTACCCCCCGAGCGGGCGCCTGCCCCTCGACCGCAGACCAGACACACGTTCTTCAGCACCGGCCCCATGACGGACTCGAACGGGTTCTTTCAGTCACGCTACCGCGAAGTCACCCTCGCCTCGATCGTCTTCGGCGTAATCGTCGGCACGATCATGAACGCGGCGATCACTTACGCGGGGCTCAAGATCGGGTTCACGATCGTCGGCTCGTCGGTTGCGGCGGTGCTGGGTTTCGGGGTGCTGCGTGGCGTCCTGCGCAAGGGGACGATCCTCGAGGTCAACATCGGCCAGACGGTGGGCTCGGCCGTCAACACGCCGAACTCGGGGGTGATCTTCACGGTGCCGGTGCTCTTCTTGATCGGCATCCCGCTCGTGGACGGCAAGATGCCGAACGCGAACTTCTGGCTCTTGACCCTCGCGTGCGTCACCGGGGCTGTACTCGGGTGCGCGTTCATCATTCCACTGCGCAAGCAGATGCTCGACATCGAGCGGCTGCGCTTCCCGAGCGCGACGGCGGTCGGGGCGATCCTCAAGTCGCCCGGCGCCGGCGCGAAGAAGGCCCTGATCCTGGTGATCAGTATCGGCATCGCGGGGGCGATGGCCGCGCCGCACCAGCTCTACCAGATCACGAGCGACGTGGAGGTCGCCGAGCTGGACGAGCTCGTGTTCCAGGAGAAGATCAGCTACGAGGACAAGCTACGGACCGAGATGATCTCGGGTTGGATCGCGGCCGAGGCGGCGCCACCGGAGGTCAGCGAGCACGGGCTGCGCGTGACGTTGCTCGAGACGGTGCGCAAGTTCCGCGAGCTCGCGCGCGGCATGCCGAGCACGCCGCACCGCATCGTGCTCGGGATGCTCGAGCTCTCCGAGGTCGTGGCGTTCGAAAACGCAGCGGCGACGGCGCAGACCGCCGCCTACGCGGTCGTGGGTGAGGCGACCGCGAACGGACCGTACCGCGTGGGCAGCTACCCCGACGACCTCGCCAAGCGCGTGTTCGGCATCACCAACGGTGAGGGGGAGTGGGCGGACCTGCAGTCCAAGAAGACGGGCTGGGCCCAGAAGCCGATGTTTGGCTACGCCGACCTCGACGTGCGCATGCCGGTCGAGATCGACGCCGAGGCCGGCACGGTCGACTACGCGTTCAACGGCCTCGGCGGCGAGAATGGTCAGGATCCCGTCCTGACCCACCGCGTCGACCGTGACGGCAGCGGCCGCCCCGACCTGGTCATCAACAACACGAACGTCGACGCGGGGCGCATGGGCGGGTTGCCGGACCACATGCAACTCCTGTTCGCCCTCGCGCCGTTCGCGCTCGGCGCCGGCTATCTCACCGGGCGCGCGGGCCTGTTCGTGCTGGCGGGCGGCGTGCTCGCCTACCTGATCATCAACCCGGTGCTCTACACGATGGGCTGGATGCCCGCGTCGCTCTTGGCCGACCAAGCGCCGGGATTCGGCTACGGCAACATCAACCGTCCACTCGGCATCGGTTTGCTCCTGGGCGGTGCGATGATGGGGGTCATCGCCTCGTTCCCATCGATCAAGGCGGCGCTCAAGAGCATCGCCTCCTCGAAGGGCGCGAAGACCGCGCGCGACGAGCTCGGGCTGAAGGTGCTCTTGACGGCCGTCATCCTCGGCACGGGATTCCTGTTCGCCAGCGCGTACTACGTCGGGGGCCGTGCGATCAACCCGACCGACCCGGTCTCGGGAGTCGAGATCTCGGAAGCCGCGATGACGATCGAGGTCAACGGCTACACGATCGGCTTCGAGAGCGACGAGACCGAGGCGACCTACCGCGGGTGGAGCACCGAGCAGCAGGACACCTACCTCGCCTCGATCAAGGCGGACGCGCCGGGGCTCCTGGCAAGCTGGGGGTTGGGACGCATACCCAGGGCGTTGATCATCGCACTGATCGGCGCGGTCTGGATCTGGTTCGCGGGCATCATCATCGCCCAGTGCACAGGCATGACCGATTGGTCGCCCATCTCGGGGATGGCGCTGATCACCGTAGTGCTCATCATGGTTCTCGCCGGGGTCGGCGACCAGATGGGAGCCGTGATGATCGGAGCGTCCCTGTGCGTCGCGATCACGTGCGCGGCTGACATGATGGCGGACCTCAAGACCGGCTACATCGTGGGGGCGCAGCCCAAACGCCAGCAGATCGTCGAGCTGATCAGCACGGGCATCGGGCCGGTCATCTCGATGCTCGTCCTATTGTTGATCGCCGCCGCGAACATGGAGAAGTTCGGCGTCCCGATGGGCGTTGGGACGGACACGACCGCCCCACAGGCGCAGGCGCTGCAGGCGGTGATCGAGGGCGTGCGCGGAGCGGACATGCCGTACGCGCTGTACGTCTTGGGCGCGGGTGCCGGGCTCCTGCTCGGACTCGGGTCCTTCTCCGGCCTCGGCGTGCTCGTCGGCCTCTCGATGTACCTGCCGATGAACTACCTGGCGACGTACGGCATCGGCTGCATCCTGAACTTGATCGTGTCCAAGATCATGGGCAAGACCTGGGCCGAGGAATGGGGCGTACCCGTCGCGGCGGGCTTCATCGTCGGAGACGCCCTGCTCGGCCTCTCCGTCAACTTCATCGTCCTCCTTCAGAGCTAGAGAGGCGAAGCGATGAA
This sequence comes from bacterium, assembly GCA_024226735.1. Lineage (GTDB taxonomy): Bacteria > Planctomycetota > UBA1135 > UBA1135 > JAAELL01. The sequence goes on along the minus strand of JAAELL010000553.1, from coordinate 3,638 downwards.
ACTACTCGGCAACCTACTCCTGACGGTCAGCCTCGTGCTGGGCATGATCTCGGCCGCGACCGCCTACTTCGGCTTCGTCTCGAGCGACTCCGACTTCTCCGAGGATGGCGAGCTTGCGCGGCTGAAGGCGCCCGCGGGCGCGATCCCGCTCACGCAGGCGGACCTCGATACGCTGCGCCAGCGCTACGACGCCGGCGAGCTGACCGCCGAGGCGTACACCGCGGCGCGCAAGGAAGTGAAGCCCGTCGTGTCCGAGACCACCGACGAGGGCGGGACGCGGCTCGGCAGCGAAACCGTCGCGCAGCTTGCGGGGGCGGACGTGAAGACCGTGTTCACCAAGAGCTTCTCGTTCGGACGCTGGCGCTTCTGGTGGGTGTTCCTCTTGTCCGCGATCGGTCTCTTCGCGGGCTCGATGATGGTGCGCCGGGCCGCCGAGGAGGAGATCGCTGCCGCGGCCGCCGCCGGAGGCGCACACGAAGACCACGTGACGCCACCGCAGGCGATCTCCGGTCTGCTCGAGACGCTGCGCACCCTGCGCGACGAGCTCGGCGGGATGGATGAGGAGAGCGAGCGCCTCAGTGCGATCCTCGCGCGCGTCTCGGAAGTGCAGAAGCGCTACATCGGTCCGTTCATCGACGCGCGTCCGCTGCTCGTCGGCCAGAAGGGGTTGGGCGGCTACGCCGAGCTGATGGACCGCTTCGCGGCAGCCGAGCGCCAGCTCAACCGCGCCTGGAGTGCCGCGGCGGACGGGGTTCTCGAGGAGTCGGTCGACTGCCTCGCGCGGGCCGAGGAGCTGTTCGAGCTCACCCAAGAAAGCGTTTGAGGCTACTCCTCGAGTACGACTGACAGGTGTTCGGCACTTCCCGGCTCGAGGCGGATCCGGCGTGTGGCCGGCGGCGTCGACACCATGAAGCCCGTGCGCCGCGTGACGCGCACGGCGACGTCACCCGCGCGAACGCCGCGCATCTTGGCGCGTCCCGCTGAATCGGTCTTGGCCGCGCGCCACGCGACGCCGGTGTTGGCCGCGAAGAGATCGTCGGGAGCCGGTCCCGCTGCGGTCCAGGTCGCGACGCTGACCGACGCGTTCTCGACCGGGGCTCCGGCGCTGTCGGTGGCCGTGATCGTGAGATCGGCGGAGGGTGGCGCTTCGAGGACGAGCGGTCCGTCGCGCGGAACGCGCGTAGCGCCGTCTACGACCATTCCGTTCGGGAACGTCGCCTGCACCTGGTACTTGCCGGGCATGAGGTGGGGGATGAGCCGTTCGCCACTCGCGTCGACGGTCAGCTTGCCGGTCTCGACGTTCTTGACGTGGCGCGTCTCGGTGCCGCGATCATCGAGCCAGATCGTCGCTGTGCTCGCGCGCCCGTCCGCGTTGTGGGTGTGGACGGTGAGTTCCTCGTCGTCGAGAAAGACGTCCTGCGTCCAGCTCGTCTCGCCCTCGGGGACGCCCGGCAGCTCGACCCGCGTGCGGACCGGTCCGCGCACGACCGTCAGGTCGACCTGCCGAGTCCAGGGGAACGTCGTCGAGAACTCGAACCGGCCCTGCTCGTCGGTGACGAGGCGATGGCGGTATGAGGCCTCGACGGTCACCCCCGCCAGGGGCCCGAACGGATCGAGTAAGCGCCCCGCGTAGTGGATCGGTCGCTCGGCTTCGCGCAGGTCGACCCACGTCGTACGCCCCGCCTCGACCTGGACGGTGACGAGCGGCACCCGCTCGATGGTCGTGTCGCTGTGGTAGCGGGCGATCTCGTACGCGCCGGGGGCGAGGCCGGGGAACCGGAAGCTCCCGCCTCTGGAGAGGATCGCGAGGTGCACGGGGCGCTGCTCGCCAGCGGGCGCCACGCCGAGATAACCGCCGCCCGGCTCGAGGCCTTCGATCGTGCCGGCGCGGGCGAGCTCGTGCTCGAGCGTCGTCGTCTCACCGTCCGCGACCCGCACCTCTTCGCGCCGGTCGAAGCTCAGGCCGGCCGCGATCACCTCGACGCGATGCCGGCCCGGCGGCAGGCTCGTGAGGCGGTAGCTCCCCGCGGCACCGGTGTGCACGCGGCGATGCGAGATCGGGTGATCGCCGGCTACGCGACTGTCCGAGTCGAGCCGCCACACGTTTGCGCCGTGCCGGACGAAGCCGTCGGGAAAGTCCGAGGTCGACGGGGCGTAGGTCGTGCGGACGAGGGCGCCGGCGAGCGGCTTGCCCTCGGTGCTGCGCACGCTCCCCTCCAGCACGCCGCCCAGTGTGACCTCGAGGTCGTGCGTCACGGTCTTGCCCGTGACAACGAGGACCTCTTCCGCGCGCACCGAGTTCGCCAGCTCGGTCCTGCCCCACTTCAGCTGCGGGTGCACGACGCGCAGGCCGAGCGAGTCCTCGAGCGTGAGAGCGTAGTTGCCGGTGGCGAGGCCTTCGAACCGGTAGACTCCGTCGACGACCGCGACCTCTTCGCTCTTGCCGAAGTTCGTATGGTACGGGTGCGTGTTGTTGAGCGACCACGCACGGACGCGCGCCTCTCCGGCGTGCCCGTCCGGAAGTCCGACGAGACGCCCCATCAACCCGCCGGACTCGGCGAGCGTCACGACGAGGCCGCCGTGCGCCCGCAGCGCGCGCTCGACCTGCCCCCGCGTCCAGAGTGCCGCCTTACCACAGCGCCCGTCTTGCGCGCGCGCGAACGCGACGCAACCGGTCACGCGTGCGCCCTCGAAGACGACCTGCCCGCCGGCGTCGGACGTGCCCGTGAGCGCCGGAGCATCCACCCCCGCCACGTGCGTCTCTGCGACGCCTCCGACGACCTCGACGCTGGCACCCGCGACGGGAGCGCCGTTTCCATCGCGGACCAGGACGGTGAAGTCGTCGAGCGGGCTCGGCGGGGCGAGCGTGAGCAGGACCTCGCGCGCTCCGGAGAGCGTGAAGGACTTTTTGGCCCGCGCTCCGCGAGCACGAGCCCGAATGCGGTAGCGCCCGAGCGGCAACTCGGTGAAGTGGAACAGACCCTCGACGTCGCAGACCTCGGACCGCTCGATCCCAAGCGCGTCGACCACGTCGAAGCCCGGCGGTGTGTTGCCCGCGCGAGAGGTGAGCAGCAGCTCGGCGCCCGTCGCCGCGAGCCCGTCGGCATCGACGACGCGCACGGTCAGATCGGCGAGCGCCCGTTCGGCGACGCGTGCGGCTGCAGGGGCCGTGGGGGCCGCGGGGGCATCGGCCGCGGGGACGGGCGTCGCGTCGACCGCCGTGCGCTCAGGCGCGGGGCGCTCGCGCGGCTGGAGCTCGGCCGTCGAGTCGGCTCGCTGGGACGGTCCTTGGGCCGGAGGAGGGGCCGGGGAAGGGGCGGTGGGCTGGCGGGTGAAGTGCCAGGCGAGCCAGACACTTGATCCGAGGACGACCGCGGTGGCCAGCCAGAGGTTGGCTCGCGTGTTGCGCTGCTTTGCCATTGCGTTGAGAACGGTCGAGTCGGCCGCACGCGCGACCGTTTGGACGCACGGTGGCCTCGAGCAGCCCCTGCGACGAACTAGTGGTGTGATTCACTCTTGTGGGGCATATCGATCGGCCCGTACGGGCGCGCTGCGGCGTTGCGCCTCCTCCGACCAATCCCAGTATCACCGTATTGGCAGAGGAGTCGCGTCGTCGGCGCGCCTTGCATCGCATCCCG
>JAAELL010000552.1 GCA_024226735.1 bacterium | reverse complement strand
TTTTGGTCGGTGCGTACGCGTTCGCTGCAAGGCGCAGCGACGACGCGACTTCGCTGCAAGTCTCGGAGGAGGCGCAACGCAGCAGCGGGCGGGTACGGGCCGACCAAAATGCCGCACAAGAGTGAATCACACCACTAGCTGTTCGCGTCGCCGAGGTCGTAGCGGGCGATCGCGGGCAGGTTGAAGTCCACGTGCCGGCCGTGGCGCAACCCCAGGCCTCGGCCGCCAGTGAGGATCGTCGGCAGGTTCGCGGTCCCGTGGCTGTGGCCGTAGGACATGCCGCTGCCGAACAGGATCATCGTGCGATCCAGGAGGGGCTCACCGCGATCCTCGCAGCCGCGCAGCTGATCGAGGAAATACGCGAGCTGCCCCGTCAGGAACGCGTCGGCGCGAGTCAGGCGCCCGAGCGGTTCAGCGTTGCCGCCGTGGTGCGACAGCTCGTGCCGTGTCTCTCGAATGCCGATCTCGGGCAGCGCCAAGGCGTGGCTCTCGCTTCCGAGCATGCAGGTGACGACGCGCGTCATGTCGGTGCGCAGAGCCGGCACGATCAGATCGAGGACGGTCCGGTAGTAGTCGCCCGCGTCGGAGTCCGGGATGTTGCGCGTCAGACGAGCCGCCAAGTCCGGGGCGACCTCGGGCTTGGGAACGTCCAGCCAGGCGGCCGCGCTGCCCGGCGCGAGACGTTCTCGCTGCACCACTGGGCGGGTGAGACGCTCGCTCGTCTCGAGCGGAGTGCGCGTGCGGCCGACATCGAATGGTCCACGCGCCTGCCGGACGACGACTTCGACGTGCGCGCCGACCCGCAGCACCTGGCGCACGTGTTCCGGCGCTTCTACCGCACGGACGAGCACCGCGACCGGGCGGCGTCGGCCTGGGCTTGAGCCTCGTGCGCGCGATCGCCGAAGCCCACGGTGGCGACACCTCGATCGAGAGCCGCGTCGGCCGGGGGACGCGCGTGACGGTCTCGCTGCCGGTGTCCGGGTAGAGCCGCCAAGCGTGGGGCTCCGGCCGTCCTCCAGAATCCGCGGAGTTGGCAGTCTCGGCGGCGGCCGGCACACGCTGTACTTGTTGGACGTCGACCACGATGGCCAAGCGCTGAGGCGTGCCATGGAACTTCCAGTAGCGCAGGAACGCGGCGCAGCGGGTCGCGCGCGTCAGGCGGACGGCGGCACGCCCTGTGCCTCGACTGCAACGCCGCGGCGCTTCTGAACGATGCGCGCGACGTACCACGCCAGCGCCGCCCAGGCCGTGCCGGCCGCCCAGCCTGCGACGACGTCGCTCGGCCAGTGCACGCCGAGGTACACGCGGCTCACGCCAACGAGCACGGTCAACAGCACGGCGATCATCGTGATGAAGGCCTTGAGGGACACGTTGGGCTGCACGCGCACGAGGATCGCCGCCAAGCTCAAGTACGTGACCGCGGCCATCATCGAGTGGCCGCTGGGGAAGCTGTTGGTGTAGACGATCGAGTGGTGTGGGACGAGGTCTGGTCGCGGTCGATCGTAGACCTGCTTGAGCACCAGGCTGACGATCATCCCGCCGCCGACGGCGAGGAACAGCATCGCGGCGGTCACTTTCTCGCGCCGCATCAACGCGTAGCAGAGCGCTGCGAGGGAAAACAACGTGAGCACGACCGTCCCGCCCAACGCGGTCAGGTCGCGGCCGATCTCCTCGATCCATCCCGGCCCGCGTGGGTCCGACAGGTCGTCCGCGTTGCGCAGCGCGAGCAGGATCTCGCGGTCGAGGCTGTGCGTCTCCTGCGTCGACACGTACTCGCCGAGACGTAGCAGAACGAACACGCCGAGAGCGACGAAGAAGACGGTGGCAACGAAGCCGCGGTCGTGGCGATCGACCCAGCGCCAGAGGTGCAATCTCGTCATCGCTTCCGGGAATGGGGACAGGGACCGGATCCTCGCGGCTTGGAACGTCCGCCGCGAGGTCCGTGTCTACCCTCGGGCGACGCCTCTTGCAACGGTTCCCACGGGGACGTTCGTGCCCCACCGAACCGAGAGTTGGCCGGATCGCAGAACCAAACGCACCCGCCGAGTCGTTCTCTTGCAGACCCCGGCTTCCTCGACATCTCGGAGACGATTCATGAGAACCGCCTACCTGACTGCCGCGATCGCGCTGTGCACCTCCTTGGGCGCGGCGCAGAACCAGCAGCTCGACCTGCAATCCATCACCTTCCCCCTCGATCGCCCGACCGCGGCGCTCCCCGTGCCCGGGCAGTCGAGCATGTACATCGTCGCCGGACAGGGCGGCGTGATCCGCGCGATGAGCGATTCAGGCCCGCAGCTGGTCCAACCGTTCCTCGACCTGAGCAGCCTCGTGTTCGACACGCCGATCGCCGGGTTGACGGGAATGGCCTTCGACCCCGACTACGTCAACAACCGCCGCTTCTTCGTGCGCTACAACTGGGACGCGGGCGGACAGCAGGTCAAGGCCGTGGTCGAGGAGTACACCGTGCCAGCGTCGACACCGTTCCAGGCGAACCCGGTCCCGGTGCAGCGCCTCGTCGTCGTCGACCTCATCCCCGACATCAACGGCGTCTACCACCACGGCACGGGGGCGCTGCACTTCGGGCCCGACGGCATGCTGTACTGCGGGGTGGGCGACAGCGCCAAGCCAGGCGACTTCGCCGGCGGCCTGATCGCTCAGGACACCTTCTCGCGGCTCGGCAAGATCCTGCGCCTCGACACGGATGCGCCGCCCTCGTTCGAGCCGGCGAACAACCCGTTCGCCGGGGGCGTCGGTGGTGACCCTCTCGTCTGGGCCTACGGCCTGCGCAACCCGCACGGCTTCTCGTTCGACGCGCTGACCGGCGAGCTCTTCATCGGCGACGTCGGCAACCTGCAGAACGAAGAGCTCGATCGGGAGCCGAACTCGAGCCCTGGCGGCGAGAACTACGGCTGGCCGTGCCTGGAGGGAACGTTCGTCTCCGCGCCCGCGATGTCGGAACCGATCTGTCAGGGACTCTCCTCGGTCGGGCCGTGGTTCGAGTATCCGCACGGCGTCAACAGCGGGGCCGTCATCGGCGGCTACGTCTACCGCGGAACGCGCATGCCCTGGCTCTACGGCCACTACCTCTACGCCGACTTCGTCGGTGCGACCCTCAAGGCGCTCGACGTCAGCCTGGCGAACCCGACGAGCGCCGACGAGATCGACCTGACGATCGACCTCGACCTCGCGAGCTCGTTCAACGGATTCGACCTCGTCGGCGTCGTGCCCGACGAGAATGGTGAGCCCCTGATCATCAAGCAGACGGCCAGCTCCGGGCGCCTGTTCCGGGTGGTCCCGCAGAGCGACTACTCCGACTTCGACAGCTTCTGTCCCGGCAACCCGAACATCACCGGCTCTCCGGGCGTCCTCACGGCGACCGGAAGCCCGGTCATCTCGGACAACGCCACGAACCCCGTGGTGCTGACCAGCTCGTCGTGTCCTCCCGGTGCGCTGTCGCAGTTCATCTACGGCGCCGATCGCACGGACGCCGTGCTCTCGAACGGTCGCTTGTGCATCGGCTCGCCCATCCGGCGCATCGATCCCGTCGGCGTGATCCAGCCCAACGGAACGCGGACGCACACGCTCGACCTGCCGAATCTGCCCGAGCCGATCGTGTTGGCATCGACGTGGTACTTCCAGCTCTGGCACCGCGACGGGGCTGGGGCGAGCAACTTGACGGGCGGGCTCTGGATCGTCTTCGAGCCTTGATCTGAACAACAGACCCGCCGCCACCGCCCGAGCGGTGGTCACGCTGCGCCCCACCCGGTCGCGCGACATCGTCGCTTTGCAGCAGCGCTTGAGCGAGATGGATCGCGAGCTGAACGACTCCGCCCAACGCATCGAGCAGCTGCGCGGCCGGCTCGAGGGCGACTGACCGGGGTACCGCGATACAGGTAGCTGCTTCCAACCGGAATGACGTCGGCACGGCCGGCGAGGACGACCAGCGTGGGCGCAAGCGCTGGCAGATCGGTGCTGTGCAGCACGAGGTCGGAGCGCGAGAGGCTCGAGCTGCCCGTGACCGAGAGGCTCGCCGTCTGTCCCGTCGAGTTGGCGGGCGGCGTGCAGTACACCGCGCCCGTGACGAAGTGGTTCGTCAGCATCGTGCGACCACCGATCGGATCGAGGTCGCCGTCACCGTCGATGTCGAACAGGTCGGTCGCCGGCCCGCCCGCCACGACAGGCTCTCTCACCAGCGTGTCCGGCCCAGTGCGGCGGAAGACCTGATACGTACCGTCGCTCTGCGCCGAGTCGGATGCGAAGAGCACGAGGTCCTCGTTCAGGTCCCCGTCGATGTCCCCGCTCGTCATACTCGACCAGAACGGCATGTCGTGCGTGCGCGTCGACTCGTACACGAAACTCGACCCGTCGTACTCGAAGAGGAACAGGTCGTCCCAGTCCGTGTCGAAGGGATGCACGGTCATCTCCTCGCGCCCGTCCCCGTCGACGTCCATCCCCACGATGACCGGCTTGTAGGTCGTGGAGTAGATGATGCCAGGCTCCGTGCCTGGCCGCGTCCGGCCCAAAGGGAGGACCGGAGATCATGATGAGCAAGCACACTCCGCCCGACCCGTCCGGCATGGCGTCGAACACCTCGTCGTCGCTGCTCGTCCCGAATTGGCGGACCCAGAGGCCGTCCCCGCACCGTCGTAGCGTCCGAGCCAGACGGCCTTTCCGCCAGCGTTCGGCCCGCCCAGGTCGCCGTAGGTCACACCGGCCAGGTAGACGCCACCCGATTCGTCCGGCACGGCGATGCCCCCGGTGTCGTAGTCAGTCGTGCCCACTTGCTGGATCCAGCGCTGGTCCTGCGCCGTGACCTCCGGAGAAATCACGAGGAACAGCACGGCGATGAAGGTTCGGCTTGACAGGCTCATGGTTCTGATAGTGCTCGGACCCCGTGACTCCTACACCCACCGGGCGGAATGTTGGACGGCCACCTTGAGCGTCCGCAGTCCACTGGCGCGCCCGCCACGCGGAGCGGGATCGACTCGAACGGAGGTCGCGGCCGCGACTACAATTGCACGGGCCATGCAGAAGGACTTTCACTACTACGCGACCTACATGGCCGCGCGTGCGACCGGAATCGCGATCGAGCGTAGCCGGCGCCTGGCCGAGTGGTCCGAGGTCATCGACGAAGCCTTCAACGGCCTCGTCCCGCGCCCGACCCAGGACGAAGGGACGCAGTGGGTCGCCGCACCGTGGGCGCCGACCGTCGACGGCATCAAGTCCGGGAAGGTGCACCGCACCGTGACGTCGACGAAGGTCTCGCGCCTGGGACCTTCGGTCCGCTTGGGAACGGTCGGACACGACGCGATTCCATGGATCGCCTATCACTTCCTGCCGGGCCTGTCGGGCAAGGGCGGCAAGAAGAACCCGTACGCGTTCGACGTCGCTAGCCGACTGCGCATCCTCGAGGCGTGGCACGCGAAGGCGCGCTTCGGGGGCGCCGAGAGCCGCAGCCAGATCGATCAGCTCCTCGAGGTCTACAAGGAAAACGGGGCGCCCAAGTCGAAGGTCCCGGGTCAGTGGGAACTCCTGCAGCAGTTGATCTGCTGGCCAAACAGCGCCACCGCGAAGGCCCTCGTCGCCGACACCGAAGGCTGCGCCCGCGCGCTCGCGGAAGGCAGCGCCCCCGTGGACTGCATCCGCGAGTCGGGCGTCGAGGACGTCGTCGAGAACGCCGTCCTCCTCGACGAGTCGATCGGCGACCTGGGTCTCGGTCGCCTGTCGGCCGACGGCTTCCTGGAAGCGCTCGTCGGTTCGCGCATGCACGTCTACGTCGACACCTGGGCCCACCAGGGTTTCATGGGCGCCGACGTTCCGGCGGTCAACGCGACCGACGCTGTCCGGGGCAGCCACGACGGAGTCCCGCGGCCGGACTACGAGGTCCTCCTCCACTCCAGCAGCTTCGCCAAGGCGTTGCGCGACGTCGTCAACCTGGGCCATGCGCAGGTCGACAGCTTCGCGGACCACCCGGCGCTCGACTTCACGTGGCACAGGGTCTGGGACGACCGGACCTTCGAGCGCAACAACCCCAGGGAGTTCGCCGCCGCCTACCGCGCGATGTACGGGCTCTTCAGCCGCGCGGGGAAGCACGTGGGTTGGAACAAGCGCAAGCTTCGCGTCGACGCGTGGCATCCCGACGAGATCGACGAGACGTTCTTCAGGAGCCTCGTCATGCTCGACTCCGGCGGGGACTTCGCCGTGGAGAAGAACTACCGCTGCGACCAGCTCCTGGCGCGTATTCACGAGCAGGACGGCAAGGCCCTCTTGCCCACCGAAGGCACCGACGCCGACTTCGGAATCATCCGCCACGTCTACGTCACCCGGCGCGTCGACCTCGCCTACTACAGCCTCGCCACCCTGTACCACCAGAAGTGGGTCGAGAAGAGGATCGCCGAGGCCTTTGGCGGCAGCCGCTTCGACAAGCAGATCGAGCGGCTCGCGCGCGACGCAGGTCTCGCGGACGAGAACATCCGCGAGAGCTCGCTCGCCGCGAAGGCGCCCTGACACGATCGGACATGCGCATCGTCTGTCTGTCGGACACGCACGACGCCCACGGCGACCTGAAGGTCCCGGAGGGCGACGTGCTCGTGCACGCGGGCGACATGTCCCGCATGGGACACGAGCTCGAGATCCAAGCGTTCGACGACTGGCTCGGCACGCTTGCGCACGCACACAAGGTCGTGATCGCGGGGAACCACGACTGGCTGTTCGAGCGCGACCCAGCCGCGGCGCGCGCGCTGATCACGAACGCGCGCTACCTCCAGGACTCGGGCGCCACGATCGAAGGCGTGCGGTTTTGGGGCAGCCCTTGGCAGCCGCGCTTCTTCAACTGGGCCTTCAACCTCGACCGCGGTGCCCCGCTGCGCGAGCGCTGGGCGCAGATTCCCGAGGCGACGGACGTGCTCGTGACCCACGGGCCGCCGCAGGGCGTGCTCGACCGGACGACGCGCGGGGAGCCCGTCGGCTGCGAGGAGCTCGACGCGGCCCTGGCGCGCGTGCGGCCGCGGCTGCACGTCTTCGGGCACATACACGAGGCCTATGGCCGCGAGGAGCGCGACGGCACTGTCTTCGTCAATGCCTGCAACTGCGACCTCTCCTACGAGGCAGTGAATCCGCCGATCGTCGTGGATCTCTAGAGGCGCGGCCACATCACTCGAACGCGACGCGCACGGCGTTGGTGAAGTTGAAGCTCGAGCCACATGGGCCGCCGGAGTCGCGGTACCAGACTTGGAAGTTCCACGTCTCACCCGGTTGGATGCCGCCGGTGGGAAAGAAGTGCAGGGCCGAGAGCGCGACGACTTCTTGTGGCCCCAACTGGAAGCGCCCGCTGCCGTCCGCCATAACGAGGACTGCGAGGAAGCACGCTGCACGGAGTTGAGCGAGTCGATTCATCATGGGGAAGAGCTCGAGCCTGCACGGAGCTACCGTGCTGGTCAATCGAGTTGCCGTCCGCGGGTACAATCCAGCGCCTGGACCCCTCGTAGCCGCCGGCGTCCGTCGCGTTGGCTGCGGCGTTCACCTTGTTGCACATCGCATTGCGGCGCCCTTGGGTGGAGTCAGAACAGGAACGTCGTCGACACGCCGTCGGTGAAGTTCGACGTCGGTACCGGATTCACATCCCGGAACCAGCTCTGGAAATACCACGTCTCGCCGACGTTCACGGCGATCGGCGGCGTCGTCGGGATCGCAGTCAGATCGACCGCGATCGCAAAGCTCCCGCTCGTGCCCGAGCACTGCGTCTGCGACACGAAACGCGCGACCTGGCCACCGAGGCACAGATTGCCTTGGCTGCCGCCGGGCGAAGCGACGAACGCACTCGTGTGGGAACCGAGGAAGTAGCCGAACTGGCCGTGCGGCAGGACCGACGCCGTCAACGTCATGTCGTTGTCGCCGAGGACGGCGGAGCCGGTCGCCCGAATGCGCGCTGGGAAACCGGTCGAGCTGGGTTCCGCGGGCGAGCAGTACGTCATGCCGAGGTTGTCCGGAAGGCCGAGGTCGATCGAGAGCGCGTACGTGTTGCACTCGCTGAAGCCGTCCTCGCGAATGAGGACCTCCAGGACGACGTCCGCCGCGGCGCCCGTCATGTTCCGCCAAGCGATCTGCTCGAGGTCCGCGTCCGTTGCGGCGGAAGCGAGCGCGACGCCCGGTCCACCGCCGCAGTCCGGCGCCGCGTAGAGGTAGAGGTCGACGTTGCCGATCTCGCTCGAGAGCGACGCGTCCGCGAACAGCCACGCGCCGTCCTCAACGGTGTGCGCGTAGAAGTCGGGGTCGGTGGCCGAGACCTCGAGCCCCACGTGCACTCCGACCGGAACGGGAGTCGCGGAGGAGCAGGCGTCGTTCTCCTCGAAGCCGTCCGGCGCGAGGTTGCAGGGATCCGCGCCGAGCCGCAGGTAGTCGAGCGTGTATTCGTTGCACTGATCGTCCACGATCTCGATCTTCAGGACGACCGCGACGGCCTGGCCCGTGTCGTTGTCGAAGACGATCGTCTCTTCGTCCGTCATCGACGTGCTGGCTGTGAGCTCCTGACCGCAGCTGGCGTCGAACAGCCGCGCGTCGAGGTTCCCCTCGGCGTGATCGAACGAGACGCGTACCCGCAGGCCGCCGCCATCGGCGATCACCATGCGGTAGTGATCCGAGCGACCGAGTAGACAGTGCAGACCAGGCGTGAAGCCCGGCGCGAGCCCGACCGCGGTGGCGCACGAGTCATTGCCCTCGAACGGGTCCTCTTCACATACGGTCGGCAGGCAGGAGGACAGCGCCCCCAGCCGCAGCCGGTCCACGACGCGCGGGTGGAAGTAGGTCGTGATGTTCTGCGAACCGCCCGGGCAGAGCATGCAGTAGCTCATGAGAGTGCCGTTCGAGATGCACACGGTCGGACAAGTGTCGATCGGCGGGATGTACTGGAACGTGTGTACGGAGCCGAACTGATGGCCCGTCTCGTGCGCGAAGAGGAAGAAGTTCTCGTTGCCCATGCCCTGCTGCACGGGGAACGACACGCCACCGCTGATTCCACCCGAGACGCCGAAGCCGTAGGTGCTGTCACACAGCACGTCCAGGAAGGCGACGCCGCCGCCGTACGACCCACTGAGAAAGTGGGCGATGTGCGCACCTGCGGGAATCGCATTGGCCCAGGCCATGCGGAACTCGCCCAGCAAGGCCCCCGCACTGCCCCCCGTATCCTGCGTCGTCCACGGATCGTTGGGCGTCGTGTACAGCCCGACGTACGGGTACGTGAGCACGACGTTGATCTGCTCCAAGTAGCGATCGCTCACCGCACCGATCAACGCCAAGAGGTAGGTCTCGGCGGCGATCAAACTCCCCCAGTGCTCGAAGTACTGCCAGTCGGTCTCGATCGCCATCGCGCACTCGAGCGTCAGGCCCGCGTACTCTCCCGCCGGTAGCGCGGGCCCCTCGTCCTCGAACGCCTGCACGCGGTCGGCGAAGCACCGGAACTCGGGTTCGTCGAGCACCTTGTTGTCGATCCAACGTGCACGGCTCGCGCTCCAATCGGTCCCGGTCACGACGAACGAGCTGAGGTGCCACATGCGCCCGTCGCTCTGGATCCACCCGTAGCAGCCGTAGGAGGAGAGGGCGAGCCACACGCTCGACTCCGCGGCGCCCTTGACGCTGCCTTTCCAGAGCGACAGGTCCGGCGCACTCGCGCCCTGGCTTCGAAAGGCCCCATCGACGTGAACGCCGACGCGGTCGAAGTCGAAGTCGATCCGCTCGAGATCGAGCGCGAGCACGATCCCTCCGGGCAGCTCGACACCGCGCAGCTCCAACGACTCGTGCGCCATCAGCGCACCGATCTCGTCGCGGCGCGGAATCAACTCGAGCACCCCTTCGAGGTCGGAGTCGACGACGACGTCCATCGGAAAGGGCCGGTCGACGGCGGCGGCGGGCGTCGCGACCAAGAGCAAGACAACGCAGAGGCGGTCGACGGACAGCATGAGAGACCTCGTTGGTTGGAGTCGTGTCATCGTACCGCGTCGCTCGCTCGCGAGCAGCGCAAAGGGACCGCTCGAGATCGCCCCTCTCGCAGCCCAAGAAAATGCCAGAAACACTCCGCCGTTCGGACGCCTCGTGCATGTCGTCCCTGCGAAGCACGCGGCGGTCTGAACGGGCTGCCGCCATCGAACGCTCTCTCTTGGAATGGTCCTGGAATCACGACACGTGCGGCCCCGTGGCGCGCGGGGCCGCACACAATCCCACAGGAGTGCTAACGTGAGCACGGAAACCACGATGACGCGGCTGCCGAGCGAGACCGAAGACCGCGAGGAACGGGCGAGAGCCGGCGACGCGGCCGCCCGCGAGGAGCTGCTCGAGCTCGCCCGCGACGAGCTCGTGCGCTTCTGTTTCCGCTACCTGGGCGACGCGCACGAAGCCGAGGACGCAGCACAGGACGTGCTCGCGTCGGTCGCGCGCCCCGGGGGCTGGCCAGGTGGCGCCTTCCGCTCCTGGCTCCTGCGTGTCGCGCGCAACCGCTGCCTCGGCACGCTGCGGCGGCGGCGGGACGGACGGGTCGGCGTCGGCTCGCTGCTCGGCGCGTCGCGCCCATCGCCGCGCACGGGCCCGGCCACCAGCTCGGCGCGCCGCGAGCGTCAGGAGGTGCTGCGCGCTTACCTGACCGCGCTCCCCGACCACCACGCCGAAGTACTCTTGCTGCGCTACTTCGACGACCTGGACCGCGCCGGCATCGCCGAGGTGCTCGAGCTGTCGGTGTCCGTCGTGAAGTCGCGGCTGTTCGAGGCGCGCAAGGAGTTGCGCAAGCGCATGGGAGATCGAGCGCCGTGAGCGAACAATCTGGCTGTTACCAAGACGATGAGCTCTGGGAGCTCGTCGAGTCCTCCGTGTCCGACACCGATCCAGCCATGCGCGAGCACGTCGCGTCGTGCCCGGCGTGCACCAGCCGTGTCGACGAGATCGGTCGCCTCCACGAGGCCTTGGCGGACCTCGCGAACACAGCGACCGCTCCGCTGCCGGAACAGATCGGGCCCTACCGCATCGTGCGGCTGATCGGCCAAGGCGGGGGAGGTCTCGTCTACGAGGCCGAGCAGACGGACCCGGCGCGGCGCGTCGCGCTCAAGGTCCTGCGCGCGCTCGGCCCGACCGACCACCGGCGGCTGCGCGCGTTCCAGCGCGAGATCCGCACCCTCGCTCGCCTCGACCATCCCTCGATCGCGGCGATCCACAGCGCAGGACGCACCGAAGACGGTCAGGTCTACTTCGCGATGCAGCTGGTCGAGGGGGTGTGGCTCGACCGCCATTGTGCCGAGCATGGGCTCTCGATGCGCGAGCGCGTGCAACTGGTGATGGCAGTCGCCGAGGCCGTTCACTACGCCCACCTGCATGGCGTCATGCACCGCGACCTGAAGCCGGAGAACATTCTCGTGGACGGGAAGGGCCGGCCGCGCGTGCTCGACTTCGGACTGGCGCGCCCGGTGTCGCACCACAGCAGCCTGACGCTGTCGATGGACGGCGCCATGGTCGTCGGGACGCTACCGTACATGAGCCCCGAGCAAGTTCGCGCGGACGAGGACGTCGACGTACGCACCGACGTGTACTCCCTCGGCGTGATCCTGTACCGGCTCGCTACGGGGCGCGCCCCGTACGAGGTCACCCATCAGCTCGAGCAGGCCGCGCGGGTCATCCACGAGACGGAGCCGCCGCACCCCAGCGACATCGAACGCCGCGTGCCGCGCGAGCTCGGCGACGTCATCATCAAGGCATTGGCCAAGGAGCGCGAACGGCGCTACGTGTCGATGGCCGCCTTCACCGAGGACCTCGGCCGCTTCCTCGCCGGCGACGGCGTGTCGGCGAGGCCTTCGAGCACGGCGTACCGGCTGAGGGTGTTCGCGCGCCGCAACAAGGGACTCGTCGCCGCAACCGGCACGATCCTCGCCGCCCTGGCATTGGGGCTCGGGATGACGTCGATGATGTGGACCGAGGCCCGGGCGCGGGGCAAGGAGAGCCAGAACCTGACGAAGGCTCTCAACGATCTCGTGGTCGAGAGTGACCCGCGACTGACGGGAGGCCGGGTCGGACCGCGGCCGGAGCTCGACCGGTTCGTGGCGCGGCTCGAGAACGAGGCTCTGTTCGACCGCGATTCGCTGGAGGAAGCGAAGCTGCGTGGGACGATCGGCGTCGCCTACCGCCACAGCATGCAGTACCAGAAGGCTGTCGTGCACTTGCGGCGGGCCTTGGAGCTGCGCGAGCGTTTCCAGGACGAGACGCATGCCGAGGTCGTGGCAGCGCGCTACGAGTATGGGCTGGCCTTGCATAGGAAAGGCGCCGTGGACGAGGCAGCCAGCATCCACAACAAGAACAGGGAGCTGCACGAGGCTGGCCGCATCCCGCCCTCGATCGAGCTGGCGGGCAGCCTGCGGCAGCTCGCCACGATCGAGAACGGGTTCGGTCCGATCCCGATACCGAGCGAAGAGAGCTACGGGCAGGCGCTCGCCATGGTGCGCGGACTGCCGGAGGGGAACGAGCGCCGGAGGGAGGAGTCGTGGATCCTCACCATGATGGGTTTGTACGTTTCCGAGCTGGAGGACAGCATTCGCTTCCACCGCGAGGCGCTGGCGATTCGCGACCAGCTGGACCCGAATGCCTGGGATGCCAGCTACTCGATCGCGAACCTGTCCATACGCCTCGAGAATCTAGCGCTGGCCTGGGACGCGCCGGCGGAGCTGGCGCGAGAGGCCCTGGCCTTCACGGAGCGGTTGGTGAGCCTCTCGAGCGGCCTGAAAACTCCTGGCACCGGCTTGCCACGGCTCGGGCACATGCAACTCGTTCTCGCCGACGACCCTGTCACCGCCGCCAGCACGTTCGCCGAGGCCATTGCGTGGCAGCGGAGACAGCCCGGTGCGGTGTGGCACTTGTCCGCGCTCCTGCGCCATCGTGCTACCGCGCTGCGCGCCGGCGGAAGGGAACGGGACGCGCTGGCGGCCGAAGAGGAATCCGCCCGCGAGCTTGCGAACCTGCTCGACGCCCACGCGCTCGACAGCGAGAAACGGGCGCAGATCCATATGGACCTGTCGCAGTATGCTCTCCTGTGGGCAACGACACCGGACGAGATGGTCCGACACAGTCGCGCGGCTGCAGCGGCCTGGGACGAGGAGGCGGAACCCCGAGACGAACGCTGGCGTACTGCCATGGCGACGCTCGCCGGCGATCTCTTCGTCGCTGGTCATCTCGTGGAGGCAGTCGCCACCTACAAGCGCGTCCTCGCCGCGTCGCGCGCCGCGGGCGTTGAGGAATCGCGGCTCCTGACGATCGAAGTCGACCTCGCCGAGGCGCGCTTCTTCGCCGCCGAAGCCGAAACCCCGTCGCTCGCTGACGTAGAAGCTCTGCTCGAACGGGCGCGCATCCCGGACGACGATCGCGACCGTTGGCTCGTCCCGCGCGCCCTGCGGCTCGCGGGCGTCGTGCGAGAGCGTGCCGGCGACGTCGCTGGAGCGCAGTGGCGGCTGCGCGGGTCGGCCGGCTACCACAGTTCGGAGCACTACCTGCGCTCGCCCTCGCGTTGGATGCTGGGCCGCTTCCTGCTCGCCCGTGGAGAGCTCGCCGAGGCCGAGAAGGAGCTGCGCGCGGCGTACATCTCGCTGCTCCCGCGCACGGTACGATACTGGCGCAAGGCGCTCCTGCAGTGCGACGCGGCCCGGCTCCTGGCACGGACGGGACGCACCGAGCTCGCCGAGCGACTCTTCGGCGAGGCCTGGCCCATCTTGAGTGCCGCGCACGAGGTCGACCCGCGTTTCCTGGACGAGGTGCGCGACGTGTACGACCCGGAGACGGGCGAGGTGCTCGCACGCTGACTCCGCTCCCGCCCGTCCGCCCGGCCCGACATGAACGGATCGTGTAGCGAAAGGGTCTCCTCCGAATCAAGCCCGGGTGTGCCGGCGCACGACAGGTTGGGAGCACGGCCGCCCCCCCCCGTTGCCGGAGCACACAAGGGATGGAGAACTCATTGAGAGCGGAAGTCGCGACCCACGTCGTCGTTCTGGCAATCGACGACGGCCCGGACGATCTCGCGATCCTCGGACGTCACCTGGAACACCTCGTCGGAGTGAGCTCGGAGCTCCACGGCTTCACCAACGTCGACGCGGGCTTGGCGGAGCTCAGCCAGGGCGGCTACGACATCGTCCTGCTGGACTATGAGCTCGGCGCACGTTCGGGCTTCGACGTCTTCGATGAGCTCCAGCTCCGGGGTGTCGAGGTTCCGATCATTCTCGTGACCGACCGCGGCGACGAGGAAGTTGCCGCGCAAGCCCTTCGCGCGGGCTTCGCCGACTACATCTCCAAGAGCGTCCTCGGGCCGAAGAGCCTGCGCCGAGCCATCCTCGCGGCGATCGAGACGTTTCAGCTACGGCGCTCGCTCGCGCGCTACCACGAAGACCTCGAGCGGACCGTCCGTGAGCTCAACTCTCGCAACAAGGAGATCGAGAGCTTCTATCACCCGCTCGCCCACGAGCTCAAGACGCCGTTGACGGCCATCGAGGCGTTCGTCTCGATCGTGCTCGACGGCCTGCAGGGACCGGTGACGGGCGACCAGCGCGAGTCGCTCGAGATCGCTCAGACGTCCTGCAAGCACATGGTCACGTGCATTCACGACATCCTGGACTCAAGCCGACTCGATACTGGCAAGCTGGCGATGCAGCGCGAGGAAGGCTCACTCGGCGACGTGGTCGAGGCCGCGGTTCAAAAGACCCTGCCCGTCGCGCGGGAGAAGGGCATCCGCCTCGCCGGAGTGGTCGAAGCCGGGTGCGACACGGCCTACGCTGCCTTCTACCGCGACACGGCAGCAGGCATGGCCGGCTTCAACTTGACCGACAGCCACGAGATCCTGTTCGCCCCCTGAGCGGGCTGCTGGCGCTAATCGATTCGATCAGTACGAATCGCGGGTCTCGCGCGCGGCCACGACTACGATCGTGGCATGCCCGAGACGCGCGAATCTCCGTCGTGGAAGCGGACCCTGGCCAACCTCGCCGCGGCGCTCTACGTGCCGCAGCTCTTGCCGTTCCTCGGCCTCGGACCGCTGCGCGAGTGCAACCACTGCCTCGAGGCCTACGCCCAGTACTTCCCGGTCGTTCCCGGTGCGTTCCTCGCGTTCGGGCTCGGCCATCGCCCCGGGCACTGGGCCATCGGGTTCACGTTCGTCTGGACGGTCGGCTTCCTCGTCCTGCGGGCGCTCCGCGCCCACCGCAAGACGAACATCGTCGCACTCGTGCTCATCGCGCTCCTCAGCACGGTCAACGCGCTCGGATTCACGGTGATCTTGCGCTCATGACGAGTCTCGGAGATCGATGTAGCGCTCCTCGGCTCGTGGCGTTCGAGAGGTTGTCCTCGTCCAGGAGATCTCGCCATGTTCCTCGCGCTCGCCCTCGCAATCGTCGCGGAGACGCGGGGCGCGTTCCCGGTTGGCGCGGGCGAGCCCGGGTTCAGCCCCGTGAACGGTACACTACGCCGCCAACGTCCCCCGGAGAGGGCATGATCCCGCACACGATTCTCAATCCGTCCGGCGAGCGTCTAGCGTTCTCCTTCACCGCCGGCGAGCCCGACCGCCGCGACATCGTCGTCCTCGGCCACGGCTTGACCTCGGACAAGGACCGTCCCTGGTCGCGCGCTCTCGCGCAGGCCCTCGAGCGCGCGGGCATCGCCTCCATTCGAATCGCGTTCTCGGGCAACGGGGAGTCCGAGGGGCGCTTCGTCGACTCCACGATCACCAAGGAAGTCGCCGACCTGGGGTCCGTCCTGGACGCGTTCGAGGACTGGAACGTGCGCTACGTCGGACACAGCATGGGCGCGGCCGTCGGGCTCGTGCGCGCGGCCACGGACGATCGGATCCGCGGTCTCGTCTCCCTGGCGGGAGTGACTCACGCGGCGGAGTTCGTGCGACGCATGTTCGGGCATCTGCGGCACGGGGAACCGATGCTCGACAAGCCGCATTGCCCGTACAACCCCGCTCTCGAGTCCGACCTCCTGGCGTGGGACTCGTTCGCGCACAAGGCGACGGAGATCGAGGTCCCGTGGCTCATCGTGCACGGCACCGACGACGACGTCGTCCCCGTCCAGCACTCGCTCGACCTGCACGCCGCGGCCACCGATCGATCCGAGCTGGTCGTGCTCGACGGCGTCGATCATTCGTTCGGCGCGGACGGGCTCGAGCAGATGATCGCGGTCGTCGGGCCCTGGCTCGGGGCCTCGGCGTAGCTCTCACCGCGGCCCGCGGGTTTCGCACGTTCGAGGCGCACGCGGGAAGCGCGCTCGAGGCGATTCGCGAGCGCCTCCCGGTGCCCGCGGACGAGACGAGCAACGCGACGTTCCACACCTACCACGGGCTCCTGTTGTGGGTCACGCAGACGCGACACGAGCTCGCCGTTGCGGACGATCCCCGGGCGGCCCTCGAAGCCCTCGATGCCCTGCGCAGGCGCGCCGGGACCGGTTGAAAGCCTGTATGGTTCGAACACTTGCCCCGAGCCCAGTGGAGGGACAGTGGAATCGTAAGGGGCAGTGGAATCGTAAGGGATAGCGCAGTAGACCGGCATCGTGCGCCGCGCCGACCGACTCTTCCAGATCGTCCAACTCCTGCGCGGGCGCCCGGTCGTGACCGCGACCGAGATCGCGCAGGAGCTGGAAGTTTCGCCGCGGACCGTCTACCGCGACGTCCGCGACCTGATTGCTTCGGGCGTCCCGATCGAGGGCGAAGCGGGAGTCGGCTACACGCTGCCGCGCAGCTTCGATCTGCCGCCGCTGATGTTCGACGAAGACGAGATCGAGGCCCTCGTCCTCGGTGCGCGCATGGTCGACGCGTGGGGCGACCCCGCGCTCGCAAAGAGAGCGCGCGCTCTGCTCTCCAAGGTCCAGGCCGTCCTCCCCGACCGCTTGAAGCTGCGCCTCGAGCGTGTGGCGCTCTTCGCGCCGGCGCGCGCGCCGACCGAACACGCGGCCAAGCTCGAACCGCTGCGCCGCGGCATCAACGAGAAGCGCAAGGTGCGCTTCGACTACGTCGACGCGTCGGGCCAACAGACGTCGCGCACCGTGCGGCCGGTGTGCTTGACCTTCTGGGGCACGACCTGGCTCGCCGCGGCTTGGTGCGAGCTGCGACGGGACTTCCGCAGCTTCCGTCCGGATCGAATGGGAGACGTCGAG
Source organism: bacterium (assembly GCA_024226735.1). Lineage (GTDB taxonomy): Bacteria > Planctomycetota > UBA1135 > UBA1135 > JAAELL01. The sequence continues at coordinate 5,967 of JAAELL010000552.1, read as the reverse complement.
CTCTCGCCCACGACCTTCGAAGACGAGGAGGGCAAGGACTTGGCGGCCCTGACGAGACGCATGACCGGGGGAACGGAAGACTGAGACCGGGGCGCTACTCGAGCGCCTCCAGTCGCTTGCGAACCGCGTTCGTGAAGCCGTGGTTCGGCCCCAAGCTACCCTCGAGTCCTTCGAGCGCTTCGCGGTAGTTCGCCTCGGCCAGCTCGAGGTCGCCTTGGTCGCGGTAGACGTCCCCGAGAATCTGCTGGAACACGTACACCTGTGCGTGCTTCTCCCCGAAGCACTTGCGTGCGAGGGGCATCATTTCCGCCAGGATCGCGGCCGCCTCTTCGAGCCGCTTCAACTGCTGCAGGGCGGACGCGCGGAGCGAGCGCACCTGCAGCAACACGGGGCTCGCCGCCGGCTGGTCGACTGCCTCCTCGACCGTCTTGCCGCAGATCGACTCGGACTCCTCGTAGCGCTTCAGGCGGTACAGGGAGTTGGCCTGCGCCAAAGCGGCCGTGACCGTCGTCATCGACGACGGTCCCTCGCTCTTCAGCGCAGCCTCGTACGCACCCTTGGCGAGCTCGTGCGCCGACTCTGCGTCGCCGCGCCCCAGGCGCGTGTTCGCCAGGTCGATGCTCGCGATCAGGACGGATACGTGATCGGGACCGAAGACCGACGTGCGCCGCTCGATGACGGTCTCGATCAACGCCTCCGACTCGTCCAGGCGCGACTGATGGCGGCGCAACATCGAGAGGTGCTCGAGCGCGTTGAGGGTCGTCGAAGCATCCTCGCCGAGATGTTGCTCGCAGAGCTCGACCAGCTCGGTCAAGAGCGGGTCCGCCTCCGCGAGACGACTCAGCTCGAAGAGCCTAGCTGCGTACTCGGTGCGGTACGCGAGCGTCGTGCTGTGGGTCGGGCCGTGGTGGCTCAGGCTCAGCTCACGCACCTCGGACAGGGGTTCGATGCTCTCCACCAAGCGGCCCGTGTGGCGCAGGAGCTCCGAGCGCACCTCGAGCAGGTCGTAGTGGAACGCCTCCGCCTCGTACCCGATCCGGCGCGACTCCGCGAGCGTCGCGTCGAGCTCCTCCTCGGCTTCCTCGAACCGCAGGAGCGCCAGCAGCGCGCGCACGGCGATGCCGCGCCCGGTGAGCGCCATCCGATCGTCCGCGCCGCGCTCATCGGTCGCGCGCGCCTCCAGCTCACGCGCGAGCGCGAGCGCCTCGTCGTACTCGGCGAACTCGATGTGGACGCGCGCGATCGAGTGCAGGAGGGGCAACGGCCACTCGTCGCGCGGCAGGATCTCCCCGGCGAGCTCGAGGTGCCGTCGCGCCTGGTCCTGGAGTCCCAGGGCAGAGTACGCGTTGCCGAGGGTCTCCTGCAGCCGCGCCTCGACGCCGGGCCGATCGCCGAGCCCCTCCTCGTCCAATTGCAGCGCGGCGCGGTCCAGCGCGTCGACGACGAGCGCCTTGTGACCGAGGTCGTCGGGGTGGGCGGTGCGCAGGATGCTCGCGAGGAACGCGACGACGTCGTCAGACTCCTCCCGCGCGTCGCTCATGCGGCTCGCGTACAAGAGCGCGGCCAAGAGGCCGATGACGAGCGATGCCAACGCGATGCACGCTCCCGCGAACGCCGCCCGGTTACGGCGTGCGAGTCGGCCGAGCTGGTAGATCGAGCTCGGCGGGCGCGCGCTGACCGGCTCGTGGCGCAAGTGCCGGCGCAGGTCGCTCGCGAGGTCCGCGGCCGACGAGTAGCGCCGGTTGCGGTCCTTCGACAGCGCCTTGGCGACGATCGTCTCCAAGTCGCCCCGCAGCGAGCGGTCGACCGCGCCGAGCCGCCGTGGCTCCACCTCGACGATCCGTCGCGCGGCGTCGGGGATCGACAGTCCGGACACGTCGATCGGCGGGCGTCCCGCGAGCACCGAGTAGGCGATCACACCCAGCGCGTAAACATCGCTGCGCACGTCCGCCTCACCGTGGACTTGCTCGGGCGCCATCGTGGCGAGCGTGCCGACGATCTGCCCCGTCTGCGTGAGCATCGTCCCGTTGCCCTCGTCGATCGCGCGCGCGACGCCGAAGTCGAGCACCTTGGACTGGCCGGATTCGTCGACGAGCACGTTGGAGGACTTGAGGTCACGGTGCAGGACCCCCTTCTCGTGCGCGTGGTGCACCGCGTCCGCCACGCGCGCGATCAGCTCGATCCGCGCCTCGTGTCCGATGCCGCGCGCATGCACGTCGATCGGCGGCCCCTCGATCAACTCCATGACGAGGAACGGCTGCGGCCCCGCCTCCGAGTGCGCGACCCCGGCTTCGTGGATCTGCGCGATCCCCGGGTGCCGCAGGCGACCGAGTAGCTGCGCCTCGACCTCGAAGCGCCGCAACGTGTCGGACGTCGCGAACCCGGGTCGCACGACCTTCAACGCGACCTCGCGCTCCGGGTTGCGCTGGCGCGCGCGATACACGGTGCCCATGCCGCCCTCGCCAAGCACGGACAGGATCGCGTACTCGCCGATGCTCTCCGGCGTCGCGCCGGCGCCGGCCGAGCCCTCGAGCTTCAACTCGGCCCAGACGTGCCCCTCCAGGCGCCGGTCGAGCACGCCGGATGCCTCGCCGATCTCGAGCATCTCGACGACTTCCTCGCGCAGCTCCGGATCGTCGGCGCACTCGGTGTCGAGAAGAGCCGCACGGGCCTCGCCCTGCAGCTCGGACGCGGCGAGGAAGAGCTCGGAGAGTCGTTCGTGTCGTTCGGCACTCATCGTGCACTCAGCTTAATGCGTCTCAGTGTGCGCCGCCGAGTCCCATGGCCCTGAGTGCGTCAGCGTGGACACGAGCTGGCCCGTTCGCCCACCCCACGCGCGTGTCGTGCCAAGGTTTGAACGCGCCGAGGCCTTGAATCCCGCCTCGGTCCGCGATCGTGAGGCCGCCGAGGACGCGCAGCTCGCCGTCGTCGGCGCGATGTACGCGCAGGCGGACGAGCCGCTCGGTTCCGCCGCCGCGAGCGCGCTCGCGACGATCGACATCCTCGAGATGATCGACTTCGCCGCCTACGTGCCCGAGAACGGCGCGGTCTACCCACAGACGCCGTTCGGCCAGGCGCTGCGCAGCGTCGCGGCGATGATCAAGGCGAACATCGATCTCGAGGCGGCCCACCTCGATCTGGGTGGCTGGGACCACCACTCGGGACAGGGTCCGTTCAACGGCGTGATGGCACAGCTGCTCGACGAGTTCTCGCGCAGTCTCGAGGCGTTCTACCTCGACATGGCCAACCACCTCGACCAGTTCACGCTGGCCGCGATGACCGAGTTCGGGCGCCGCATCGCCGAGAACGGCAGCGCCGGCACCGACCACGGCCACGGCGGCGTGATCTGGATCATGGGGGACACGTCGACGGTGGGCGCGTGCTCCAGACTTCTGTAACGATCGAGGGAGCGCGGCACCTCTTCAACGGGACCTCGCTCCCTCGCCCCATCCATGGACCCCGGCCAAGCCTCCATCGACCCTGCAACCCTCCTGCGACACGCCGGCTGGGTGCGCGGCCTCGCGCGCGAGCTCCTGAACGACCCCGCGGCCGTCGAGGACGTCGTGCACGACACGTGGCTGCAGGCGCTCGAACGTCCGCCGCGCAACACGCGCGAGGGTCCCTCGCTGCGCGCGTGGCTCGCGCAGGTCGTCCGCTCGTCGGTGCACACGCGCCTGCGCGGTGAGCTGCGGCGTGAAGCGCGCGAAGAGCACGTCGCGCGCGCGGAGCGCACGCCCTCCACGGCCGAGTCGGTTGAACGGGTCGCCCTGCAGCGCGAGCTGACGGGGGCCGTCATGGAGCTGAACCCGATCTACCGCGACGCGGTGGTGCTGCGCTACTTCGACGGCCTGCCGCCGCGCGAGATCGCGCGCAAGCTGGGAACGACCAGCGGCGTCGTGCGCACGCGCCTCTCGCGTGCGCTCGTGATGCTGCGCGAGCGGCTCGACGCGAGCCACGGCGGCGACCGGCGGGCGTGGATGCTCGCGTTCGTCCAGCTCGGACGGCGTTCCGCCGGAGTCGCCGCGTACGGGCGCGCACTGGCGCTCGCCGGGACTCTGCTGTTCGTGGGCCTCGGCGCCTACGTGCTCTCACCGCTACTCGCCACCGCAACGCCGGACGCGTTCGCGCCCACGGCACTCGCGCTCGAGCCGCCTGCCGGCGCGAGCGAGGCGGCCGCCGAGCCCCGACTCGGGCGTGTCGCACCTCAAGCGCGAGGCCCTCGCCTCGCGCTTTCCCGTGCACGTGGTGCTGAAGCTCAAGAAGGGTCTCCCGAGCCTGCGCACCAAGAGGCCCTTTAGAGCCCTGCGCGTCGCCTTCCGCGCCGGCTGCGACAAGAACGGCTTCCGCCTCAACCACTACTCGGTGCAAGGCAATCACCTGCACTTCATCGTCGAAGCCAAGGACCGCACAGCCCTCTCGCGCGGCATCCAGGGCCTCGCGGTCCGCATCGCCCGCGCCCTCAACAAGCTCTGGAGCCGCAACGGCAAACTCTTCGCCGACCGCTACTTCGACCGCATCCTGCGCACGCCGCGCGAGGTGAAGAACGCGCTGCAGTACGTGCTGAAGAACACCGACCACCACAAGACGCACTCCACGCCGGACCTGATCGACATCTTCTGCTCCGGCATGTTCTTCGACGGCTGGCGCGAGGTGCGTCTCGAAGACTTCAGCGTGAGCGAACCACCCTCGGTGACCCCCCCGCGCACCTGGCTGCAGCGCGTGGGCTGGCGAAGACACGGCCTACTCTCAATCCACCCCTGACCGACACACCTTCCCGGGCTCCCCCGCGTCCCCTCGCTGCTTGTTGCGCCGATCCCGAGGCCGAAGCCTCGTTCACGACACTCGACCTCAGAGATCGGAGCAAGAACCTCGCTGCCGGCTCCCATCGCAGAAAAGTATCCGCCGGGGCGGGGTGGCGCGAAGCTGCCCGGCCCCGGCTTCTCACTTGTCGGTCGCCGTGGACCCTCGTACGCTCCTCACGTGAGCCGCGCCCCCAAGCCCCTCGCCGCTGACACGTCCCTCGAAGCCGAGGCGATGATGCTCGCACACTACCGCTCGCTCGACGTGCCCGAGAAGCTCGCGATCGTGTTCGCGCTGAGCCGGCGAGCCGACGACGCCGCGCGCGTCGGCATCCTGGAGCGCTACCCGGACGCCTCGGAGCACGAGCAAGCGCTGCGGCTCGCGTCCCTCAAGTACGGGCGCGACCTCATGGTCGAGGCGTTCGGCTGGGATCCCGAAGTCGAAGGTTGGTAGGTGGCCACCGAGCGCCCGAGTGCTCTCGACGAGCTGGCCGACGTTCTCGAAGCGCTGAGCGTGGACTACGTCGTGGGCGGCTCGCTCGCCAGTGGCGCCTGGGGCGAGCCGCGCTCCACGCATGACGTCGACATCCTCGTCCGATTGGACCAGGGTCAGGCGACGGAGCTCGTCGCAGCCATGCAGGAGCGCTTCTACATCGACGGCGAGTCGGTCCGCGAAGCCATCTCGGGCGCGCGTGCCTTCAACGTGATTCACCTGACCCTCTTCGAGAAGATCGACGTCTTCGTGGCGGGGTCGGGTCCGCTCGACACCGCGCAGCTCGATCGGGCCGTTCTACGCCCACTCGCCATCGAGTCGGAACGGCACCATCCCGTCACGTCGGCCGAGGTCGTCGTGCTGCGCAAGCTCGATTGGTACCGACGAGGCGACGAGGCGTCCGAGAGGCAGTGGCGCGACGTCCTCGCCGTCTTGCGTGTCCAAGGCGAGCGCCTGGACCGACCAGTGATGGAGGAGCTCGCCAGAGCGTGCGGGCTCGAAGACCTCCTCGCGCGCGCGATTCAAGAGGCCTGGGCCTCCTAGTGGTGTGATTCACTCTTGTGCGGCATTTTGGTCGGTGCGTACGCGTTCGCTGCAAGGCGCAGCGACGACGCGACTTCGCTGCAAGTCTCGGAGGAGGCGCAACGCAGCAGCGGGCGGGTACGGGCCGACCAA
>JAAELL010000551.1 GCA_024226735.1 bacterium | reverse complement strand
CGTTCCTGGCAAGGCGCGCCGCCGACGCGTATTCGCTGGATACTCGGAGAAGGCGCAACGTAGCCAGGGGCGGCGAGGGCCGGCGAAACGTGACACTTATTCTCGGACGGGCCCTAACCTTCCTTGCTCCTCGCCGGGAGTCCCAGACGGGCCCGACTGACGCCAAGGCACGTCGGGCCTCACCGAGAGGTTGCGACTCGTGCTATCGCCTTGAACTGGATTCCCTCAAGCTCTACGTTCAGGTCGTCGATTCACGAATCGATGGAGCGAACTTCATGAGCAAGCGCCGTGTCAGCGCGGGAATCTGCGAAGTGGATTGTGTCGACGGCCCCAGGGCTGCAGCGGCCCGGGCCGCACTTCCACCGGAGGAGGAGTCCAGAGATACCGCCGACGCGATCAAGGTCCTCGCGCACGCGGGCCGGCTCCGAGTCTTGAAGGCGCTCGAAGGACACGAGCTGTGCGTCTGCGATCTGGCTCACGTGCTCGGCGGCTCGATGTCGGGGACCTCGGCACAGTTGAAGGAGCTTCGACGGCTCGGAGCCGTCGCGTTCAGGACGCAGGGCAAGCTCGCTTACTATCGGATCGCCGATCCGTTTTGGCTCGAACTGGCGGACTCCGTCTCGGAGAAGCTCAACGGTGCGGTCTCGAGCTAGTACGGTCACCGGTGCATGCGCGCTGGCCCTGGTCCCGGTTCTCATCACTGGATGCCAGTCGGTCGACCCCGGCCCGGACTACGACCGCGCGGTGGAGGAGATCCGTCGCGCCACCGGAGCCGCGAACGTCTTCCACCCCGACTCGGAGTCCGGGCAAGTCGAAACGCGCGTGACCGAGCTGCTCGAGGGCGGCCTCGAGCTCACCGAGGCCGTGGAGCTCGGCCTCTTGAACAGCCCGCTCCTCCAGGCCTCGTTCCACGGCGTGGGGATGGCGAGCGCCGATCGCGCGCAAGCCGGCCTCTTGACGAACCCCTCGCTCAGCGCGGTCCTGCGCTTCCCTGCATCCGGCGGCGCCACGGAGATCGAAGGGGGCCTCTTCGCCAGCCTGCTCGACATCTGGCAAGTGCCCGACCGCGAGCGGGCCCTCGAGCAGGTCCTCGAGCAGCGCATCTTGCAGCTCGCCCACGAGGCCGTGCTCCTCGCCGCCGAAACCCGGGTGGCCTACATCGGCGTAGTCTCCGCTCAGCGGTCGGTCGAGATCGCCTTGGAGAATCGCTCGGCGGCTTCGAGCCTGGTCGAGCTCGCAGAAGCCCGGCTGGAGGCGGCGGCGACGACGGCCATCGACGCGAATCTAGCACGGCTCGAGCACGCCGCCACGGCGATCACCCTGCGTGACGCGGAGCTGGCGTCGGGAGAGGCGGCGCGTCGGCTGAAGGCGCTCCTGGGATTGCGACCCGATTTCGAGCTCGAGCTCCATCCGCTCCCGGAGCGGACCGCTCGCACGCTGCCTCCCGTCGAAGAGCTCGAGCGGATCGCGGCCGTGGAGCGGCTCGACATCCGCGCCGCGGAAGCCGCGCTCGCACGGGCCGGTGCGGAGCTCGAGCGGCAGCAGGGCCTGGTGTGGCGGAGGCTCGATATCGGGGTGGGAGCGGAGAAGGACGGGGACTGGAGCCTGGGGCCAGGAGCGAGTCTCGAGCTGCCGCTCTTCGATCAGAATCAGGCGCAGATCGCGAAGGCCCGCGAGGATGCCCGCCTGTGTGAGAAGATCCTCGCGGCGACCACGCTCGCCGCCGTTCAAGAGGTGCGGTCGGCGGATGCTCGCGTCCGAGCGGCCGTCGACACGCTCTCCATCTACAAGAACGAGATCCTGGCTCGCGCCGAGGAGACGCTCGAGCAGGCACGCAGCAGCTATCAGCTGGGCAAGACGACGATCTTGCCCGTGATCGAGGCGCAGCGACAGGTACTCGACGCCCGACAGAACCATGTCCGACGACTGGGGCAGGCCGCTGCGGCCTTGTCCGACGTCGAACGAGCCACCGGAACTCCACGGGAGGCCCTCTTCGGAAGGGGCCCGGAAGGAAACCAAGAACCATGAAAGTACCCCAAGGGCTGATCGCGACCGTCTTGATCAGTTGCGGTTGGATGGGCTTCGTAGCTTGCGACCGCGCGCCGAGCGACCCTCCGGCCAGCGAGGCGACGACGGCCAGTTGTGAAGACCACGGCGTAGAGAGATGTCCGTTCTGTGACCCGAGCCTGCTCGTGACCATGGGCTTCTGCGGCGGGCACGGCGTCCCGGAGGCCATCTGCACCAGGTGCCGTGACGACCTCGAGCAGGCCTTCCGGGACGAAGGTGACTGGTGCGACGGGCACGCTCTCCCCGAGTCCCAGTGCGAGGCCTGCAACCCGGGAGTCCTCGACAAGTGGAAGGGAGCCGCGAACCAGACCGCCTCCACGCATGCGGACGGGCCATGCTCCGAGCACTCGGTGACGAAGTGTCCCTTCTGCTCGCCGTCGGTGCTCGAGTCCATGGGTTTCTGCGGCGGCCACGGTGTCCCCGAGGCCGTGTGCACGAAGTGCCGCGACGACCTCGAGCAGGCCTTCCGAGACGAGGGCGACTGGTGCGACGGACACGGACTCCCCGAGTCCCAGTGCGAAGCCTGCAACCCCGGTGCGCTGGAGAAGTTCGAGAAGTACAAGTCCTCTCGAGCCGAACCGCATGCGGACGACCCGACACCCGAGATCGTCGTGGTCACGGTCGATACCCCGCGCGTTCAAAGGCCGCCTTCCCTCACTTGCTCCACCGACGCTAGTGTCGTTCGGCTCGCCGAGGCAGCGGTGGCGGAGCGCGTGGGGCTGCGCACCGAACAGGTGAGGCGCGCGAAGCTCCGCCGGACGCTCGAGGTCCCGGCGACCGTGGAGTACGACTCCAGGTCGCACGCGCGGTTGGCACCGCGTGCCGCGGGAACGGTCGTCGAGGTGCGTCACGACCTCGGGGCGGTGGTCGAGGCCGGAGACACGCTCGTGGTCGTGGACTGCGCGGCTCTGGCGACGGCCAAAGCGGACGTGCTCCAGGCCGCCGCACAGGTCGAGCTGTGGAAGCGCACCAGCGAGCGCGAGCGGGGGCTCCTGGAGAAGTCGCTCTCGACGGAGCGGGATGCGCTGGAGGCCGAGACCACACTCGCCGAGAGCGAGATCGCGCTCGCGATCGCGGAGCAGCGCCTGGTCAATCTCGGCCTCTCCGCCGAGCAGATCGGTGAGGTGACCGACGAGGGAGACACCTCCTCGCTCCTGACCGTCCGTGCGCCTTTCGAGGGAACGGTGATCGAGCTGGACGCGGTCATCGGAGAGCTGGCCACACCCCAGGCTCCGATCGTGTCCGTGGCGGACACGTCCCGCATGTGGGTGATCCTCGACGTCGACCAGGCGGACATTCGGCTGGTCGACGTTGGCCAGCCGGTCCTGCTCACCGTCGAGGGCTGGGAGGGAGAGACTGTCGGCGGGCGCATCACGTGGATCTCGAGCCACGTCGACCCGCGCTCGCGCACCGTGAAGGTGCGCTCGGAGTTCGTCAATCCGGAGGGGCACCTGCGCGCGCAGAGCTTCGGTAGCGCGAAGGTGATCACACGCGACGACGAGGAGGTTTTTCTCGTTCCGAAGGCCGCGGTCCAGTGGGAGGGGTGCTGCAATGTGGCCTTCGAGCAGCGCTCCCCGACGGAGTACATTCCGCGCAAGCTGCGGCTCGGCTACGACGCGGGCGAGCACTACGAGGTTCTGCGCGGACTGACGGGGAACGAGACCGTCGTGACCCAGGGCAGCTTCATCCTGAAGACCGAGCTGCAGAAGGGCAGCATCGGCGCGGGGTGCTGCGAAGTCGACCACCTGAGCCAGTAGCGAGACGGCCGCCGCATGTTCGATTGGATCGTCGGCTGGTCCCTCAGGAACCGCATCGTCGTCCTGGCCCTTTCGGCCCTGGTCGTCGCGAGCGGTCTCGTTGCCCTCGCACGGCTGCCCATCGACGCGTTTCCCGACACCACGCCCGTCCAGGTCCAGATCAACACCAACGCTCCGTCGCTGAACCCGACGGAGGTCGAGCAGCAGATCACCTTTCCGATCGAGCAGGCCATCGGAGGCCTGCCGGGGCTCATCGAGGTCCGCTCCATTTCGAAGTTCGGCCTCTCCCAGGTCGTGGCCATCTTCGAGGACGGGGTCGACACCTACTTCGCGCGCCAACTCATCGGCGAGCGGCTGCAGTCGGTGGAGATCCCAGATGGCCTGCCGTCGCCCGAGCTGGGGCCCGTGGCGACGGGCCTCGGAGAAGTCCTGCACTATGCCCTCACCAGCGAGACGTCGAGCCTCGAGGAGCTGACGACGCTTCACGACTGGGTTTTGAGGCCCCAGCTCCTGACCGTCCCGGGCGTCGCGGAGGTGAACACCTGGGGCGGGCACAGGCGCCAGTACCACGTCATCGTCGACCCGCTGCGCCTGCTCGAACACGAGCTGACGCTGGACGACGTGGTCGACGCGCTCGAGAGAAACAACGAGAACGTCGGCGGAGGGGTCATCTCGGCCGCGGGCGAGCTCCACCTGGTCCACGGGATCGGGCTCGCGCGCAGCCTCGAGGAGATCGAGGACATCGTCGTTGCCACGTTCACGGGGATTCCGGTCCACATCCACGACATCGGGACCGTCCGCCTCGGGCACCAGATCCGCCGAGGAGCAGTCACCGCGAACGGGGAAGGCGAGGTCGTCCTCGGGCTGGGCTTCATGCTCATGGGCGAGAACAGCCATGACGTGACGCGTCGGCTGCGCGATCGGCTCGAGGAGGCGAGCGGGAACCTCCCCGAAGGCGTTCGCGTCGAGGTCTTCTACGACCGGACGGAGCTCGTCGACCGGGTCATCGCGACGGTGCGCAACAACCTGCTCGAGGGCGCCCTGCTCGTGATCGCCGTGCTGTTCGTCTTCCTGGGCAACCTGCGCGCCGGGCTCATCGTGGCCGTGGCGATCCCACTCGCGATGCTGTTCTCGTTCAACGCGATGCTGCGCTTCGGCATCTCGGCGAGCCTGCTCAGCCTCGGAGCGATCGACTTCGGCCTGGTCGTCGACAGCTCGGTCATCATCGTCGAGAACTGCGTGCGTCGCCTCGGCAAGGAAGGTGGGACGCGGCCGACGCTGGACGTCGTCAGGGACGCGACGCTGGAGGTCCGCAAGCCGACCATGTTCGGCGAGCTCATCATCCTCATCGTCTACCTCCCGATCCTCCTCCTCGAGGGAGTCGAGGGGCGTCTCTTCCGGCCGATGGCCCTCACGGTCGTCTTCGCCCTCACCGGATCACTGGTCTTCTCCCTGACGCTGATTCCGGTCCTGGCGAGCTTCGGCCTTCGGAACATCCGCGGTGGTGAGGCAGACAACGCGCTCGTCCGGGCCGTGCAGTGGTTCTACCGGCCCGCCGTGCGCGCGGCGCTTCGGTTTCCGCGTAGCGTCGTGGCGTTCGGAGTGGGCGTCGTCGGGCTCGGCGTCTTCCTCGCTTCGCAGCTCGGTACCACATTCATCCCGCGCCTGTACGAAGAGGCGATCGTGATCAACACGGTGCGTCTCTCGGGCGTCTCCCTCGACGAGTCCGTACGCTACGGCGTCCGGATCGAACGCCTCCTCTTGGACGAGTTCCCGGACGAGGTCCAAGACGTGTGGAGCCGAACGGGCACAGCCCAGGTCGCCACTGATCCCATGGGCCTGGAGGTCACGGACGTCTTCGTGACCTTGACGCCCCGCGACCGGTGGACCCGGGCCGAGACCCAGGCAGAGCTTACGACCCACATGGAGTCGCTGCTCGCTGACATGCCGGGCATGCGCTCGATCTTCACGCAGCCCATCGAGATGCGCGTGAACGAGATGACCGCGGGCATCCGCGCGGACGTGGGTGTGAAGATCTTCGGAGACGACCTGGAGGTGCTGCGCGGGAAGGCACAGGAAGTCCAGGAGCTGCTCGAGACGATCCCCGGTGCGAGCAGCGTCTCGGCGGAGCAGGTGACGGGACAACCCGTCCTCGAGATGGAGGTGAATCGCGAGGAGCTGTCCCGTCACGGGATCCCGGCGCAGCACGTTCTCGATCTCGTCAAGGCGCTCGGAGAGATCAAGGTCGGAGAGATTCGCGAGGGGCAGAGGAGGTTCGACCTCGTCGTGCGCCTGGACGATGTGTATCGCTCGGATCCGCTGGCCGTTCGGAAGCTCAGGGTTCCGACGAGCTCCGGCGAGCGGATCCCGATCACGCATCTCGTCGACATCCGCGAGGTCCAGGGGCCGTCGACGATCACCAGGGAGTGGCAGAAGCGTCGGGTCGTGGTGCAGGCGAACGTTGCCGATCGCGACCTGGGCGGGTTCGTGAGCGAGGCGCGGGAACGAATCGCCGAGGAGGTCGACCTGCCGACCGGCTCCTTCGTCCGCTTCGGCGGTCAGTTCGAGCACCTCGAGCGGGCGTCGAGACGGATGGCCATCATCGTTCCCGTCGCCCTCGGAGCCGTCCTCTTCCTCCTCTACCTGAGCACCCGCTCCGCTCGGGACGCCCTGATGATCGCGACCGGAGCTCCCTTCGCGGCCTTCGGAGGAGTCCTGGCCCTGTGGGTGCGGGACATGCCGTTCACGGTTTCCGCAGGGGTCGGATTCGTCGCCGTGACCGGTGTCTCGATGCTGAACGGCCTCGTGCTTGTCTCGACCCTACGCAGGAAGATCGACGACGAGGGTCTCGAGCTCGAGCAGGCGGTGGAAGAGACCAGGCTCTTGCGCCTGCGAGCGATCCTGATGACGGCTTTCGTGGCCGCGCTCGGCTTCGTGCCGATGGCCTTGAACACGAGCGTCGGCGCCGAGGTCCAGCGCCCACTCGCGACGGTCGTCATCGGCGGAGTCCTGGCCGACAACGTTTTGACCCTCATGGTCTTGCCCGCTCTCTACGTGTTGTTCGGACGGCGCGGTCGGACGGGTTCCGGGGAGGTGACCAGCTAATGAGGCCACCCCGCGATCCCTGCGACAAGGTGGTTCCCATGCCGAGGGAGTACCACCAGATGCTGTCCCCGATGAAGCGGGTCAATCGCTGGTGGGCCTGGAGGAATGAGGCCCGGCCAGCCCGTCGCCACGGGCTTGGACGCTATCGTCGGTCGATCCAGCCCAACGGCTTCCCCGGCTGCGCCGTGGCGCGATAACCATCGAGAACCGCCTCCAGCTCCGCGACGACATCGGGGTGTTTGGCGTACACGTTCGTCGTCTGGCCCGGGTCCTCGTTCAGGTCGTAGAGCTGCCCCGGCGGCGCGGCGGTCTCGAGCCGGCCGTCCGCGAAGTCGCTGTTCTCCTGGCCAGTGAAGGGCAGCACGGCGCCGCCGCCAAAGCAGTGGTCGCCCACGTTCTTCTGTCCGAACCCGCCCTCGCCGCGGGCAGCAATGTAGGCCCACTGCTTCTTGCGCACGAGCAGGTGTGAGGGGCGGTTCGGCGAGACGATCAACTCCTCGCGCACCGGCCGCGCGGGATCTCCCACGAACGCGGCGAGCTGGTCCAGACTGTCCTCCGCCTCGCCCTCCGGAACGGACACGCCCGCGGCCGACGCGAAGCTGGCGAGCAAGTCGACCTGGCTGATCAGAGCGTCGCTCTCCGTGCCGGCGGGGATTCGGCCCGGCCAGCGCGCGATCATGGGCACGCGGTGGCCTCCTTCCCAGGCTCCGAACTTGAAGCCCAAGAGGTCCCCGTTGAGACGGTGTCCGGCACGCCATGCGTCTTGCCCACCCGCGTTCAGCATGCCGCCGTTGTCGCTCGTGAACACGACCAGCGTGTTCTCCGCCTCGCCTGACGCATCGAGAGCGGCCATTACCTCTCCAACCATCCAGTCGAGCTCGTGGATGAAGTCCCCGTAGCGGCCGCACGTGCTGCTGCCCCGAAAGCGCGGCGCCGGCGTGAACGGGTGATGGATGTTGGTCGTGGCGAGGTAGAGGAAGAACGGTCGCTCGCCGGTGCGCTCCAGCCACGCGACGGCGCGCTCCTGGAACGTCGTCGCTACCAGCTCGTCGGCATAGAGCTCGTGCGCTCGACGCCCGCCCCCGAGCGCTTGGTAGCCACCCTTCGCTGGCCACTCCTGCGTCGCGCTGCGCACGCCCTTGACGATCGGGTCCAGCGGGTCCAGGCCGACGACGTGATGGTCCTCGACGTACACGTACGGCGGCGAGCTGTTCACCACGGGCAAGCCGAAGTACCGGTCGAAGCCCAGCTCCAACGGGCCGGGCGCGAGCTTGCCGTTCCAATCGGGTCCTTCCGTGCCAAAGCCCAGATGCCACTTGCCGATGCAGGCGGTGTCGTACCCCGCACTCTTCAACACGCTTGCGAGCGTGAGCCGCTCGCGGTCGATGCACAAGGGCAGCTCCCTCCCGATCGGGCCCCACAAGTTGCGCCGCACCGGGTACCTCCCGGTCATCAATCCATAGCGCGAGGGCGAGCAGACCGACGAGGGGGAGTGAGCGTCGGTGAAGCGGCGACCGTTGCTGGCGAGCGCGTCGATGTTCGGCGTGCGCACGTGCTCGGCGCCGTAGCAGCCGAGGTCACCGTAGCCGAGGTCGTCGGCGTAGATCAGGACGATGTTGGGCGGGGTGCGAACGGTCTCCTGGTTGGGCGTGGCGGCGCGGCACGCACAGAGCATCAAGCTGGCGGTGCTGACAGAGATCCAGTGGAGCGTTGCGCTATGTATCATCGCCCGGCGATGATACCGGCGGCCTTCACTCCGGTCGGGACCGGCGACGATAGAGAACCGCCAGAACCTGTGCCGATCGAGAGGGTTGACCAATCGCGATGCAGGCTACACGACCCTTCGATGCGGCGGCGAAGAACGTGCGCGGGCACGTGCGGAAGGGAGTGCGTGACGGGATCGAGTGGGAGCCGGCGATTCCGGTGACCGACCCCGGGCGAAGGAAGTAGGGGCACGCTCGAGCGCCCACGTGCGCAGACTGTGAGCATGGGACAAACCGCCAACCGCACGGGCGCGCCTCGGCAAGAGGCCAACTTCAGATGGCTGTGGCTGACCGCCGCCGCCTTGGGGGGCGCCCTGGTCGCCGCGATCCTGATCGTCGGTCCGCGCGAGCTCCTGACCCGCGGCTGGATCCGTCTCACCGAAGACACGGAGTACGCTCCAGGCTTCTCGGAAGCGGCCTTCGGTGGCATTCGGGTCGGAGATGCGGGAGCAGATGTCCACGCCGCACAAGAGTGAATCACACCACTAGGCGCGCCGCTGCGCGCGCCGGCCTCGAGCGGCAGGGCGTCGCGGAATAGCGACATGCCCTGCGCGGCGTGGAACACCGCGAAGGCTCCTGGCGAAGCGTCCAAGAGCTCCGCCAGGTAGCTCGCGTCGTACTGGTAGGCCTCGCCGAAGGCGAGGATGTCGGCTTTCGTCGTCGGGGCATCGGTCATCGGAGCGCTCCTTCCTACGCGCGGCCCATCCGCGTGCGCGCAGGGTCGACGAGCGAGCCGCCCGACGTGTGACAGCCGCCGCCGAGATCTCGACGAATCAGCGCTCCTCGCCTGCCGGTTTCCACGCCGGGAGCCCAGGATCGGATCGCATCCATTCGAGCAAGCGTACGTCGTCGACCTCTCTCGCGCGCATCGGCACGACGACGATCGAGCCGCTCGCGTGCAGCCTTTCGTCCGCGATCGCCGAGAGCGACACCTCCCTTGAGGCCACGCCGGAGATCTTCCACACCCCCGCGGCCTCGTCGTGCACGAGGCTGGGTCCGCGACTCAGCGGTGCCCGATCCGCGATCCGTACGTCGCGCACCTCGGTGGGGCCCCCGGGCGGGAGGCTGACGGTCAGGTACTCCCCGGGCTCCAGCTCGCGGACCACGGGGTGTTCGGCAAACCGTACGACCCAGTCGACGGCAGCCTCGAGCGCGCCGGGAACATCGTCGTCGAGCCCGGACACGGCGATCGCGGGGAAGCCCCCCAGTGCCGCGACCCGTGCCGCGCCGATCGTGCCCGAGAACATCCAGCTCGCCCCGAGGTTGGGGCCGCCGTTGATGCCCGAGACCACGAGCGTCGGGGGCCGATCGCGCAGGATCCCCATGGCGGCGACGAGCACGCAATCGGCCGGATAGCCGTCGACCGCGAAGGCCTCGATCCCCGATCCGAGGTCCCGTCGCTCGACGGCGATGGACCCCGCCTGGGGGAGCTTCAGGAAGCTGCCGCTGCCGCTGCGATTCTCGGCGGGGGCGATGACCCAGGTCTCCGCCCGGGTCGCGAACGCTCGGGCGAGGGCGATCAACTTCGGGTCGTCGATCCCGTTGTCGTTCGTGATGAGGACCCGCGGCCGGTCGTCGGCCTGGGGAGGCGGCGCAGCCATGGGCAGGTTCGCCCCGATGGGCACCAACACGAGAAGAGCGGGGATCAGGATTCGAGTGTTTCGGTACATGAGGTCCTCCAAGGAAGTTCTGGAGAACCGTATGCCGTCGACCGGATGCCTCCAATTCGCCCGAAGGGGTGAAATCCACTCACCCTTCCGGGTGAGTGCCGCTCAGAGGCCGCTCATGCGCGAAATCAGCTCGAACCGAGACCGGACGCCGGCCTTCTCGAAGATCGTCCGCAGGTGCGTCTTCACCGTGTTCGGCGAGATGTGAAGGGCTGCGGCGATGTCCTTGTTGCTGAGTCCCCGCGCCACGCCGTCGGCGACCTCGGTCTCGCGTTCGCTGAGCCCCCATCTGTCCGCCACCCGCGGCCGTGCCGCCTTCGGCTCGGCCTCGCCCTGTACGAGCGTCCACGTCACGACGACGCTCGTCACGCAATACCACAGCGGGTAGATGCGCAGGCTCGAGCCCTCACCGAAGAAGATGTCGTACGCGCCTCCCGGGGCGCCGAGCACCAGCATCGCGAACACGCGGGGGGCGAGGGGGCGATGAGCGTCGGCGGACCCCAGGTGCGAATACGCCACCCAGAACGCGTAGATCACGATGACGATCAGCACACCATTCTCGAGCCAGTCGCCCCGCTCGTCCCAGGGTGTCGAGGCCAACGCGAACTCCGTCACGTGCTGCAGGCCGAGTGTCGCGAGGACCGTAGCGACCAGGAGCCGTTCGCGTCGTCGGTCATCGACGCCGAATACCCGGTGCGCGAAGAGCGGCAGCGTCAGCATGAGGCCGTAGAAGCCCACGATTGACTCGAGGTACTCGAAGACCTGTCGGATCGATCCCGAGATCTCGCCCGGCGCCGCGTCGGCGAACGCCAACACGAGCGAGGCGGTGACCATGATGCTGAGAGCAGCGTAGAACGCCAGGAAGGCGCGCGAGACGGCGTCTCGTCTCCGAACGGCCAGACTGACCGCAACGCCGAGGCACGCGACGCCGACCGCGAAGGACACGAACAAGTAGCCGAGCCAGTAGCGCTGCACGGTCGCCATGATAGCGCCCGGCGGCTCGAGGAAGGAGATCCCTACGGTGACGGACAGGTCCGCTGCCGGTCGTCCGACCTCACAGTTCGTGCTCTCTTAGGAGGAAGGCCGTGGACTTGGAGTGACCTCTCGACTTCCAGAGCTCCTCGTTGATCGACGCATCCAGCGTGAGCGATTGCACGTACTTCTTTGCCCGCATGTCGCCGGCGTGCTTCTGAAAGAACGGAACGTGCTTGTGGAGCCACTAGCCCTGATTCTGCTCACGCCTCATCTCTGGATGACGGCACAAACACACGGCGAACTTGATCACGGCGAACACCCCGGGGATTCTGCCGGCGGATGGATTGGCGAGCTGCGGCGCGCCGCGACTTGGTGACCGGACAGGATTCCAGGTCATGCGGCATGGAGCAACCGCCCCTCACGCTCGGGCGGCCGAGAACGAGCGCCGCTTGTTGAAGCGCGCTTCGGCCCGCTCGAGTCGGTCGGGGCTCATCCCGATCGTCGTCGCTAGCGGTGTGATGCAGACATTCGCAGTCGTATCCCGGCCCACATGCACGCGCCACGGCGTTGCTGCTCCGCCGCCGCCTTGACGCCGTACTGCTCGCGACGCAGCCGCCGGTCCGTGATCGCGGCACTGATCTCGTCGGCCTTCGGGTAGCCGCGCAGCTCGGGGCTCGGCGCGACCCAATCCGACTGTCGGCCTTCGATACGGATCTCGCCAGCCGGGTCGAAGGTCGCGAACGCGAACAGCGCGTCCCGATACGGGGCCATGCGCCCGTAGTCGCTGCCGACCCAGTAGTAGGAGGCGCTGTTGATCCACACGTAGTGGATGCCGTCCTTCCGCCGGTGGCGATCGAGATGCTCGTGACCGCAGAAACAGGCGACGACACCTGGAGCAGCTGCGCGTTTTGCGTCGCGCAGGATCGTCTCGATCTCTGCTCGCGGATCGCTCGGCGCAAGCCCATCCTTCATCCCGAGCCCCTGGTGCACGAAGACGACGACGGGGAGCGCGGTGGCGGCCAGATCTCCACGGAGCCATTCGAGCTGCTCTCGATCCGCGAAGGCACGCTGCTTGGGATGCGCGTAGTAGTTGCTCTCGGCGTAGGGCACGTCGCCGGCTTCGGTACGCAGGTTGTTGCGATCGAGCACGACGAAGTGGAAGCCCGAGCGATCGAAGGAGTAGTAGCGCTTCTCCATCTCCCAGAAGTCCTGCGCGGCCCGCTTCGTGACCTTGTCCATGTCGTGGTTGCCCAGGACGTGGAAGCGATCACCCCGAAACCCGTTCCACGCTCTCATGCATGGCGCGTTCTCGGCCGTGGCGAAGTTGAAGTCGCCGAGCTGAACGATGCCGTCCGCCTCGCTCGAGTTGGCTTCGTCCACGAACTCCTCGATCCGACTCTGGGCAGTTGGTTCGAGCCCGTGGTGCAGATCGGCGATCAGGCCGATGCGCAGGGGCTTCTCCGCCTGCGACGCGAAGCAGACGCGAGGGAGGAAGGGGAGAGCGAGAGAGGCGCCGAGACCGGAGAGCACCTCCCGGCGCGACGCACGGGTTCGAGGAGTGAGGCCCATGCCATGAGCGTACCAACGCCGCGGATCAGCGCGCCTCGTGTTCAGGCGTCGAATCATTGGCGGTACGGAATAGGCGTAAGGCGCAACCGCCAATTCTTCAGCGGATAGCCGATGTGGTGTGAACCGCGGCGCCAGAGGCTGATCGGGACTCCTCAGCGATACTCGAATCGTGCCGATGCCACGCAGTCTCGATCGACGACGACCCGCACCCAGTACGCCGCGAACGCCTCCGGGAACTCGAACTGTCGCTCGTTGCCCGGGAGCACCTCGAGCGCGACGTAGCGCCTCCACAGTCCCGTGCCCGTGATGTCGACTTCGATCGAGAACGTCACCTCCGACTGCGCGTCATGGGAGAGCGCAACGGACTTGCGGTCGTAGCCCGCCATCAGGAAGGGGTCCGAGGGCACGCCCGCCGCGGCTTGGGCCTCGCGCCACGGTCCACCGCATCCGCTCGCAGGCCCGTCAAGACCAGGAGCCCGCGCCACGAGCAGAAGTCGTGGACGAAGAAGGGGTGGGTCGCGATCGGACGCAGCTTCGCGAAGCCGCCGGCGTTGCGGGCCGGGAGCTCGAAGAACGTGCCGGCGCACTGGAACAGGTCGCGTTCGGTGACGACCTCGCGCGCCGTGCGCTGTCGATCCGTCAACGTGTCGTCCCGCTCGTACTCGGGATTGCCGATCGGCAGCCGCCACCTGCCGCCCGCGTCGTCGACGTAGAGCATCGAGTCCCCGACGCGACGCACGACCCCGGTCGGCAGGGCGACGTTGTCACGCATCCATTGCGCGCCGTCGCCGTCGGTGCGGGCGAGCTCGAGATCCTCCCGCAGCTCGTAGTAGCCCGTCGCCCCGCCCGTCGTGGAGTCGAGCCTCGTCGCCAAGATCTGCAGGCCGCGATCGCGAGCGCCTGCCCGCAAGAGTCCTCCGATCGCCGCTTGCGTCGATTCGGTCAAGCCGCGGAATTCGTTCGAGGCGGACTCGGTCCGCTGGTCGCGGCCTCGGTATTCGAACCACACCGTCGCGCGGCAGCTTCGGTCGGCGGCAGCGCGGATCCACGCGCCGGGCGCGTCGGAGGGGAAGGAGTGGTGCGCGTAGCCGTCGCGCCGACGCGCACGGCGCCGAGCTCCCGCCAGCTCCCGTTCCCCGCGTCGACCTCGAACCGAAACGTCACCTCGCCCTCCAGGTCGTGCACGAAGTGGGCCCCGCGTGGCGCGTAGCCCGCGAACAAGAACGGGTCGGACCAGACGTCCGCCGCCACTTGTTCGTCGACGAGCACGCCGCCGCGACCGATCGCGGGGCCGAGCGCATCGAGCTGGGCCGGTGCGACGAACCAGAGGTTCGACTGCGACGCCTCGGGGCCGGCGATCTCCCCCTTGGCGCGGCGCTTGTTCAGGAACTCGGACCTCGCCGCGTCGTCGCACGCGAACACGATCTCGTCCCCGAAGCGGCAGAAGTCCGCGACCCTGGCCGACATCGCGGATCCGCGGCCACTCCGTGTTCCAGCCGTGCGCTCCGTCGTAGGAGTGGCTCGCGGAAGTGCGCGCCTGGGTGACCGAGTCCTACGTCCCGGCACTCTTCGCCGGTCTCGATCTCCCGGCCGAACGCCGCGCGGAGCTCGATCGTGAGAGCCGTCGTGATCGAGCTGACGATTGCAATCAGGGCGATCGAAATCAGAGGCGTCGTCACGGAATCGAGTCTACGGCCACGCGCAGCGTACTGCGGGCGTATTTGGACTCATCGCATGCTCCGGCGGGCTACGCTGTCGGGGGCGAGAGAACCCCTCGCTTCGTCGAGGGGGTGGAGACGGTTTGAACACCGAGGTTTGGGAGCTGGTTCAGCGCCTCTTTCATGGGGCTCAGGCACTTCCCGTCGAAGAGCGCGCGCGCTGGCTGCGGGCGGAGGCGGCGGGCGAGCCGGTCGTCGCTCTCGTCATGGGCATGCTGGAGACGCTCGACGAGTCACGCGTCGACGCGCGCTTGCACCCGCCCGAGCCCGACGGCACCTGCTTGGAAGGGCGCCTCGTCGGCGAGTTCCAGCTGATCTGCGAGATTGGCCGGGGCGCCATGGGAGTCGTGTACCGTGCGCGCCAGATCCCGCTCGACCGCTTCGTTGCGGTCAAGGTCCTGCACCGTCATCCACTGCGGCTCGAATCGTCGATTCGGTTCCGCCGCGAGGCGCAAGTCGCGGCTCGTCTCGACCATGCCGGAATCGTGAAGGTCATCACCTACGGCGAGGACAATGACCTTCTGTACTTCGCGATGGAGATCGTGGAGGGGTGGTCGTTGGGCGAGTTGCTCGAGTCGAAGAAGAGCGAGCGCGCGGTGCCGGCGGGTGCTCCTGATCTCGCCGTCGTCGACGTGGTGGTCGCACTCGTCCGCGACATCGTCCAGGCGCTCGCGTACGCCCACGAGAAGGGGGTCTATCACAGGGACATCAAGCCGCTGAACGTTCTGATCGCACGGGACGGCGCACCCAAGCTAGCCGACTTCGGTCTCGCCCTGGCCGTGGACCTCGCGTCGATCACGCGTCCCGGCGCGATCCAGGGGACGCCGCGCTACATGAGCCCCGAGCAGGCGCTCGCCGCGCGCAAGACGATCGATCATCGAACGGACATCTACTCCCTCGGTGTCGTCCTCTACGAGCTCCTCGCTTCCGAGCTGCCGTACGACGGGGAGACCGCGGAGGAGCTGTACTACAAGATCGCACACACGCCGCCGGTCCACCTGCGGTGGCGGGCGCCGCACCTGCCCATTCCGCTGATCGACATTTGTATGAAGGCGATTCGGCGTCGACGCGAGGAGCGTTACGAGCACGCGACCGACCTGGCCGATGACCTCGATCGCTTCTTGAATCGTGAGCCGGTCGTCGCGGCGCCGCAGTCGGTCTCGTCGGCGCTTCGCGACCGCCTCGAGTCGCGCAGGGCGCTGGTGTGGGCGCTGCCGGGGATCGCCCTTGGTGCGACGGTCGGGGCCGGAGCGTCGTTCTGGCGAAGCCGGCGGCGCGAGCGCCTCTCATGGCCGCACATCCATTTCGATCTTCTGGACGCACCGGCGGCGGTCGACGTCGTCGCGCGCGAGCTGTCCAGTGCGGACGCGCGGCCTGCACTGGAGTTGGGCCGGTCCGACGCCGGTACGTTCGACGTGCGCGCGCCGCTCGCCTCAGGCACCAGGATCTTCGAGCTGTCCGACGATGCTGGCCGCACGGCCGAGGTCGTTCGCTCGGTCGTCGGCCGCGAGCCGGTGCGCGCGCTCGTGCGACCCTCGAAGCCGACGCCGTCCGCGGAGACGCTCGAAGGCCGAGAGCGCGGCGCGACCGGCGTGCCGACGTTCCTCGTGGACCGCGCGACTGTGACGAACCAGGAGTTCGAGGAGTACCGGACCTTCGTCCTCGCTCGCCGCGAACGTGAAGCGGGCGCCGCCGATGGTGCGAGCGCTTCGATCGACCGCAACGAGGTCGGTCGCGACCGCGGGGAATGGCTGCAACTTCCGGCGACTGGAGTCCGTTGGTCCGACGCGTGCGCGTTCGCCGAATGGCGCGGAATGCGCCTGCCGCGACTCGACGAGTGGCACGGTCTGCTGGATCGGTGGAGCGCGGCTTGGCAAGCGGCACTCGATGGGCGGCGACTCGTCGTCGGTTGGCCGCAGTTGGCGCACGACGACGCGGCGATCGAGTCGGAGCTGCATTGCCCGGCGCCG
Organism: bacterium; assembly: GCA_024226735.1. Taxonomy (GTDB): domain Bacteria; phylum Planctomycetota; class UBA1135; order UBA1135; genus JAAELL01. The sequence goes on along the minus strand of JAAELL010000551.1, from coordinate 3,628 downwards.
CGTCGCTCGATCGGCGACACCGGTGCCGCGTACCGCGCGTTCGTCAAGCCGGCGCGGCTCGCAGTGCACGATGACCTCGGGGTGTTTCATCCGATCGGGAACGTCAGCGAGTGGCTCGGCTCACCGACCACGGCCGACAGTCCGATCGTCGGCTGGCAGACGTGGGGCGGACCCTGGCACCTCTTCAGCAGTCTTGGACGAAGATCGATACGCTTGGAAGCGGGCACGATCGAGTTGAAGACCGAGTTTCCGTACGGCTACAGCGCGAGCGCGGGAGAGGGCTCTGCCGACCTGGGGTTTCGCTGCGCCAAGTCTCAATGAAGAGGAGAAGTGAATATGGACGGTACAATGCGAATCGTGATCGACTTCAAGGGAGACCTCGCCAACTATCGTAAGGAGATCAACCACGCAAGGACCATGGACGCCTGCGCGTTGTACTACGACCGGATCTCGGCGATGAAGAAGGGCTTCAAGTGGAAGGATCTTCTCGACAAGACGTTCGAGATCAAAGTCGACAAGCTCGACGCGAACGTCATCAAGGGCGAAGTCAAGAAGGCCCTCAAGGAGTACCGCAAGGCGGCGAAGAAGATCGACCTGAAGTTGCACAGGGAATCGGGACGCTCCTCGAGCGACGCGCACACGTGTGTCCAGTGGGTGTTCGTGGATAACAAGTGGGTCGCGGTATACAACTACAACCTGTGGTCGAAGACGTATCCGACGGGCCCGCTCAAGGCCGCTCAAGGAGCTCAAGATCAAGACGAGCTCGGAGCTCTACGTCAAATACCGCGCGATCGTCAGCTTCAAAGTGTCGGCCTGACTCACGACATCAGACCTACAGCCTGACTCACAGAGCCCGGGCCCGCTAACGCAGCGGGCCCGGGCTCCTTTCTCATAATTGTGGCGCACGCAGCTCGCGCATGGCGTTTCACGGCATGGACCCCAAACCCGGAGCCTGTATGAAGCCCATTTGGCTGAGTTTGTCGTTAGCCCTCTTTGCGTGCACATCCACCCGAACGCACGACGGTCAGGCCGTCGAGCTGAGTGGAGAGTTGGAGGGCGTGCGGATCGAAGTGGAGGAATACGTCGGAGTTGAGTCGTACGGATGGATCTCTCCCGGACCGGGGCGCACGTTGGTCGACTCACGGTCGCAGGTCAGCGTGACGGTCGCCGGGGGGACGAAGCAGCTCGACGACCTCGCCGCGTCGTTCCGGAGAAGGCTCTCGGCGCTGCGCTCCATCCGCGATCGCCTGGAAGCGATGGCGAATCTCTCCCCGACCGACGCGGCTCTGGTGTCCGCATGCGAGGAGTGTGAGGCGGCGATCGCCCAAGGCCAACAAGCAGACGTCTCCGTGGACCTCGCCGATCTCCAGCGTGCGCGGCGCGAGCTGACCGGGGCCGAGGACGGGGGCGGGGGTCCGCGCGACATCCAGGTGCGGGTGCACGCCGAGCGCACGGACGGGGCACCGATCTACGTCTACAACTGGACGCACGGCAAGGGGCCGAGCGGCGGTGACACGTCCTTGACCGCGCGCATCGATCAGCTGATCGAGGACGCCGGAGACGTCGAAGCGGCCGAGCAAGAGGTCGAACAGAGCGCGGCCGAGATCGTCGACACGTTCGGGGATGCCACGAACTTGCCCCAAGGCGTGTCCGCGTTCGTGAGCGAGCTCCGAGCGGACCGCGAAATGGCGCACAGCCTGATGGCCCCTCCCGGTGCGCCCGATCCTCCGGCGGACGGCGATCCCGTCTCGAGAGCGCTCAACGGGTTCCTTCCCCCTGGGCGGATCGAGTTCGGCCTGACCGAGACCAAGCGCAGGGACAAGATCGATCTCGACGTCGACTTCGTCCGGCGCGGCGGCGAGGGCGAGCCGGACGAGGTCATCGACGGTCGCCAGTTCAATCTGCAGCTCGACGACTTCGGTTGGCGCGCCCACGTCCGACCGCAGCTCATCTTCTTCCGCTCGACCGACGGGGATTCCGATGCCAAGCGCTTTCAGAGCAACGCCGCCGCCCTCATCGACTGGTCCTACCGCTACCGCGAGCCCGAAGGCGGCTGGGGCAAGTTCATCAACGGGCTCGAACCCGGCGTCGGCATCCACGTCGCGAGCATCGACCAAGGCGAGTCGAGCCTCGAGGTCGGAACTGGCCTGAACCTCTCGTTCAAGCAGGGTCTGTTCTCGGTCGGATGGGGCTTCAACCTCAGCGAACGCGACCACTACTACTTCGTGGGGGGGAACTTGTTCCGGCTGTTCGACGAGCTGCAGGGCATCGTCGGCGAGTAGGAATGGGCGGCGGGGACCGTCTTCGGACGGATTCCCGCCTTCCCCTCAAGACCGCGCTTTGACATGGCCGATGCCCGCTCCATTTCGCACCTCGAATGGAGTTTCGCCCCATGTCCCTGCGCCCCCTTGCCCTGGTTCTCCTTCCCCTGTTCACCGCGAGCTGCCGCACGCCCGAGCCCGAGATGGCGCTGAGCCTGCGTTCGCGGCCGGAGGGTGCGCAGGTCTTCTTGAGTCGGCGCGGGCTCAAGGACCACTCGGAGAACGCGGAGTCGTTCCGCGGCCCGCTCGTCGAGGAGGCGGTTACGGAGGAGTTCGTGCTGATCGGCACGGCGCCGCTCGACTACGTCACGCCGCTGAGCGAGTCGGAGACTGAAACGAGCGACCTTGGAACGGAGAGCGACGTCCTCGTGAAGTACAACGAGTGCGTCGTGCGGTTCGAGAAGCCCGGCTTCGCGCCCGTCGAGCGGCGTGTCCGATTCCACGACGGTGTGATGAGCGTGAAGGTCGAGCTGTCCGAGGTGCAACCGCAGCCAGGCGACGCCCCCGCGATGCCGTGAGCGTCCGCGGGGCTCCCAGCGGGGGGACTCAGCGGGGGGACTCAGCGGGGGGACTCAGCGGGGCTTCGCGTGCGTGCGGATCGCGCCGAGCAGCGCGTCGAGATCTTCCTGGCTCGTCAGCGGGTTCATCACTGTCGTGCGCAGCCACACCCTGCCGTCTAACCGCGCCTGGACGATGTAGAAGTCGCCACCCTCGATCACGGATTGACGCAGGCGCCCCTGCAGCTGGTCGAGTGCCGCGTCGCTCATGTCCGTGTCGGGGCGATGGCGGAAGCAGAGGATGTTGGCTCGTGCCGGACACGCGATCTCGAAGTCGGGGGCGGCCTCGAGCATCGACTGGAGGCGCTGGGTGCGGTCGATGAGCGCGTCGACCTGGGCCTCGAACCACTCCGTTCCGAGCACGCGGAGCATGCAGTAGGCGGTCGCTCCCATGCCGCGTTTCGTGCATTCGAGCGTGCGCTGCCCTAGGTTGAACCACTGCTCTTCCGGCGCCGCGGGCTCGAACAGGTAGCCGGCCTCTTGGGCGAACGCCTCGTAGGAGCGCCGGTTCTCCCGAAACAGGACCGCCGTGTTGAGGGCGGGTAGCCCCATCATCTTGTGCAGGTCCCACACGAGCGAGTCGGCGCGCTCGATGCCCGCCAGGAGATGGCGGTGAAGTTGCCGAGGGAGCCACCGTGCGTGAACACGCCGCCCGCGTCCGGGCCGAAGCCGGCGGCGCGTGCGAGGTGTCCGACGACGCGTCGCTCCATCACGGTCTGGAGCTGGCCCATCTCGTACACCGCCATGCCG
>JAAELL010000550.1 GCA_024226735.1 bacterium | reverse complement strand
TTTTGGTCGGTGCGTACGCGTTCGCTGCAAGGCGCAGCGACGACGCGACTTCGCTGCAAGTCTCGGAGGAGGCGCAACGCAGCAGCGGGCGGGTACGGGCCGACCAAAATGCCGCACAAGAGTGAATCACACCACTAGTGGCCCTCGATGCGCGCCAACCTCGAGGCCACGCTCGCGAGCTCGGCCTCGAGTCCCCTGAGCTGTGCCCGTAGCGCCTCGTTCTCGGAACGCAGCTCCGCGAGCTGCTCGTCCTTCTCCTCGCGCAGCTCGCGCATCGCCTCGACCGTCAGCGACTCGAACCCGACGATGGATGCCGACCGCCTTGGCGCGGCCGCCCTTCACCAGCTCGCGGTCTCCGCCGGCGACCTCGATCTGCTCGATCCATTCGGGGAAGTGCTGCTCGACTTCCTGCGCGATCAGGCCCATCTCGGGATGCGCACGATCGCCGTGCAGGCCCGGGTTGCGCCACTCGAACGTCACGCCGCGCAGCGCGAGCATGCGCTCGAGCGCCCCCTCGACGGGCTCGATGTTGTGCTCGAGGCGCTCGTCGGAGCAGATCGTCCACGCGCTCCCGCCGCTCGTCTTGTACGCGTCACATCGGCGGCGGAACGCACGAGCGACCAGCACGTCTTGAGTGGATCGACCTGGAGGGGTTGGTCTGACGGCATGGCTTTCACTCGAACCGAATACGGAGCGCGTCCGAGAAGTTCGACTCACCACCGAAGCCCGGGTCGCGATAGAAGCACTGGAAGAAGCGCGTCTCGCCCGCCAGCGAGCCCGGCGCGGCGCCCGCACCCGGTAGGCGCGAGAGGTCGACCACGAACGTCGCGGTCGCGCCCGGTCCCGCGCTCGTCCAAGTGTGGCGCATCACCGCGCCACCGAGACAGAGCGCACCGGAGGTCCGCATGCCTTGGACGAACGGCTGCGCGCCGCGACCGAAGACGGGTGAGCTCGAGAGCTGAACGAAGGCTCCGGCGGGCAAGTTGCCCGCGATCAGGCGCAGGTCGTTGTCGGACGCGCGCAAACTCCCTTCCACCAGGAGGCGTGCGCCGAAGCCGGTCGAGCTCGGCGCGCCGATGCAGGCGGTAGCCGCGTCCGGCCGGTTGACCGTGAGCGCCTCGACGCGGGCCACTCCCGCGAGCGAGCTCACGACGAGCAGCTCGGCGAAACCGTCCCCGTCGAGATCGCCGCCCGGCTCGAGCCGGTTGGACGATTGCGGCGTGACCAGGATCCGCTCGTAGAGCGTCGTGCCGGTCGCGCCCGAGTAGATCCGCAGGCGCGTCCCCGCGGGCGGGAGCCCCTCGGGATCGATCTGCTCCAGCGCGGCGAAGTCAGGCGCCCCGTCGCCGTCCTGATCCCCGGCCGCGGCGCTCGCGATCGGAAACAACCCGCCCGGGAACTCCCCGATAATCTCGTGCAGGACGGTGCCGTCCTTGCCGGAGATGACCTCGAGTCGACCCGTGTCCGGCCCGGGCGCGCCCACGTAGCCCCAGTCGCCGAGCAACACGTCGTCGTGGCCGTCATCGTTCACGTCGCCAGCAGGGGCCGAGCCAGCGCCGAGGAGCTGCAGGAACTCGGTCCCGACACGGTCGAACAACACCCTGCCGTCGGCGCCGGAGAATACGACGAGGCGGCCGGCGAACTGCGACGTCCCGCCACCTTCCTCGTAGGCCAGGAAGTCCACGCTGCCGTCGGCGTCGAAGTCGCCCGCGTTGCGCACGAAGGAACCGAGCGTCCCGTCACTTGTCGACCCCTCGACCGTGAGCAACGGAACACCTGTCGTCCCCGAGCGGATCTCGATCCGGCCGCGGCCACCGCCGGCCGCGGAGGACCCCACCAGCAGGTCGTCGTGTCCATCGTCATCGACGTCCCCCATCGCGTCGAGGGAGACGCCCAGGCGATCGCCCGCTTCCCCGAAGAACTCGAGGAGGAGCTGGTAGGTCTGTCCCGAGTACACGCGCACGACGCCGCCGTCGGAGCCGCCCGGGACGTCGTACAGCCAACCGCCGAACGCGACGTCGGGAACGCCATCCCCATCGACGTCGCCCACGCCGGCCGCGGCGTCACCGAAGACGCTCAGCGGTTGCTCGCCAGGGAACTCGTGCAGGAGCGTTCCGTCCGCCCCCGAGTACAAGCGCCCCACCCCAAAACCCGTGGTCCCATCGAGCTGTTGGCCGACGACGATGTCATCCCGCCCGTCGCCGTCGACGTCGCCGACCGAGCGCGCGCTCCGGCCAAAGCCCGCCCCCGGCGGCGCCTCGATGGAGTAGAGCGGCACGATCTGCTCGACAGGAGGCAACCCGCTCGGCACCCACCGCACGCCGTCGACGGCGCCCGACGAGGCGAGCATCACTTCGATGCCCGTCACCAGGCCCGCGTCGAAGTCCGGATCCTCGGTCGCGGTCGCGGTCGCGGACACGCCGGGCTGGGGATCCAGGGTCGAAAGGCTCAGCGTCCGGACCGCAAGCTGCGGCTCGAGCAGGCCGTCGGCCGTGAAGCCGTTCGGGACGTCGTACGTCCGCGTACGACCCTCGAGGTCGGTCAACCGCACCGTCGCGTCCTGGGGCCCCGGGCAGATGTCCACCAGATCGAGGGACACCGGCCGGCCCGGACTGAGGAGCTCCAGGCGCAGCGTGCCGCCGGCCTCCGCATCATCCGGCGAAATGAAGATCCCGGGCGTGTTCTGCGTCGGGTCTTCCTGGAGGATCAACAGGTTGCCGCGGTCGACGAGCAGGTCGGGATCGGCGCCGTTCGCGTTGGGACCGCTACGAGAAGAATCGAAGGTCGCCGCGCCGAAGTGGCCCGGTCCATCGGACGTGATCCGGACCAGACGGCCAAAGCGCGCTCCGCTGTCGACGGCGCGGCCGTTCTCCAGCGGCGTGCGAAAGTCGTCGTCGAAGTCGAAGTCCAGCAGCACCGGCTCGTTGCCAAAGGCGTAGCAGTGCACGCGCCCCGGCGCCTGCGCGGTCGTCACGAAAAACGGCATGCCCACGAGCACGTCGTCGCGCCCGTCCCCTTCGACGTCTCCCGCCGGCGCGACGGAGGTCCCGACTCGGTCGTTGATGGCGGTCCCGCGCACGTGAAAGAGCTCTTCGCCCGTCGCACCGGAGTAGACGTACGCCGATCCTGCGCTGACGGCGAACGGGATGTCGCGCGGCGCGCCGACGAGGAAGTCCTCGGTGCCGTCGCCGTCCACGTCCCCGGCCCGGCTGACCGCGGAACCGAAGCCGTCCCCGTCGAAGACGCTCTCCACCAGGAAGAGGTCGGTCCCGGTGTCCCCGGAGACGACCTGGACCATCCCGTCGCTCCCCGAAGTCGGGCTCCCAACGAGCAGGTCCGCGAACCCGTCCCCGTCGATGTCGCCAGCATCGGCGAGCGCTCCCGCGAAGCTGAACGTCGTCGAGTTGCCGAGCACGCTGAACAACATGCCCTGCGTCTGCCCGGAGTACACGATCGCGCGGCCGCGGACGATGCTCTTGCCGGTGTTGTCGATGAAGTTGTTGTCGCTGATGACGAAATCGTCGACGCCGTCGCCATCGGCATCGCCGAGGCCAGCGAACGCATCGGCGAAGGCCGTCGAGCTCACCTGCGGGCCGTCGATGCGAAACAGCTCGCTACCGTTCACGCCCGAGTACGCGATCACGCTCTGCTGCACGTGGTTGCGGAAGCGCTTCGACTGCACGAGGAGGTCACGGCGACCGTCGTCGTCGAGATCGCCGCAGCTCCGCAGGACCGACCCGAAAATGTCCGCGTCCGCCCCGACGGCGTCGAGCGTGTAGAGCACGTCGCCCGTCGCTCCCGAGTGCACGAACACGACCCCCAGGTCGATCACAACGCCGCTCGGAACCTCGCTGATCGCGAAGTCCGCATGCCCGTCCCCGTTCACGTCACCGAGGCCGTCGAACGAGCGCCCGTACCCGCCGACGGTGCCGCTGAACGAGTACAGGACGTCCTGCGTCGCGCCCGAGAAGACGGTGACACGGCCAAATCCGTCGAATGCGGAGACCATGAAGTCCGGCATGCCGTCGTCGTCGACGTCACCGGCGGATCGGATCATCGAGCCGAAGACGTCCGCCACTGCCGTGCCCTCGACGGTGAAGACCTCACGCTGCGCGAGGGCGGGGGCAACCGTGAGCAACCAAAGGGCAACGAATGTCGTGGGTCGAACCATGGGCGAGGACCGGGGATGGGAAGCGACGTGAGCGGGCGTCTGGCCGTTGTTTCCAGGGTAGTCCGCGGCCGAAGCTTGTGCGCGGAACAGCCTGGAATACCGAGTCCCATGCTCGCCCACCTCCATGCCCAGAGCTCGAGCGGCACTCGCGGCAAACCGTCAGTGATGACTGGATCCGGGCGCTGCCGCTAACGCCGGCGAGCGATGTGCTCGATATCGGCTGCGGGCGCGCGGCGCTCCTCGAGCGCATCGCCGAGACACACGGCTATAGGTGCGTCGGGGTCGACCGGAACGAGCACATCGTTCTCGACGCCCGGCGCTCGCTGATGAACACGGAGCTCGCGGAGCGCATCGACCTACGCGCCGAGTCCTTCGACGAGGCCGCGTTCAGTGACGCCTCCTTCGACGTGCTCGCCTGCCTCGAGGCGACGCACGCCGTGTCCGACTTGCGCGGCGTGCTGCGCACCGCCGGACGGCTGCTGCGCCCGGGCGGCGTCCTGGTCGTCGCGGACGGCCACTGGAGACGACGGCCGGACGAGGAGTACCTCGCGTTCCTGGCATGCTCAGAGGACGACATCGGGACACTCGAGAGCAACGCCGCGCTCGCGCGCGAAGCGGGCTTCACGGTCGAGCGCACGCACGAGACGACCGACGACGAATGGTCGCGCTACGAGGACATGTACGCAGCGAACATCCTCGCGTTCGTCGACGCGCATCCGGAGGACCCCGACGCCGCGGAGTTCCGCACTCACATCAGCGCCTGGCGGCAGGCGTACCTCGCGTGGGGACGCACAACGCTGGGTTTCGCGGTGTACCAGCTACGGCTCCTGCCGTGACCCCGGGGGCGCAGCCGCTCCCCCTCCGACCGATTTCGAAAAACGCCGAGCCCGTTGGGGCGCAGGGACTTGGCGCGAATGCCGAGACGCCCCCGTCAGATCGATGCGCCTAGCGCATACTGTGCGTACGCAAGCCGGATCTGGCGATCTCAGGCAGACGTGCTGGCCAGGCAGAAGGTTGGCACCCGGGCGGCCTGCCGCCCGACAACGAGGGGAAACAATATGTTGCAAGGCAATACGGGCCTTCTTAGGTCCGCGAGTCGATTCGTGGGGTCGGTGTGCTGCGCTGCAGCCGCTGTGAGCCCGCTCGCCGCACAAACCGTCACGCCGGGCCAGGTCGTCGGCAAGCTCTTGACCACGGCGCCGGGGGAAGAGCGGTTCCTTCTGCGCGCTACGCTGCCGGTTCCGCCCGGCACGTACCTCGGCACGGAAGGCGAGGTTCCGCTGACGGTGGCGAGCCGCCACCTCGAAGCCTTCGACACGCAGATCGAGGTCGTCAGCCGCTACGCGAATCCGGCCGACGGTGCCGACGTCGTCGAGCTCATCGCTCAGGTCGATTCACCGGCGGGCGTGGACGAGGGCGACGCAATCGTGTACTGGGTCGGTCACACGCCCCAGCCGCGCGCGGCGTTCGCTCACGGCACGGCCGTGCAGGAGCTGCTCGACACGCCCGGCGCACTGACGCTCACGACCGCGGACGTCTTCGGTCACACCTACTCGACGGACCTCTACGAGCGCGTGCGGAACGGCAATCCCACCGCGCGGCTGCGCAAGGACGGCAAGCTCGTGCGCGAGTGGAGCACGCATGAGGTGCTCATGCCGGACGCCCCGGTCAGCGGAAGCGAGGGAACGCTCCCGCACATGATGGGCGTCCACGCCTACTTCACCACCTACCGCGCGGAGGACTTCCTTACGCTCGACCTGCACGTCCACAACGGCATGGACGGCCTGGACCCGAATGACCCAGCGGACGACGCGCTGCTGAACCTGTACTTCGCGAGTCTCGAGCTCCATCTTCCGCACGGGTGGCGGGTGCTGCACGGCTTCGACAGCCCGTTCGCGGGCGAGACCGAGCGACTCGACAACTCGAACTGGACGCCGCTGGTCGGCAAGCCGGGACAGAACAAGCTCCACGTGATGGGACGCCAGGCCCGGTTCGTCCGGCGCCTCGCCATCGTACGCGCGGGCAGTGAGAGCGCGCAGCGACGCGCCGAGCAGATGCTCACATCGCGCACCCGCGCCTTCTCGCGCAGCGGCCCTTCCCCCTCGGGCCGCGGACTGTGGTCGTGGTGGAACTCGAGCACGGCGCGCTACTTCCCGCAGAACCACGTGCTGCCCAAGCTCGATCACGTCGGGCTCTACCCGATCGACGCCGAGCTGCGCAGGGAGCTGCAGGAAGTCGAGGAGCTCGTTCGCACCGGTAGTCAGGAGAGCTACCCCCTGACCTCTCCCGGGCTCGGCTGGGCGCACCCGTGGGGCTCGCCGTACGGCGGCATGACGGGCGGCGACGAGATCAATCCCTACGACGGCCTCGCCACCGCCGCCGCCGCGTCGACGAGCGGGTACCGCCTCGCCCAGCTCGTGTCGCGCTGCTACCTCGACCGCCAGCCAACCGCGCTGTACGCGATGAACGGTGAGCCGTGCCGGCTCGAGGACGTCGTCATTCCGGAGGGCACGTACGGGCCGTGGATGCCGATGTTCTTCAAGCTGCGGCCGAACCTCGAGTGGGACGAGCCCTTCGGTTTCGGTGACGCCCCGACGTTCCAAACGGTGGCGGTGCGCCAGGCGAACCGCAACCCGCCGTACGAGTCGGATCTACTCGCCTTCCACCCGATCGACCTTGCCCACTACGTGCGCTTCACGCGCAACCTCAAGATCCTCGCGTGGCTCGGCAACGACACGCTCGCCAAGGATCAGATCGAAGCGGCTGCCGAGCTGTTCCGAATGTCGTTCCATCAGTACCGCAACTCGAACTACAACCACATCCAGGTTTCGGGTCTCCTGCAGAAGCAGCTCGACACCGATACCGTGCCGAACAACGGCGTCGGGATCGGCCGCGGGCAAGGCTGGGGCATCGACACGAGCGCTGCGGCCTACGCGACGGGCTCGGACCGCTACCGCAGCCTCACCCTGCCCTGGTTCGAGATGATCCAGGAGGTGGTCGACCGCGGGGTGTCGGGATGCCGCGGCCACGTCATGGCCCAGCTCGCCTACAACTACGACGATGGGCAGTTCCGCGTCCGCCAGTCGATCGAATCGGCGATCCTCGTGCACGGGCTGCGCGGGATGTCCGAGTCCCTGTTTCGCGGAGTCCAGGACGCGCGCGCGAACTCGATCGACGACGCGATCGCAAGCGCCGTGCTCGCCGCAGTCCGGCCGCCGTTCTGGGACGAGGGCCACACGGCCCCCTGGTTCTTCGTGGCGGTCTCGCCGGCGAGCGCGCTCGAGCGGGAGTTCTGCGAGCGCTACCCCGCACCCTCGGACAACTACGATCGAACGTCGTACTTCTCGGCGCTCGCGTACGGGTACGAGCTGTCGGGCAACGACCTGTTCCTGTTCAAGGCGGCCCAGCTCCTCGGCGGCGGCGACCTGTTGACCGCGCTCGAAGGCGAAGGGCTCGACAACCTGGCGAACACCGCGGCGCTCCTCGCGCTGTGCCAGGCGCTGGCCGGACACTGAAGCGGCGTCCCCCTATTCCGCCTCGGTGATGCAGTAGAGCGAGTGCCGGCCGCGGAGACGCCGCAGCGCGCCCGTACGGGCCGATCGATATGCCCCATAAGAGTGAATCACACCACTAGAGCCCGGACTATTCATCAGCATTGCGCCAGGGTCGTCCAAGTCCGTCGTGCTCGTGCCTTTGCGTCGATCGCCCCGCAGTCGGGGTCTCTGCGCCCCGTCGAGGACGCGATCGGCACAAAGGTGCGGGCACGGCGGACTTGGGCGGCTCTGGCGCAAT
>JAAELL010000549.1 GCA_024226735.1 bacterium | reverse complement strand
TTTTGGTCGGTGCGTACGCGTTCGCTGCAAGGCGCAGCGACGACGCGACTTCGCTGCAAGTCTCGGAGGAGGCGCAACGCAGCAGCGGGCGGGTACGGGCCGACCAAAATGCCGCACAAGAGTGAATCACACCACTAGTTGGTAGCGGGGCTGCGCCGAGCGCTTGAAGCGAAACTGGACTCGGAGGCGAGCGTTTCGGGCTAGTCTCGTGTTTCGCGTTTCATTCCCAACCCCCACGACTCAGCGAGCAGTCTTAATTCCGGGAATGAACCGCGAAACACGAGTCTAGCGGCGTCGGAGCCGCCAGACGAGGGCCGCGCCGAGCGGCACGGCGAGCAGCAACCAGAAGCTCGGCGAGCGCTCCTGCGCGGGTCGGTTCCACGCTCCGGCGGGCGGACCGAACGCCTGCAAGAGCGAGTGGTAGTACGGGTCGTCCGTCCGTGGGTCGTCGAAGATCTCTTCGCGGGCGAGGCGCAGGGCCTCCCCAACCGAACGACCGCGCGCGAGCTCGCGGGTCAGGCGTGCCGTCAGGTCGCGCGTTACCGAACGCTGCAGGTTGGCGGTGGAGACGACCACGCAGCGAGCGCCCGCCCGCAGGAACGCTCCGCGCAAGTCGGCCGCCGCCGCGTCACCGACACGCTCCGGACCGCGCGCCGCGCCGCACACCGACAGGAGCACGAGCGGCGGCCAATGGAGCTCTTCGACATCCTCTGCGAAGAACAGGCCGTCGTGCTCGTCGGTCGCGCTCAACACGAAACCGGACGGGATCACGCGCAGCGGGTTGACGATGCCGTGCGCGAAGATGTGCACGACGGCAGGTCTCCGCCCGAGGGCCCGCGCGAGGTGCGATCGACTCGCTTTCCCGTCGAGCAGCGTCACGCTGCGCGCAGACGAGAACGGTCCTGCGAGCTGGGCGACCTCTCGCGCAGAGAGGTCGACTGAGCGCAGCTCTCCGTCGAGAGCGAGAGCGGCCGGGCTCGGAGTCGCGTTGGTGACGATCAGTAGATCGAGCTCGCCGGATTGCCAGGTCTGGCGCCTCGCGATCCCGAGCCCGACGGGCACGCTGGGGAGGCGCCACACGACGCGGTCGACACCCAGCGGACGGTCCGTCACGACCGGCAGGCTCTCGAAGGCCAGCTCCGCGAACACCTCGCCACCCACCAGAACGAGCTCCTCGAAACGGGCCAAGCGCCGCCGGAGCTCGTCCGAGAAGATGCGCTCGGTGAGCACTCGACCCCGTGTGGAGCTCGCGACCGACTCGACGGGGGAGAGCGGCCGCATGATCCCCAACTGGTACTCGCGCGCGTCCCCGATTAGCTCGACACCGGCGTTGTGGGCGAAGAGCTCGACGTCGCCGGCCGCGGTCACGAGGAACGCCAGCATTCGCGTGCGGCCGTAGACCAGACTGAGCAGCGTCCCGTTTGCGGGGACCAGCCGCCGCGCGATCTCGTCGAGCTCCCCCGCGTCACCATCCAGCTCGCGCGCAAGCGTGCTCAGCGCCTGGATCTCGTTGAGGCGCGCGAACGCGGCGGCGTCCCCCTCGCGCTGCGCGACGAGCTCAAGGAACTCGACGAGGAACAGCCGCTCGCGCAGGTGGCGCAGGAACCCGATTCCTCCGGGCGGCGCGCCGAGCCCGTGCCACTCGTCGAGCAGGCTCGTGACGTGCGCGAGCAGCGCGTCGGCCTGCGTCACCGTTGGCTCGCCCAATGCGCTCAACGCCTGGTGCTCGAGGGCGGCGCGGAAGGCCGCGTCCGCGACCGGGCCGGGGGGCAGCTCGCGCGCGGCGGCCAGGTGCTCGAGGGCGGCCCGCGGGCGTTCCGCGTCGAGGTCGAGCAGCGCTAGGCGACCGAACGCGTGCAGCCGGTCGAGCGGTGCGGCCTGCGAGTCGGGCGCGACGTCCTCGAACAGCCGCCGAGCGTCCGCGCGGTGCTCGGCTCGGACCGCGCTCAGCTCCATGTACGCGAAAGCCGCGCTGATGCGCAGGGCGCCGTAGCCCGCGACCCTCTCCTCGAGGATCGGCCGCAGGAGAGCGATGACCTGCTCGTGTCGCTCGGTCGACAGGTAGGCGTCGGAGAGCACCTTCGCGGCATTGACGAACGAGCCGGAGGCCGCGTTCGCCTTCAGTGGCTGTGCCAGCTCGAAGGCCCGTCGCGCCGGCGGGAGTGCGCGGTCCGGGCGACCCTCGCGCAGGTAGAGCCCGGCGCGGAGATAGAGCAGCGCGACCCGATAGCTCGCGTCGGGAGCGAGCTCGTCGAGCCGCGCGTCGGCGCCGTCGAGGATCGCGTGTGCTTCCTGCGTCCGGTTGCGGCTCTGCAGGTCGGTGATCAGGTAGGGCAGGAGGAAGCCGCGCAGGGACTCGCTCCCGACCACTTTGAAGGTGTTCCCCAGCACCTCGGTCAGGTCGATCCCGTGATCCGGCTGCGTCGCGCAAGCGGCGAGCAGCGCCCAGGCGGCCTCAACGAGGTCGTGCTCGCGCGCGGGATCGTCCGCGACGGCGGGCAAGAGCTCGCTCCACCTCCCGTGGAGCGCGCCTGGGTCGGGCGGATCCTGTGCGGCCGCGAGCGGCGCGAGCCCGAGGCAGATCAGCGCCGCATGGATTGCCATGGCGAGTCGGCGACCGGTCGACCGCTCGCGTCGAACGCCTCCACCCGATAGAGAATCGCGTCCGGCCAGGCGTCGGTGAGTGTCGAAGGTACGTTCCACGATGGCTGCTCCAGGTCCGATCGACGTTCGAGCAGCATACCAGCCTCGCCGCCGCCGTCGTCGGCGTGCACGATGACGCGGTACCAGCCGCCCTCCGGCAGCTCGATCGCCCGCCACCGGAAGTGACCGAAGGGCGCGTCTTCGGCAGGGACCTGGATCCGTGGACCGAGCACGTCGTCGGGGTCGGGCACCGCGCTCGGCTCGTGGAGCCAAACGACCGCGAGGACGACCGCGGCAGCCGCGACGAGGTAGAGCCAGCGTTCGGAGGAGTTGCGGCGCGGCGGTTCCTCGGCGCGCTCTGGCGCTAGCGTGGAGAGCACGAGCTCGCGCACAGTGGCCTCGCAGCGGTGTGGTGCGTGCGCCTGCTTCGCGAGCACGGTCGCCTCGGCGGCCGCGCTCTCGTCGAGCTCGTCCGCGACCCGCGCGAGCTCCGCCAGTCGCCCGGAGAGCGCGAGATCGTGCCGCGCGGCGTCGCGCACCTCGGGCGCGTCGGGCTCGAGTTCGGCGCGCAAGATGCGATCCCAGATCGACGGTTCGACGTTCATTCGAGATCCTCTGCGCGGAGCGACGGGGGCAGGCTGCGGCGCAGGGCGTCGAGGCCCCGGTAGTAGCGTCCCTTGATCGTGTTCGGCGAGACGTCCAACCGCTCGCCGATCTGGGTGAAGCTCAGGCCGTCGAAGTGCTTGAGCCGGATCGCGACTTCGCACTCGGGCTCGAGCGCCCGCATCGACTTCTCGACGACCTCGCTGCGGAGAGGATCCGGGACGGCCTGAGGGGCCGCTGCGTGGAGACCCGTCAGGCGCGCGTGGCGGACCTGTCGAGCGCTCGCCCGGCGGCGCGCGTTCATCATCTGCAGCGCGCAGATGCGGTAGACCCAGGCCTCGAGCGGTCGGATCGGCCGGTACTCGCCGAGCTTGGCGAGCACGAGCAGCGTCACCTCCTGGCACAGGTCCTCGATGTCGTGGGCGGTCAGCACCGCGCCGCTGCGCGCGTTGAGTACGGCGAGGATGCGCGGGATGCAGGTGAGGCGCTCCGCGAGTGCGCGGACGGCGGCCGGCTCCCGGTCGCGCGCCGCCCGAACGAGGGCGAGATCGTTGTCGGGAAGCTGTATGTCCTCGAGGGCCATGGAAGGAGTCGGTGACCTGCGGGCCCCGGTGCTCGTACTCGAGCGCGTGCCGTGGGCGGCGGGTCGACGTGTGGGATCGACGAGCATAGCGCTCCCCATCCATGTCCGCACCGGCGCGCGCGGTTGTCGACTTTGCTCAAGAGTCCGCGCCCCCCGCACCCGGCGGTCGCTCGGGCCGATTCTGTTTCCGGCTCCAGAACGGATCCGGGGGGGGGCGCGCGGGGGCCCGGCGTCGGTCGCGTGCGTGCGCGCGAACGACGCCGCCGGTGCCGGTGCCCTGGTCATGTCGCCGCGTTGCCCGGCGGTTGACGACGATGCGCGAGAACCGTCGCGCGGGGCGGCGACATATCAGTGGGCAGGAGCGCTCGCTCCGACCGAGTTTCCGATCACGAACCGAGGACATGCATCATGAGATCTTCTTTCTTCGCGCTCGCCTGCGTGGCGACGCTCGCTCTGCCCTCTGACGCACTCGCGCAGATTGGCAGCCTAGGCGGTTATCCGTACCTGCGGAAGAAAGTCGTTCAGGGCTCGTTCCGCTGGCGGTTCTCGGGCTTCCGCACCTGCGGTCGCTACGTGAACGGGGACTGGTGGGTTCTAGGACCGGTGACGATCACGGACATTACACCGGCGACGAGCTTCGCCGGCGAGCAGGAGTGGTGGCGTGACGGCACGATGCTCAACCCGAGCGCGGTCGACCTGGTACAGGGCCTCGACAACTCGATCTTCGCGTCCGCGCCAGCGGTCGGCGCCATGGGTTATGCGTACGAGCACAATCTCAACATCGCCGCTCAGCTGCCGTACGTCGTGTCCGCTGGCACCTCGGTCGTGACGTGCATCAGCCAGGAGACGCCGGGCGGCCGCTCGCAGGTGCGCCAGATCGGCGTGCTGACGGTCGTCGACGCCGTGCCCGCCGAGAACTCCTTCCGGCCGGTGTATACCGGGCCTGGGCCGAAGGTTCCGCCCGCGCACCTCTCCGAGGTGGTGTTCTCGCGCCTGCAGGGCCTGCCGACCGCGCAGCCGGCCACCCTGGGCGAGCCGATCGCCTGGCCGTCGGTCGCGGCGACGGTCGACAACTTGTGGTACGAGGCGCCGGGGATCGCGCGCTTCATGAAGCGCCAGTCGCGCCCCTCGGACTTCATGCCGAACTACGGACGCGACATCCAGGGCGTGCTCTGGAACGCGATGCTCCCGACGCTGATGAGCAACTACACGACCGCGCAGAAGCGCGACACCGTCATCAACCTGATCCAGATCGGTCTCGACCGCATGGCGCTCGGCCTGCAGGACCCCGCCACCTCTTCCGAGATCCGGCAGACCTACGGCGGGCACTGGGACGGCGGCGCGGGCCACGGCGACGGGGCGAAGCTCACGATCTACTACGCGGGCTGGTTGCTCGACGACGTGAACCTGATGAACGCGGTGCTGCCCGCGGCGGACCTGGAGAACGGCCCGGTCTGGCACTCGTTCCAGGAGGACGACCAGCCCTTTGTCGTCGTCGAAAACAACTGCGGTTTGTGCGGCTACGGCACCTTCCTGCCGAACGGCACGGTCGACTGGGGCGTCAGCCACTTCTACGAGTTCCGCACCTACGGCTGCGCCATCAACGACGACGTGCACTGGATCTACAACGAGCCGGGCACCGGCTGTGAGCCGAACGGCAACGGATCGGCGTACCGGATCTGCTGCTCGGCCAACAACTGGTGGGGCTCGAGCATCATCAGCCGCGTCATCGCGGACGAGCTCGGCCTGCCCGACAGCGAGCGGCTGTTCACACAGGCGTTCTACGACTACCAAGTGCGCTACCTGACCGAGATGCTGGCGCGCGGGTACGGGAACAACGACTTCGAGCTGTACTGGACACAGATGCAGCGGCACTGCTTCCAAGCATGGGATCCGCTGTACTAGTGGTGTGATGCAGACGTTCGCAGTCTTATCCCGGCCCGCATGCACGCGCCACGGCGTTGCGGCTCCTGCGACCAATCCCAGTATCACCGTATTGGCAGCGAAGTTGCGTCGTCGCCGCGCCTTGTGGCACGCACACGCGAACTCGGGATAAGACCGCAACTGTCT
>JAAELL010000548.1 GCA_024226735.1 bacterium | reverse complement strand
TTGGTCGGTGCGTACGCGTTCGCTGCAAGGCGCAGCGACGACGCGACTTCGCTGCAAGTCTCGGAGGAGGCGCAACGCAGCAGCGGGCGGGTACGGGCCGACCAAAATGCCGCACAAGAGTGAATCACACCACTAGTGGGGACGCAGGAAGCCCGCCCGGAACTCGTAGCGGGCAAAACGAAGTGCACCGCCCGCCGGCACGGGTACCGTGTCTTGCATGAAGCGAGCAACTTGGGCAGCGGCGACGTCACTCGTGTCAGTCTGCGCCTGCGTGACGGGCGACACAGAACAGGCTTCCGCGCGGCGCCCGAACGTGCTGCTGGTGCTCGTCGACGACCTGGGCTGGTCGGATCTGGGCTGTTACGGCAACCCGGCCGTCGACACGCCACGAATCGATGCGTTCCGCTCTGAGTCGATGCTCTTCACCGATGCCTACGCCGCCGCACCGGTGTGTTCGCCGACGCGCGCGTCCATCATGACGGGGGAGGCGCCGGCGCGGCTCGCCATCACGAACCACATGCCGGATCAGGAGCGCTTCTGGCCCGACGATCCCGCGCTGCTGCCGGCGCCGATGCTCGACCGCCTACCGCTCGAGCAGGTGACGCTCGCCGAGCACCTCTTCGATGCCGGCTACCGCACGGCATTCCTCGGCAAGTGGCACCTCGCCCCGCAGCGTACGGCGGACGAGGCCGAGTTCTATCCCGATCGCCAAGGGTTCGAGATCAACGTCGGCGGCAACGGCTGGGGCGGGCCGGGGCGCTCGTTCTTCGCGCCGTACTCCTTCCCCAACCTGGAGTCGCGCGAAGAGGGCGAGTACCTGCCGTACCGCATCGGCGACGAGGCCGTGAACTACCTGAACGAGCACGCCCGCACGCGCGCGGACGAGCCATTCTTTCTCGCGCTGTGGCACTACACGGTGCACTGGCCGATGGACGCACCGGCGGACCTCCTCGCCAAGTACGAGGCGCGCGGCGTGCAACGCGGGATCAAGGACGTCCGCTACGCCGCGATGACCGAGGCTCTCGACCAGGTCTTCGGGAGGGTCCTGGACGCGCTCGAGCACACCGGTCTCGCGGACGACACGATCGTGATCTTCACGTCCGACAACGGAGCGCTCATCAGTGTCGCCGACTGTCGGCCGCTGCGCATGGGCAAGGGCTACCTGTACGAGGCCGGGATCCGGGTGCCGATGATGGTCCGCTGGCCGGGCGTCGCCGACGCCAGCTCAACGAGCTCGGTCCCCGTCGTCTCGACCGATCTCTTCCCCACGATCCTCGGTGCGGCCGGCGTGGAGCTCCCGGCCTCGTACGCGGGCGATGGCGTGGACTTCTCGCCAGCGCTGCGCGGTGCGCGGGACATCGGCCGGGACGCGCTGCACTTTCACTACCCCAACTACGCGTGGCACCGCTCAAACCGCCTCGGCGGCGCGATCCGCGCGGGCCGCTACAAGCTGATCGAGCGGTTTGACGACGGGACGCTCGAGCTCTACGACCTCGAGGCGGATCGCGCGGAGGAGCGCGACCTCGCCCGCGAACAGCCTCAGCGCGCGGCCGACCTGCAGCGCCGGCTCGCGGACTGGCGCGAACGCGTCGGCGCCAAGATGCCTACTCCGCCGCGCTGAACATCTCGGCGAACTGCAGCGCGAGCTTCGGTCCGGTGCCCGCGTCCTCGTGTTTGAAGAAGACGAGCACCTCGGCGCACGAGCGCGCGCGCACGCGCTCGACCCATTGCGCGAGCTGCTCCTCCGAGTAAGCCTCGCCGCGCAGCCGCAGATAGCCCCAGCCGGCCGTCTCGGCGAGCTCGGGTGTAGGCGCGTCGTCGGTGTCGGCGATGCACAGGGCCGCCCCGCCTCCCGCAGCGTCTCGACGGTGCCCGGCTCGTCCCACGACTCGTGCCGGAACTCGAACGCCGCGCGCAGTCCGTCGGGCAGCTCGGCGAGGAGGTCGCGCAGCCGCAGCAGGTCCTGCTTGAAGTTCGGCGGCAGCTGGAAGAGCACCGGACCGAGGTGGTCGCCGAGCCCCTGGATCGTCTTCCACAGGTACTCGACCGACTCTCCAGCGTTCTTCAGCCGCGAGCGGTGCGTGATGCGCTGCGAGGCCTTGATGACGAACACGAAGCCATCAGTGACCTGTTGCGCCCACTGCTCGACGACCTCCGGCCGCGGCATGCGGTAGAAGGTGTTGTTGATCTCCACCGTCCGCAGCCGCGTCGCGTAGTGCTCGAGCATCTTCTTGTCGGGAAGGTCCTCGGGGTAGAAGGGTCCCTTCCACGCCTTGTAGCTGAAGCCGCTCGTTCCGGTCAGGAGTCGCACGGCCCATGGAACCGGATCGGGGCCGCGCGTCCAGCCTCTGTGGTTTCGGGACAGGTGGGTGCGGTCTTGTAGGTACGGCACCCACCTGTCCCGAAACCACAGGCTACGGCGCCATGCGCAGCAGGAAGTTCGCGATCTTGCGCTGCACCTCGGGCGTGTGCCGCACGAACAGGAACCCGTTCGCCGCCTCGATCGAGATCCCGTCCTGGTCCCAGGTGCCAGCCGCGATGTTCTCCTGGACGAGCGCGGCGACGTCGTCCTCCTCCATGCTCCGCGCCTGCTCACCGATCGTGCCGAACGGTCCGCCGCCGTCGTCGTCCTCGAGCTCGTCGAGCAGGCGCAGGCGGTCGATGCGCGGGGCGATGAAGTCGGTTTTCACCATGGTGAGCGCGCGGATGTCGTGGGTGACGAGCGAGGTCTGGTCGAGGGCTTTCTCGGCGGTCGTCACGAGGACCGCGTCGTGCTTGATCTTCCACACGACGGTCCCGTCCGTCTGGGATTTGATCAGGTTCAGCAGGTTCTTGACCGTGATCGAGTTCTGCAGCTGGAAGTTGAACACGACGCCCTCGTCCAGCGCCGCCGTTTCGGCGGCGGGGGTCACCACGAGCGGGAGCCCAGTCATGTCGCGAATCGAATCGACGACCGTGCGCAGGCTCTCCTCGTCCTTGACGACGAAGCGCTCGACGCGGGTCAAGTCGAGCTTGCGGCGCAACGAAGCCTCGCCGCGCCTCTCGACGCCGTAGCCCGTCAGGTCGGGCACGCGGCTCCGGCTGGACGAGTAGACGACCGGCGGCGAGTAGTACGGCTCTCCGTACTCCACGGCCACGGGCTGCGCTGATCCGCGCTCGGAGGCGCCGGGATCGACCGAAACCGGAACGGCCTCGATCGGCGCGGCGTCCTCCGGCGCGTCCGGCTGGCTCGCCGGCTGGGAAGGCGACGACGCGCATCCCGCGCCGAGCGTGACGAGAGCGATCAGGACGGGAGACCAGGTTCGAGTGTGCTTCATGACCCGTGCGGTATCCCCCGCGGCGAGGGTGGTTTCTGGGCTCCCGAGAGAATCGCCGCTCAGGGCCCGTTCCCGGTGTACGGAATGCGTAGCCCGCGGTTCTCGGGGCTCGTGGCCGCCATGTCCCACGAGGTCGACGTGTTGCGCACCGTGTCGAACAGCGTGAAGACCATGATATCGACGTCGTCGCCGACACTGAGGTTGTTCTGGGTGACCTCGACCATGACCGCGCCATTCGAGGTCGACGTGTTGCCCCCGTACACCGTCGGGTGGGTGATCGTGTCGCCCACGGAGACCTGCACCACGAGCCGCCGATCGGCCAGTGCGCCCCCGTCCTTGCGCTCGGCGATCCCATCCAGGCGCACGCGCAGCGTCCCCGAGGAATCCTGCAGTATGGTCTGCGTCAGCCCCGCCAGCACCGAGTCGCTGCCCGCCAGGTGGTCGTCGGTCGTGAACGCCGGCAGGACCTGCATCGAGGTCAGTCCCGCGTGGTCGATGCCGGCCACGATGAAGTTGTACGGCGCGTTGCGCTCGAGCTCGGTGACGAGCACCGAGTGCGTCTTGGCGAACCGCGTCCCGCTGCGGGCGCCCGCTCCAGCCGGCCCGGTCCAGGTGACCTGCCAGCGCACCGGCTCGTCCGCCTCGAGCTGGAACTTGGCGACTCGCGTCGTCTTGTAGACCAGCCGCACGTCGCTCAGGGTCGGCGGCGTCGTGTCGGTCGGAAGGACGTTCTGGTCGCGTGGGTCGCCGTTGTTGTGGTACTCGTGCCCGTCCGGAAAACCGTCACCGTCGCTGTCGGGATCGAACGGGTCGAGCCCGAAGAACGTCTCGTCGGCGTTGTAGAGGTCGTCGTTGTCGAAGTCGACGCCAAAGCGCTCCCCCATCCCGCGTGGAACGCCGATGAAAGTGTTGATCGCGTCGCCGAACACCAGCGCCTGCTGCGCGAAGAACTGCAGCGGCATCGGCGGCACGTCGCTGCTCTCGGCGCGGAAGCGATCGATCGTGTGGTCGTAGAACCAGCGCAGGTCGAGCGGCGTGCCGAGCGGGAAGTACACGCGGCCCATGACGACGATGTCGACGTGCTTCTTGCGCGCCTCCTCGAGCAGGTAGAACGGGGGCCCGGTCGTCCACTGTGTGAACGGCGCCGCGTTGGAAGCGTCCATGTGGAACGCTTGGTGCGTCGCGGGCGCGAGGCCCGAGTCCGCCTGGGAGAGGAACGCCGTGACGTCGGCGGCCTCCTGCGCGGAGAGCTCGAACAGCGAATTACTGACGAACTCGAACGTCCCGTTGATCAGGCCGGCCTGGGTCACGCCGGCGCCTGTCGTCGGGCGCGTATCGACGGTTCCGTTCGCGAGGATGATCGTCTCGATCGTCGGCTGCGTCTTGCGCCACATGCCGTTGAAAGACGGCACGACGAAGTGGTTGCGGCGCGGAATCTGCAGCCCGCTCTCGTCGTTGAAGGTGTCGTTCGCCGTACCCGTCGGGAGCGTGTGGCACACGTTGCAGCGATGGTTGATCTCGTCCAGGAACAGCCGCTGGCCGCGCACCGCGTTGGCGGGCAGGAGCGAGCCGCCCGTGATCTGGACGGGCTTGTGTCCGTCGACGATGCGCCGCGGATGCTCGTTCGGGTTCGCGGGTTGGTGGAGGCTGTCGAGGTACGCCTGAAACGCCTCGAAGTCGCCACCCGGCGACGTGTCGAGCGGCGCGCTGCCCAGGAGGCCATCGAACGCACCGTTGAAGTCGATCATCCCGTCGCGCTCGCCGCGCCAGTGCAGCGGCACGAGGTCGGCGATCCCGCGCAGCGTTTGCGTGACCATCGGCCCCTTGTCGTCGCGCGGCAGGTCGGAGAGGTCCCAGACCAGCATGTCGGTCTGCGCCTCGATGTGGCACGAGTTGCACGATGCGTTGCCGTGCATCGAGAACTGACCATCGAAGAAGACGCGCCGGCCCTCTGCTTCCAGAGCGGGCGTCGGGTCGTAGCCGAGGTCGAGGGTCGCGGTCCGGTTCGGCACCGGTCCCGAGAGGTCGTACACCTCGACCGTGTTGTCGCCCCAACAGTGCACCCACAGGGTCTCACCGTCCGGCGCCGCGAGGACCGCGCGCGGAATCGAGCCGACGTCGAACTCGCGCACGAAGGCTCCGTTCTCGTCCAGCTCCGTAACGTTGTCGGTCAAGAGGCCAACGACGTACCCGTGCCCGCCCCCGTCGAAGTCGAGCGCGTACGGCTGACCGACGGTGCGCGTCGAGTCGTACTGGATTCCAGGTGTCGCGGGGTCGCTGTCGTCGAGCTCGAGGATCGCGGCGGGACCGACCGGCGCGGCGGGCCCGGCGGGGAGCTGCACGGTCGTGAGCCGGTTGAAGAGGAACTCGCCACGCACCGCGGGCTCGCCCATGCGCTGCGGGTCCTTGTTGTTCGCCTCGGTGTTGAGGACCCACGTCGCCTGCGTCGCGGGGTTCACGCCAATCGCGAAGAGGACGGTGCCGAGACCAAGTGCGACCGGCGCGGCGTCGACGCCCGGCGTGATCCGGAACAGGTCGCGGTCCGAGAGCCCGCGCGTCGCGACGGCGGGGTCGTCGAGATCGAGCACGCGGCCCGGCCCCGCGTCGAACATGTGCGTCCCGCGGTCGGCGGTCGAGTTGTTGCCCGACGCCATCGGTGCGACGAGCACGTTCGCACCCTCGAGTGCGAGGAACGTCGGCTCGCGCGCGGGAATCGCGTACTCGCGCACGACGACTCCGGCGCTCACGTCGATCTCCAGAACGACGTCCGCGCCGGGGCACGAAACGAACGCGTGATTGCTGCCGGGATGCACGACGATATCGGCGGGCTCGGTGCGCAGCGGCACGATGCCGGCCACGCGTCCGCTCGGCAGGTGGACGCGCGAGAGGACGTAGTTGCCGCGCGAGACGACGAGCGCGAAGCGGTTCGCGGGTCCGGGCGGCTGCGCGTCGTCGGACCAGTGCGCAACGGCGACCGGCCCCCAGGGCACGCGCGCCGTGCCGAGCAGCGCGTGGGATGCGTCGTAGTGACGCAGCTCGGAATCGTGGGTGTTCAGCGCGAGCAACCGCGTGCCTGGAGCGTTCCAGGCGAGCGGACGAACGGGTGCGAAGAGCAGGTCGATGTAGGGACCCGTCTCGGTCTCGAGCGCAGCGAAGGCCGCGCTCGCGGGATTGCGCTGGGGAAAGTAGTCGCTCGCGATCTGTGCGGTGGCCGGAAGCGCGGTCGCGCAGAGGGCCAGGGCACCGGTCACGAACCGGAGCACCGACGTGCGCACGCCGGCGGCATTCGCCGTTTCAGGAGGGTTCATGGGCATCCGCTCCACGAGCTCTTCGTTCAAATAGGGTTGCCCGTTGGGCATCACCGCGAACTTCAGTGGGCACCGGCCAGGTCCAGAGTCCACAATAGCAGGAAGTGGCGCCTCCGACTGCCCCCCTACAGGCGCGGGAGCCCCCGCCTGCCGTCTCATGCTGATCCAGCTGCTCAAAGTTGCCGTCCTGCCCCCAGTTTCTCTCCTGATCGCGGGCTCGGTCGGGCTTTTGGTCCGAAAACGGCTGCCGCGCTGCGGCCGGACGCTTGCGGTAGGGTCACTGATCGTGGGCATTCTGCTCATGGTTCCGTGGGTTGCGGCGGCGCTGTTGCGCAGCCTGCAGAGCGAGCCGCCGCTACGGGACGCAGAACATCTGGACGCGGGAAGTATCGTCGTGATCGCGGCAGACTTCGCGCCGTACGCGGCAGAATACGGGGCACCCGACATTGGCTCCCTGACCCAGGATCGTTTGCGCTATGGCGCATATTTGGCCCGAATCAGCGGTCTGCCGATATTGGTCTCGGGCGGCACGTTGCAACACGGAGCCCCCTCCCTCGCGAGCCTGATGGCCACCTCCCTGCGGCGCGACTTCCACACCGAGGCGCGCTGGAAGGAGGATCAATCGCGGAGCACCCGCCAGAACGCGCGGTGCAGCGCCGAGCTCCTGCGCCCCGAGGGAATCGATCGCATCGTCCTCGTCACCCACGCCTGGCACATGCCGCGCGCCAAGGCCTCGTTCGAAGCGGCCGGGCTCGAGGTGATCGCCGCACCGACCGCGTTCCACCCCTGGCCGGGCGAGCGGCTGCCGGGGCTCGTCCCCTCCGCGCACTCCCTGCGCGAGAGCGCGTGGGCGATCCACGAGTGGATCGGGCGGCTGTGGTACGCGCTGGACGAGTAGGAGCCTGTCCGAGAATCCTACGGATCCTCGGCCAGCCTCCTACGGCCTCTTCGGTGTCGAGGTGTTTCTGGCGCCACGGCTAACGCCGTGGCGGCAACTACTCGTTCCACCAGACCGAGTTCGGCGCCGCGCCGTCCTCGCCGGTCACGAGGTCGATGTCACCGTCGGAGTCGAAGTCGCCGAAGGCGAACGCCGCCGAGTTCGCCGCGCCGAGCGCCTGACCCGAGTCCGCGAAGGTCCCGTCCCCCGCGTTCAGCCAGATCCGGTTGGCCGCACCGGAGGCGAGCGCCGTGACGATGTCGAGGTCGCCGTCGGTGTCCACGTCGAACACGGCGAGAGCGCGCACCGCCGCGGCGCCGAAGGCCGCCGCGGTCGTGAAGGTCCCCGCGCCGTCGTTGGCCCAGATCTGGTCCGTGCCCCCGGCCGTGCCGGCCACGAGGTCCAGGTCCCCGTCTCGATCGACGTCGGCCAGCGTCACCGCCGTGGTACGCGCCGTGCCGAGCGTCTGCCCCGAGTCGACGAACACTCCGGCGCCGTTGCCGAGCCACACGCGGTCCGCGACGAGCTCGTTGCCGCAGACGAGGTCGAGGTCCCCGTCCGCGTCCACGTCGCCGAGTGCGATCGACGTCGTCGGGCTGCCGCCGAGCGACTGGCCGCTGTCGACAAGCCCGCCCGTTCCGTCACCGAGCCAGACGCGGTTGCCCGCACCATAGGCGCCGACGCACAGATCGAGGTCGCCGTCCGCGTCCACGTCGCCGACGGCGAGCGCGCGCGTGTCCGTCGCTCCCAGGCTCAGCCCCGAGTCGACGAAACCGCCGACGCCATCGCCGAGCCACACGCGGTCGGCCGCGCCGCTCGCGATTCCTTCGACGAGATCCATGTCCCCATCGCGGTCGAGGTCACACAAGACCAGCGACCGCGTCGCGGCCGCACCGAGCGCGGCGCCCGTGTCGGTGAACACCCCTCCGGGGCCGCCGAGCAGGACCCGGTTCGGTGCGCCGTCCTCGCCGCCGATCCAATCGAGGTCGCCGTCGCGGTCGACGTCGCCGACCGCGATGGCGCGCGTCGAGCCCGCTCCGTGCGCTTGACCGGAGTCGACGAGCGCACCAGAGCCGGGACCAGCGGACGCCGAGCCGAGCCAGGCCCGGTCCGCGCTGCCGTCGTTGCCTTCGAACACGTCGTAGTCGCCGTCGCGGTCGAAGTCGGCCAAGAGGACCGCGTTCGTCGCGTGGGTGCCCAGCCACTGTCCCGAATCGGTGAAGCTGGCGCTCCCGTCGTTGAGGAAGAGGCGGTCGGCGTTCAGGTACTTTCCGGCGAGGACGTCGAGGTCGCCGTCGGAGTCGACGTCGGCGAGCTCGATCGAGCGGTGGTCGCCGTTGCCGAGAAACTGCCCGGTCATCACGAACGTGCCATCGCCGGCGTTCAGCGCGATCTGATTCTGGCCGTTGACGCCGATGAATACGTCCTGGTCGCCGTCGCCGTCGAGGTCGCCGACACCGAAGTCGCGCGTGATCATCTGCGGCAAGGTGCTCGTACCGGTGAGGGTCCCAGTGCCACCGTTGAGGTAGACGTGCCCGAAGGCTCCTCCGCCGCTGTTACCGACCAGGAGGTCGACGTCTCCGTCCGCGTCGAGGTCTCGGAGCGAGACGGTCGTCGTGCTCCACGTGCCCAAGAGCTGTCCCGAGTCGAGGAACGCGCCCGTGCCGTCGCCCCAGTACACGCGGTTCGCCTGGAACGCGCCGTGCCCGCAGACCAGGTCGAGGTTGCCGTCGCCGTCGAGGTCGCCGAGTCCAACCGCCTGCGTCTCGCCGGTGCCGAGCGCCTGCAGCGAGTCCGTGAACCCACCGCTGCCGTCGCCCAGGTAGACGCGGTCGCCCTGCGCCGTCGCGTTGCCGCACACGAGGTCGAGGTCGCCGTCACCGTCGAGGTCACCGAGCGCGACGGCGCGCGTATCGCCCGTACCGAGCAGCGCGCCCGAATCGACGAACTGCCCAGTGCCATCTCCCAGCAGGACGCGGTTCGCCGCGCCCGCGATACCGACGACAACGTCGAGATCGCCGTCCGCGTCCAGGTCCGCCGTGGCCAAGGCCGTGGTCGCGTCGCTCCCGATCGCGAGCCCCGCCGACTCGAACGCGGGTAGGAGGTCGCGCGGAACGGTCGGTACGGCCTCGAGACCGCCGGCGACGCTCGTGATCGCTCCCGGCGTCATCGCGGCGTCGATGTCGACGGCCGAGGGCGAGCCCGCGACGAGGGCCGCGTCGTCGAAGAGGCCGCGCATGCGCAGCCTCGGCGCCGTGCCGAGCACGATGCTCGCCTCGAAGTTGCGTGGGCCGAGCACGACGGTCGCGCCCGTACCGAAATGGTCGCCGGCGACGGCCAGCTCGAAATCGGACGGCGCCGCATTCACGACGATCGGCTTGTCGAAGGCGACCCGAACCTCGTCACCGGCGTCCAGCGTGCCGCTCTGGTTGACGTCCGCGAAGAGCGCCGGACCGAGCGTGCGCAGGTTCGAGACGCTGAAGTCCGTGCCGGACTCGTCGGACAGAGACTGGTTCCCCGCCAGGTCGGTCGCGACGATCCGGACGCGGTAGGTCGTCCGATCGCTGACGAGCCCCGTGTTCCAGGCCGTGCTCCCGGCGCCAGCCGAGAACTGTCCCAGGATCGTGTCGAACGTCGCGCCCGAGTCGCTGGACAGGGCGATCTCGACCTGGTCGGGATGCGCGTCCACGACGTTCCAGGCGATGGGCTGCGTGCCCGTCCAGGCCTCGCCTCCCAGGGGCGAGGTCAGCGCCACCGTGGGAGCCGTGTTGTCGAGGATGAAGTCGGCCGCCGAGACGACGGGCGCGCCGAGGTTGCCGGCGCGATCGATCGGCGTGACGCGCACGCGATACTGCGCGCCGTCGGGCAGCCCGGTGGTGTCCCAGGCGTACGATCCGACGTCGTCGACCCCCGCTGACAGCAGCGTGGGAAACGTCACGCCCGCGTCGGTCGAGATCGAGATCTCGACCGTACCGGGGTTCTCGTCGGTCGTGATCCACTGGATCGATCGGCCACCGCCCCACACCTCGCCCCCCACGGGCCCGACGAGCGCCGCGACCGGGAGCGCGTTGTCGATCGTGAAGTCCCCCTGCATCGTGATGCGTCGACCGTTCTCGCCGTCTCGGTCCCTGGGGCGCACGCGCAAGCGGTAGTTCGCTCCGTCGGCATGGCCGGTCGTGTCGAACGCGAAGGAGCCGGAGTCGTTGACATCGTTCGCGATGAGCGTGTACGTCGCTCCCGAGTCCGTCGACAGGAAGATGTCGGCGGTGTCAGGATCGGAGACCGACGACTTCCAGCGCACGGTCTGGATGCCGCTCCATACGACATCGGCGACGGGCGCCGTGACGCGGCCTTTGGGGGACGAGCTGCTCCCTCCACCTCCCCCACCGCCGCAGGCGGTGACGGAGAGGACGAGCGCGGCGGAGACGATTCGATCGATCTTGTTTCGGAACATCACACAACCCTGCTCAGACAGGGATCGTGCATGTGCCGATCCGAACTTGAAGTGCCGCCCTAGTTAAGAGGTCCGTTGACCAAGTTCAGCGCGCGACTCGGACGTCGTGCCGCCCCAGCACGCGGCCCAGGTTTCTCACTTCGAGATCGCTGGGCTCGCCACCGCACGGCACGCGCGCCTCGAACCTGCCGGGTTCGATCCAGACGCGGTGCTCCTGCGGTCGCGAGTCGACCGTCCAGGCGAGGTCGAGGGGAACGCGGAACCCCGTCTCCCCGCTGGCACCGTTCTCGATTTCGAGCACGAGCTCGACGCCATCGACGCGCACCGTGCCGGAGAGCTTGGGGTAGCCCTCGCCGTAGAACCACTGGTCGAAGAACGGCTTCCAGCTCCTCTCGGTCTTCTCCTCGAGCACCGCGCGGAAGTCCTCGGTGTCGGCATTGCCGTAGCGGTGCCTCATGTTGAACTCCCGCAGCGCCGCCCACCAGGCCTCGTCGTTCGCCACGTAGTGGCGCAAGGTGTTGAGCACACAGGCCCCCTTGAAGTAGATCGTGCCCGAGTAGGCTTGGCTCGAGTCCGTCCCCGCGCCCCGAAAGAGCCGCGAGCGCTCGCCGACGGTCTTCGCCTGGCTCGCGAAGTACTCGTCCGCCACTTCGCGCCCGCGCGTCTTCTCGACGTACACGCCCTCCGCGTACGTCCCGAATCCCTCATGCACCCAGAAGTGGCCCCAATCGTTGGCGGACACGGCGTTGCCCCACCATTCGTGCGCCACTTCGTGCACGAGGATGTAGTCGAAGTAGCGGTTGCGCGACGCGTACGGGTCCGTCTCGCCGTTCGCCTTGCACCACGCGGGGTAGCTCGAGCCGTACGCCACGGCCGTCGAGTGCTCCATGCCCCAGAAGTTGGTCTCGACGAGCCCGAACTTGGAGCGCGGAAACGGGAACGGACCAAAGGCCTCGCTGTAGATCTCCAGGAGCCGCGGCACGTCCTGGAACTGCAGCGCCGCCTTCTCCGCGTTCTCCGGAAGAACGTAGTAGACGAAGGGCAAGGGCGCGTCGTGACCAGGCAGCTCCAGCTCGCTCTCGACGACGACGTAGGGCGCGACGTTGAGCGTCACGGTGTAGGTCTCGAGCGGGTAGTCGTGCACCCAGTCGAAGGTCTTGCGGCCATCCTCGTGCTCGCGCACCCCCGCGAGCCGTCCGTTCGACACGCCGTAGAGATCCGCCGGCACCGTCAGGTGCATCGCGATCCCCTCCGGCTTGTCCTCGGGGTGGAAGAAGGAAGCCTTGCAGGGCCACCAGCTGTGGGCGCCGGGTCCCTGGCACGACGTGTTGATCCACGGTCGACCGTCGGCCGTCTCCGCCCAGTGAAAGCCCGAGAAGCCACCGCGCGCGCGCGGACTGCCGCCGTAGTGCACGGTGACGCTGACTTCGTCGCCCGCCTCGCGCGCCGCTGGCAGCGCAATGTCGAGCCGGTCCCCCTCGTGCTCGAAGGTGAGCTCGACATCACCGGCCACGACGCGCCGCACCTCCAGTGCCTGCTTCAGGTCGAGCCGCAGCCGCGTCAGCTCCTCGGCGAGGACGCGCGCCTCGACGGTGACCGCGCCCTCCAGCTCCTTGCGTTCGGGGAAGACCTCGAGCGCGAGGTCGTAGCGCAAGACGTCGTAGTCGGCGCGCGGGTCCTGAGCGAATGCGGACGCGGCCACCACGACGGCGGCGACGCACGAAAGGGATTGACGCATGACGGGTCTCCTCGGGGGCGGCCCGTACAGTACCACCCCCGCGGAGCCCGGGTCATCAGCGACAGAACTGAATCGAAATCGCGTCCGAGAAGTTGAATCCCGCCCCGCCTCCGGCGGGATCCCGGTACCAGAGACCGAAGTTCCACGTCGAACCCGGCGTGATCTGGGCCGCTGGCTCCGGGGGGCTCGAGAAATCGAGCTGATGCACCAGGACGCCGATGTCGGTCACCTGCCCCGCGGGCAGCCGGTAGAGCGGCGAGCCGACGCACACGAAGCCGTTGCCGATCGGAGTCATCGCCTGCGTCGCGCCGTAGTAGAACAGGCCGAACTGGAAGGGCGGCAGGCCCGAGCCGACGAGGTACAGCTGGTCGGCGCTGACGCTTTGCGAGCCGAACGCCTCGACCACGGCGCCTGGACCGACCGAGTTGGGCGCGGTCTGGCAGTAGCGCTGCGGCTCGTCACAGGACGAGCGCACGCCGACGCCCTCGAGGTCGTCGATCGCGAGTTCGATCAACGAATCGTCGGCGAAGTCTTGAGCGCGGAAGCGGACCCGTCCGGCGATCGCCGTCGGCCCGGTGATCGGCACCTCGTTGAGCCGCCAGCCCGGCGTCGCTTCCGGACCGAACGGTCCGACACGTCCCGCGAGGACCCAGGAGGCTCCGTTGTTGCGCGAGATGTCGATCCACGCGCTATCGAGGTTCGGCGCCGCTCCCTCACCGTTGGAGTACCACTGCCAGTAGCGAATGCGCGGGGCGAGGAAGCCACGCGTGTCGAAGGGCGGCGACACGAGCGTCGTCTGCCCGCCATCGACGTCCGCGTCGTCGGGGTTGCCCCCGGGCGCGCCCTGCCCGGTGAACCAGCAGTTCGTGCCACCCGGCGTGTGATCGTCCTCCGGCTGGGCGATCGTGCCGGCCGGATCCCCGCGCTCCCACAACCCGGCAGTCGCGCTGTCGTTCAGGATCCCGACGGTCCACCCCTCGTCGCTCCCCGCCTCGAAGTCGTACGAGAGGAACGTGTCGAGCACGCCGACGTTGAACCCGAACTCATCCACCGGCGCGAGCGCCGGCCAGGCGTTGGAGCGGCCCGCCGAGTCCGTCGCGGCGAAGGAGTAGCCGATAATGGCGGGCGAGGGCTCGCCGGGGATCGGTGCCTGCCAGGTGTCGCCGCTGACGTTCGTCATCGCGACCGTGAGCGGGTCCGCCTCGCCGACGTGGTAGGAGAGCTCGACGCCGGTGATCGTGGCGCCTAGCGTGGAGGTGACGTCGATCGCGACCTGGTACGGGCCGAACTCGTCGGTCGTGTCGGTGAGCGGCGCGAAGGCATACTCGATCCCCGCCAGCTCGAAGCCCGGGAACCCCTGGGTCTGGAAGCCAGCGTCGATCGCCGCGTAGTTCGGCGAACCGTTGTTGACGTTGCCGTCGTCGTCGTCGAGCACGAGCCACTGCAGCTCGATCACCGAGTCGATCTGCCGCTGGTCAAAGGCGTTGAGCCAGCCCATGAACAGGCCGTCCGCGGTCGCCTGCCCGAGCGTGCTCCCGAGGCTGTTCTTCAGGTTGGTGCGGACCTTCCACGCCGCTCCCATCCAGACTTCGCCGTCGGCGTGAACCTCGCCGTAGCAGCCGCCGTTGCCATCGCCGCAGTACTGACGGTTGTTGTTGCCGTTGCGAATGTCCCCGCCGCTGTTGAAGAAGTCCTCACCGACGATCGGGTCGTCGTACGTGTACATCGACCAGGTGTCGGCATTGCCCTCGCCCATGCCGTCGCCCCCGTTGCCGGTCCCGTAGCGGACGTTGAGCCAATGACCGAACTCGTGCGCGACGACCGTCGAATAGGCCGTGTTGACGCAACCGCCGCTGGAGCGAAAGTAGTTGACCGAGCTGCCGTTGAAGAACGCGTTGCACGACTGCGGAAGGTTCGGCCGTGACACGGCGACGAAGTCCGCCGTCGAGTCGCCGGGGAACGTGTCGCGGATGAAGTCGCGCACGATCCCGATGTGCACGTAGGCGTTGGCCTGCCCGGTGTCGAACTCCGAGGTGCCGGGGTTCATCAAGAGGTTATGTGTCTGGCCCGACGTCAGGCCGGGAAACGTCACGGTGTAGTCGCTGCCGCCTTGGTTGTTGACGTCGTTGAAGCGGCCGAGGTAGGCCACGGTCACATCGAGCGGCCCGTTCGTCCCCGGGATCGTGAAGTTGCCGTCACGGTCGGCGAACACCGATCCAGCCGTGCTGTCGATTCGCACGTAGCCGGCGGCGAGCGGCTGCTCGGGGTTCGAGCCGTTGTCCGGCAGCGTGCCCGGCGAAGCCATCGTCTCGACCCGGCCCGTCACGTCGGCGTAGTGGACGTTCGTGCGCCGACCGACCACGTTGCCACTCGCCGCGTCGATCGTGTACTTCCAGCCGCGCGGCTCCGCGTCCGGGACCTCGAACGCGACGTCGACGTGCCACGCCAGCCGCGCGGTCTGCCTCCCCGCGACCTCGTAGCGCGCGAACAAGAGCTCGGGCGCGCCGACGTGGTTCGGCTGAATGCCGATCTGGTCGACGAACGCGCGACGCGCCGCGGCCGCGGCATCCGCGGGCGCGACCTGCGCAGCGGTCGTCTGCGGAGCGAGCGCCGGCACCCCCGTCGACTGCACTGCGAGCAGCCGTCCGTTCGTGTCGAACAAGAGGTTCAGGCCGGCGTCCTCGACGCGTAACCCATCGATCTCCTGCACGAAGGACACCGCGTACTTGTCCGTGCCCGCGCCCGTGCCCAGCGGCAGGAAGACGACGTCCTCGCGCACGAGTTGCCCGACGTCAACGCCGTGCAGGCCCGCCGTCTCGAGGCTCCAGTGGCGCGCGAGCGCGTACCAGTCGACGGCCCGATTCGCATTCGGGCGGAACGGAGCGGGGGCGGCGCTGCCGTACAGAAACTCGACCGCGCCGTTCGCGCGGTGCGTGCGCACGCGCCAACCGGAGCCGTGATCCGTGCGCCACTCACGGACGGCCTCTTCGACGTCCTGGGCTTCGAGGGCGGTTGCTGGAGCGGCGACGAACAGGGACGCCACGAGGCACGACAGGCGGAGAGTCTTCGACGACATGAGAAGTGGAGAGGGCCGGAGCGAGGGCTCGCCCGCCGCTCGGCGGGCGCATTGTCATAACGACCCTAACACGCACCGCCCCGCACGACGAGAAGCGTCGCCCAACCGTCCATCCACTCCGTCGCGGCGAGTGCTTGCCCGGTATCCCTTACTGCTATCCCTTACTGCGACAAAACGATCGCCGTGTACGCGCCGAAGCTCAAGCTGGCGCTGTAGGGCATCCCGTCATAGGGCACGGCTTCCGCCGTGACGCCGGGGCTCGGGTGATTCCCGAAGCTCGCGTCGTAACCGTCCCAGTCGCTGTTGAAGCGCACCTTCCACTGTCCCGCGCGCGGCAGCCCGACGCGGTAGTCGTCCCACGCGCGGTTGCGGAAGTTGGCGACGACGACGACGTCGTCCCCCGCTCCGCCCTGGTCCCAGCGGTGGAAGGCGATCACCTTGTCGCCGTTGTTGGTGTGGTGGAAGTTCGTCGAGTTCCCCATCAGACCGCGCGTCGTACCGGCGAAGTTGC
This sequence comes from bacterium, assembly GCA_024226735.1. Lineage (GTDB taxonomy): Bacteria > Planctomycetota > UBA1135 > UBA1135 > JAAELL01. Next base: position 7,098 of record JAAELL010000548.1, on the reverse strand, counting down.
GCCGCATCGCGATCATGTCCTTGTACATCTGGAAGATGCCGGCGTAGGTCGCGAGCTTGGTCCAATCGACCGGATCGGTGTCCTGGAAGAACCCGTCCTCGAGAATCTCTTGCCCCTGGAAGAGCATCGGAATGCCGGGCGCGGTGAAGACGAGCGCGGCGGCGAGCGTCGAGCGCTTCTTCGAGAAATAGCTGCCGGCGTTGCCGGGCCAGATCTCCTCGGGCACACGCTGTCGACCGTTCGCGACCTCGTCGTGGGACTCGGTGTAGATGACGCGCTCGAATGCGTCGCCGTTGTAGTACTGCGTGACGGCGGAGCGCACGTCCCACATGTTGCGCGCGTCGTCGTCCGGGGTCTCCACGGCCGCCCGCACCGGATGCACGAACAGCGCGTCCCACTGTGCGTCGTAGCCCGCGCCGCCGGCCATGGTCGGCCGCGTGATCCACTCGTTCGGCGCATCGAAGAGGTCCTCGGCGATCTGGATCTTCCACGGCTGCGACCCGTCGATGCTGTCGTTCGCCCACTGCATCAATGACCACGCGTCGGGGATGTCCCCGCTCGGTCCCATGCGCATGAACGACGTCGAGTCCCAGCGCAGCCCGTCGCAGCGGTACTCCTCCAGCCACATCAGAGCGTTGTCGCGAATGTAGCTGCGCACCTCTCCTCGGCCGTAGTCGGGCCGGGTGTCCCCCCACGGCGTTTGACCGCGGTCGTCGTTGTAGAAATAGATCCCGCCCCACGGCCCCTGGGACCACCCGTCGAAGCGCCACATGTCGAGATCGCTCGGGCCCAGGTGGTTGTAGACGACGTCGAGCATCACCGCGATGCCGCGCGCGTGAGCCTCGTCGACGAAGTTCTTGAACGCGTCGGGACTGCCGTAGGCGGACTCGATCGCGTACGGGTACGAGTAGTTGTAGCCCCACGAATAGTCGCCCGCGAACTCGCAGGCCGGCATCACCTCGATCGCATTCACGCCGAGGTCCTGCAGGTGATCGAGCCGCAAGAGCGCCGTTGCGAACGACCCGGGCTGGCCACCGGGCGCATCGAAGAACGTGCCGACGTGGAGCTCGTAGATGACCAGATCGTTCCAAGCCGGCGTCGTGTAGCTCTGCTGCGACCAGGAGTACGCGTCCGGATCGAAGACGATGCTGTTGCCGACCGAGCTCGTCAGGTCCTTGGCGTAGGGATCGTTCTTCCACAGCGTCCCCGACGGCGTCGTCAGCACGTACTTGTACTGGGCCCCCGCGCCGACGCCGCGGTAGTCGAGCGACCATACGCCGCCCGCCTCGGGGTGCAGCTCCGCCTGGGACGCGTTCCAAGAGTTGAACGTGCCCGCGACGTGCACACCGGTGGCATGCGGCGCCCAGACGCGAAACGCCGTGCCCCCCGATCCGTCCTCGAACAGGACGGCTCCGAAGCCCGTGTGCGTCGCCGGCGCGGTCTCGAGCTCGACCACGAGGTCGTACGTGGTCGACTGGGGTCGCCAGACCCCGACCCACCACGTTCCGCTGCTGAGCTGGGGAACGCTCGTGGCTCCGACGAGGACGGTCTCCGCGCTCGTGCCGGGCGTCGCGGAGCGCAGGTCGTAGTCCGTCAGGCTCGGCGGAGCTCCCTCCCGGACGTAGACGTCGGCACCCGTCCCGGTCAGCGGGGAGGTCATGACCCGTAGCCGAGGTACGTGGTCGGGCACGACGACCGGATGGAAGTCGAACGTCCAGCCGCGTCGCGCGAGGATGTTCCAGCCGCCGGACTGGGCCTCCGCGGGCAACGCCGCGCAGATCGCTCCGCAGGCCGCCGCGAGGACCGGGAGAAGGGAGCGGAGGGTGCGATAGAGGGTTGAGCGCATGGGGAGTCACGGAGAGCGATCGCGTTGGCAACAGTCTAAACGTACGAGCACTGCCACGCCCCCGAGGTACCGAGCATCGCACGGATAGTCCGGGTTCGCGCCGCGGGAGCACGCAGGTCTCGGCCGTCCGCGGATCACTCGCCGTCGAGGATCCGCGCGACGAAGGGCTTGTGCTCCTCGATCTCCTCGCGCGTCAGGCCCTTCATCTCGTACGGGAGCACGAGCTCCTCGTCAGTCTCGTGCAGGAAGTAGTCCGGGCGCGCGGGGTCCGTTCCCGACGGCCGGTACCAAGGCGTTGCGACGCGCACCTCGTGCGGCATGTTGCGCTTGGTTCGCTCCGCGAGGCGCTCGACGACCGCACGCACGCTCCGGCCGCTGCCGAAGACGTCGTCGACGATCAGCAGCTCGTCGTCCGCGTTCAAGTTCTCCAGCAGGTACTGCGTCCCGTGCACGCGCACCGTCGAGTCCGGCTCGTGCGCCGCGGCGACCGCCCCCTTCGGGTGTCGGTACGAGGTGCGCACCGAGATGTGGTCCGTCTCGATCCCGAGTGTCTGCAAGCACTCCTGGACGACGATGCCGACGGACGACCCGCCGCGCCACAGGCCGACGATGAACGTGGGCCGAAAGCCGTCCTCGTACACCGTCACGCCGAGGCGGAAGCCGTCGAGCATCAGCTCTTCCTCGGTGATGAAGCGCTTCTTCACGGTCGTGAGCTCTGCAGTGGTTGAACCGGACAGCGTCTCCGAGCGACAATGTGCTTCCGCGCGCTGGAGTGCTCGGGCATGGTCGACAAATTGTATCTATCACCACAAGGTCTCCTCGAGGATTCCCTCCGCCTCGGGCGGCTGGTCCACGAGAGCGGCTTCCGCCCAACGTTCATCGTCGCGGTCTGGCGCGGAGGTGCACCGATCGGCATCGCCGTGCAGGAGTATCTCGACTACTGCGGCGTCCGTACCGACCACATCGCGATCCGCACGTCCTCGTACTCGGGCATCGACGGCCGTGCGCGCGAAGTAGCCGTGCACGGGCTGAACTACCTGGTCAAGAACGTCCGCGCCGAGGACAGCCTGCTGATCGTCGACGACGTGTTCGACACGGGCCGCACGATCGAAGCCATCATCTCGCACCTGCGCACGAGAGCGCGCCTGAACACGCCGCATGACATCCGCATCGCGGTCCCCTACTACAAGCCGACGCGCAACGAGACCGGCACGCCACCTGACTACTACCTGCATGAGACCGAGCACTGGCTCAAGTACCCGCACTCGCTCGAGGGCCTGACGATCGAGGAGATCCGGCAGCACCGACCTGCGATCTACGAGATCATCGGCCACCTGCTCGAGCCGTCGCGCGATCCGGCCGACGGCGCGGCTGCGCGGCGCGCCGGTCACTGACGTCGGAGCGAATCGTCGTCAGGAGCGTTCCCGGCGCCCCCCCCGCTACTGGCGCCAAAGCGGGGTGTCGTCCGGCCCATCCCCGAAGCTCGTGCGGAACGGGTTGATGTCGATCCCGCCGCGGCGCGTGTAGCGGGCGTGGACGGAGAGCTGCCGCGGGCGACAGCGCTCCTGGATGTCGACGAACATGCGCTCGACGCAATGCTCGTGGAACTCGCCGTGTTCGCGGTACGAGACGAAGTAGCGCAGGAGCGACGCGCGGTCGATGCGAGGTCCCCGGTAGTGAACGATCACGGTCGCCCAGTCCGGCTGCCCTGTGATCGGACACATGCTGCGCAGCAGCTGCGAGTGCAGCGTCTCCTCGACGTCCGCACCTTGCTCCGCGGAACTCCGCAGGAGCTCGGGGTCGACGCCGTCCACTTCGACCTCGACATCGAGGTCGTCGATGCCCACTCCGGGCGGGGCGGCGCCGGCGCGCGGAGCCACGTTCGAGCCGAGCGTCAGGCCGACCTCGAGCGCGCTCCCCACGACGTCACCCACGTCCTTGGCGATGACTGCACGGACGGCCGCCGAGGACTCGTACCGCGTCCCGTTCAGCGAACCGAGGTAGAGCTTCAGGGACTTGGACTCGACGATGCGCGGAGACGTGGCGGGGACCCGCAGCTCGGCCGTCGCGACGATGGGCTTGCCCCGGGGGTCGAGCCAGGAGAGCTCGTGGGCGTTCCAGACGTCGACGCCCTCGAAAGGTAGCTCGTCCCCGAGGCCGAGGGTCGCCCGGGCCTCGGCGCGCGCAATCCCGCACAGGACCGCGGGCGCGTACTCACTCGGGTACACGGCCCCGCGGCCCAGCGGCGGGTCGTAGGACTGGGAGGGAGGGCTCATCTGGACGGCGGATCGCCCCCACGGGCCGGGGCTCGATTCCAGGTCCCCGTGCGAGGTCCGGTCTCACCGCGTTGCCCCGTCGCGTGGGTGCCCTATAGACTATGGAGCGACCTGCGCTCCCCCCACGCCGATTCTCCGCCACGGGCCCACTCCCCCGGCCCTGGACCCCCATCGGACCCTCAGGTGACCATGAAACAGTCCACCCAGCCCCGACCGCTGAAGTTGTCCACACTCTGTGGGCTCCTCCTCCTCGCCGCGGGGTGCGGCGGTGGCTCCAGCTCGGCCGACGACCCGAGCCCGAGCGACCCGGGTGAGGCGCTGGTGGACCCGGAAACGGGCCGGTACTTCCTCGTCGACGAGAACTCCGGCGGTATCTCGCAGACGCCGCGCATCCTGCGCAGCGCGTGGGGCCGCCTCGTGCGTGTGTTCGCGCTGGAGACCGACGACGTCAGCGGGCCGCGGCGCGAGATGCAGCGCAACTTCGTCATCTCGCCGGGGCTCAACTCCGGCCAGGGGCTGCTCCTGGAGACCAACCAGGTCACCGGCGAACAGTCGCTGCTGATCCTGGAGAACATCAACAGCCCCCAGGGGCTCGACTCGTTCTTCAACCGGCTGCGCCAGGCCGAGCAGAACCTCTCGCCGATCTTCGACGTCACCAGCGGCCTGTTCACGATGGTGCCGCGCAACGCCGCGATCGTCGTGCAGTTCGACGACATCATCGATCCCGACACGATCGACCCGACCACCGTCAAGCTGCAGGTTGGCGTTCCCGCGACCGTGCCCTTCGAGTCGCGCATCCTGATCGACCCCAACCACGGCGACCTCGCCGACTACACGGGCGGGACGGAGCGCGAGTTCTACACGACGCGCGTCATCCTCGACCCGACGATCAGCGAGCTCGAGGCCTTCGAGACGACTCCCCCGCTGCCCGTCAACGGGCTGGGGCTGCCGCCGAGCCTCGACGTGGGCGTCTCCAACATCCAGCTGCGCATCCCGACCGAGACCGCCCAGGGCTTCCAGGAAGAGATCCTGCAGAACCCCAGCGGCCACGGCCTGACGACGTCCAGCAACGGCTCGATCGACTTCGGCTCGCCGACCCTCGACGTCGTCCGCTCGATGCGCTCGGGCGGCCCGGGCGACGCGACGGCCGACCCGAACAACGGCTTCCTGCCCGACCAGGTCGACCCGCGCCTGACCGGCACGCAGCCGGCGGCGATCCAAGGCAACCCGGTCTACGAGGGCAACAACGAGTTCGTCGTCCCGGCCATCACGTTCGCCTCGATCTTCTGCTCGCAGACGCCCGTGATCGGTGACGTGATCGCACAGCAGCAGATCGGCGTGTTCGCTGCCGTGACGGCACCGCCGCTGCCGGTCAACAACGGCACGGTGATGAACGTCAGCGTGCGGCTGCTCGTGTGGCCCGAGGCGTGGGGCGCCGAGCCCGAGGAATGGGTCCAGGCGGCCCCGGGCTCGCTTCAGTTCCTGTCCGCGTACGACCCGGCCGCGGGTGATCCGGCGGCGTGCTTCGTGCAGATCTCGCCGACGCCCGGCGACGACGAGATGCCGACGGCGGGGATCTTCACGTCGTCGATCTTCCGGCTGCGCTTCAGCGAGCCGATCGATCCGCGCTCGCTGACGGCGTTCGACGCGATCCAGCTCCTGCGCAACTCGGTCGCCGCGTCGACTTCGGACTACGTGTCGGGCACGATCGCGACGACGCAGGACCAGCAGGAGATCACCTTCATCCCCGACCTGCCGCTGGCGCACCAGACGGGTCAGGCGGAGCCGTACTACCTCGAGCTGTCAGACAGCGCGGTGCTCGGCCTGACCGACCTTGCGGGCAACGAGATCGAGGACCTGATCGAGGAGACGCGCTTCGACCCGGGCACGGGGGGAGACGTGGCGTTCCCGAATGTCCAGATGACGGTCTTCGCGACCGCGGCGCCGCAGCTGAACGGCGGGCGCACGAGCCGCTTCACGAGCGAGGACGAGGACCCGCCGGTCGCCGAACCGGGCGACCCGCCGCTCGCCGAGTGGGGCGGCCAGCACACCTACGACCTGCAGAACGAAGCGCTACGGCCGCGGCCGGTGACGCGCATGCAAGCGGTCGCCGATCGCTCGAACTTCATGCTGGCGCCGATGATGGCCAACCCGACGGGTGTCCAGTCACCCGTGTCGAACTTCGGCTCGAAGACGCACAAGCTGTGGCGCTTCGCCGACGTCGGGCTCGCCGCGTTCGACTTGGTCGACTACAACGTCGACGTCGAGGGCCTGTCGTGGGCGCCGTTCGGAGGCGAGGTCGCCGTCGACAACTACGACTCGTTCGAGATGCGCGTCTCGCACGGCTTCTTCCTTCCCGACGAGGCCGGCTTCCCGGCCTCGGGGCTGGACCAGGCGTTCGACGCCAACATCCTGAGCCCCTCCGAGGACCCGCAGCGGATCGTTCACGACCGCAGCCTGGGCTACGGCATCCACCCCGGTGACATCTTCGTCGTCGGTCAGAACGTGCGCATGATCCCGTACCCGATGAACCGCACGATCTCGCCCGACCTGTTCCGCTACTACACCTGGCGCGACACGTCGATCTTGACGCGCGCCGGCCCCGGCGGCTTCGGCGGCCCGATGGCGGCCTGGTACATCAAGCAGGGACTGGCGACGCCGGTCACGGGCGACTGCATCCTGCTGCCGCTGCCGAACCCCTTCAACGCGCCCGGACAGGTGCAGTCGGCCTTCCTGCCGCTGTTGATGGAGTTCCGCTGCTTCCCCGACAACTCCGCGAACGGAGTCAACCGCTTCGACACCTCGCTCGCCGCGGGCGGCGGGCAGCCCTTCTTCACCGCGTTCTCCGAGGGCGGCATCGACACGAGCCAGAACATCGTGACGGTCAACCCCGACCTCGAGGAGTCCGCCAACGGCGGCTACAACCCGAACTCCGCCCCGATTCCGGGCGCGCCGACGCCGGGTCGCAACGACGCC
>JAAELL010000547.1 GCA_024226735.1 bacterium | reverse complement strand
GGCGTTGCCAAGGCACCCGAGTAGCGCAGCGACTACGCGGGAGCCTCGGCGCCTTGCCAGCGCGATCCCAGAACCGTCTGCCACTCTCCGATCTATGGCGCAGCCTCCTAGTCGAGGACCGCTTCCAACAAGGGCTGGAGTGCGTCCGCGACGAGCCGGTTGGCGACGACGTTCAGGTGCAGGTTGCCCGCCCAGTAGAGCGGCTCCTCGACATCCCGGAACCTCGGCCGTAGGTCGAGGTGCGGGATGCCGCGCTCCTCGAGATACTCGAGCCAGGCGTCGGCGAGCCGGTCGCTGACTTCGATCGCGTTGGAGTCGATCTCGAGCACGCGCAGGATGTCGGTCTGGTCCTTCGCGTAGACGTGCGGCTGCGCGCGCAGCGGCGGTGGGATGTAGACGCACACGAGCCGCGCGCCGAGCTCGCGCGCCCTGCGCTCGAGCGTATCGCTGAAGTCACGCACGAGCGCCTCGGCGATCTCGACGTCCCACGGGTTGTTGTGGAAGAAGATGACCTGGGAGATCTCCTGCGACAGGAACGTCTTGATCATCTGCTCGCCGAGCTGCTCGTGGACGACACGTCCCTTCAGTGGTCCCATGGCGGGAGCCGCGCGGCGGTGGTAGTAGCGCTGCAGCCAGATCGCGTCCGCGAAGTCGTTCCCGCCGAAGATGCACGCGACGAAGACGTCGGGCCCGAGGTCGGCGTAGCGCTCGAGCGCGCCCGCGTAGTTGTAGAGGCTGTAGCCGCCTTCGCCCGCGTTCAGGACCTCGATCGTCTCGTCCGGTCGACTCGCCGCGAGATCGGCTTCGACGACGTTGACGAAGGACTCGGCATTGGGCACGACGCCGGCCGTGTGGGAATCGCCCGCAACGAGGATGCGCACGTCGGGCTTCTCGGGCAGCACCTCTTGCGCCTCGCGCATCCCGAGGCTGTTCGTGTGGAAGCGGAAGCGTCCGCCCGGATACTCGGCGAGCCGGCGCCACCCGCTGTGCGGACCCTTGCGGCGGAAGTAGAGCTCCGGGTCGATCGTGAAGTGCCGCTCGATGCCGATCTGGGGAAAGAACGCGGCGACGTCGGTTTGCGGCATCGGACCGCGCGCGAACGGGTGCGGCGCGCCGGCTCCTTCGTTCGCGTCGGCGTGCCGCGCGTTCAGGATGTTGATCATCGCGACCGTCGAGTTGACGGCGGCAAACACGGGGGCCGCCGGCTTGCGCCACGCGAGGAACGCGGCTGCCGCCGCGCCGGCGAGAGCCGCCGATGCGAGGACCGTCAGGATGGGTTGCCGGGCGCGGGACACAGCGCCAAGCTTACTCGGGCTCGGACGGCGGCGGTTCCTCGGGGCTGTAGTCGTAGGCTCCGACGCCCTGGACGATCGCGAAGCTGCAGGGACCGTCGTCGACGCCACGCACGCGATGGGGGCATCCCGGCGGCACGCTCAGCCGCCCTCCGCACTCGAGACGGGTTCGCGCGCCCGGGTCGCGAGTCTCGACGAGCATGGGGCCGGTCAGGCAGAAGAATGTGTCGGTGATGACTGTGTGGTGGTGCCAGGGCACGCACTGGCCTCTGCCCAGAGTGAGGACTTGCACGCGGAGTCCAGGCGCCTGCGCAACGAAGCGGGCAACCGTCAGATCAAGGAGAAGACGATCCTCGATCTGATGAACGAGTAGCCCGGCGACGAACGAAGTATGGGCGGGGGAGGCTTCGAGCTTCCCCCGCCGATTGCCGTGCAGCTGCCTTGCAGCCCGTGTGAGAGGTCACCGAGCGTCCCGCAGCGCGGCGCGGATCGCGTCGTTGCGTGCGAGGTCGAGCGGCAGTTTGCCGTCCGCGTCGCGAGCGTCGACGTCGGCACCGCCTTCCAGCAGCAACGTCACGAGCGGGAGGCGGCCGCGCTGGACCGCGTGGTGGAGCGCGTGACCGAGGTCGGGGTCGGCGCCGCGCTCCAGCAGGTAGCGCGCGACCTCGAGCGATGCGCGCGACAGGGGTGTTCGGCCGTCGAAGTCGGCCTCGTCCACCTCGGCGCCGGCCTCGACCAAGAGCCGCACGCTCTCCAGGTCACCGACCACCCCGGAGAGCGGATATCCGGTCGCGGGTGAAGTGCCCAGCTCGAGTAGCGCGCGGACCACCTCGGTGCTGCGTGCGTGGAACAGCGCTGTCTCGCCCTCCTCCCCGCGCGGCAGGACGGCGTTGACGTCGGCTCCTTCTTCGGCGAGCAAACGCACGACGTCCGCGCGCTTCTCGCGCGCCGCCCAGTGCAAGAGGTGCGCGTCGATCACGCCTCCTGCGCGGAGCACGAGCCGTGCAGCCTCCAAGTGCCCCCCGCGCGCGGCCTGCACGAACGGGTCGGCCGATCCCGACGCCGTCGGGACGGGCCCGCGCAGCCGTGGGTCGGCCCCGGCGTCGAGCAGAGTGCGGACCACCTCGGCGTCCCCCTGTGTCGCCGCCCTCCACAGTGCGTAACGATGGAAGTGTGGCGCATCGACGAGCGCGGGGTCGCGTTCCAGGATGCGCGCCACCACGGCCGCCCGACCTCCGCCGGCAGCGCGGTGCAGGCGCGTCAGCGGATCGAACCGCAGCAGCCGTACCGCGCCGATCAGGAGCATGAACACGAGCGCGCCGAAGACGATCTCGCCGCGCTCGATCGGGCCCCTGCGCTCGCCGATCCTGCGGCGCAGGACCGCGAGTGCGATCCACAACTCGAGCGCGAGGCCGAGGCCGATCGCAGCGGTCATCGTGCCGCGACTGATCTTCGACGTCCCGTGCCCGTCGAGGCTCCACCCGGTGTCGCCGGTGTCGATCGTCCCGAGCCCGTCGTGACCCGCCCGTCCGCGCCACTCGCCGAGCCCCACGAAGAAGGCGATTGCGAGCAGCCCGAACGGAAGCGCGAGCCCGCGGCGCACCAGAAGGAGCGCCGCGAGAGCGACGATCCCGAGCACGAGCGTCGCAAAGAGTAGGAAGGTGGGTCCGTTGCCGATGTGTTCACTCCATCAGGGATTCGTGGAAGAACAGCGTATTCCCGTCGGGATCCTTGAACCAGGCCAGCTTGACGACATCCGGTATGTCCTGGGTCTCGTACGGCTCGACCTCTTCGGCCGCCAGCCCGGCGAGCGCCGTACGCACGTCTCGGACGCCGATTCCGACCGCGAGCCCGGGGACGCTGGTCGCGACCTCGCCGAAGCGCATGGTCTCGAGGACGAGCTTCTTCTCGAACCCGAGCACGCGGCGGTACCAGGCGAGGGAGGCGTCCAAGTCGGTGACTTGGAGGACGATCGCGGATTCGGGCTGGAGTCGAAAGCGGATCCCGATTCGCGAACCCCGGAAGCGGGGCTCGTCCCCGTCAACGACCCCGTGTCCGGAAGGTCAACCCATAGGGATCCAGCGCGAGGCCCTTCCGACTCTTGAACCCCGTTCTCTGCAGGCTGTTGAGGGAGACGGCGTACCTCACGCCGGGTTGCAGCTGCATCGGGACGCGCAGGACCCTGCCGCCTTCGTCGTAGGCGGGCTTGCCGAACTCCGGGCTCCGGCCGCGCCGCGTGATCGAGTAGCTGCGCTGCATGGGGCGGTCGAAGGTGATCACCAGCTCATCGACGGCGGGGTCGACCAGCTGCGTCGGGTCGGGGACGACCGAGACGATGTGTGGAGCGAGCTGCATCTTCCGGTCGTACTCTCGGGCGAACTCCTCGAGGAACTCGATGGTCTCGGGCATGAAGGAATCGAGCCTGGCGTAGTCCTCACGCCCCTGCTCGTAGCGGGCCAACACCCCCGCCAGCCCTTCGACCCACACGAAGCCGAGCTTGCGCTGTTGCGCGTTGTGGGCCGGTGCGGCGGCGGAGTCGTCGCCCGCCAAGTGGTAGCGGCGCACCGCCGCGCGCACGAAGGACTCGTACGTCATGATGCGCGCCGAACCGTAGGCCTGCAGGCCCATGGCTCCCTTGCAGTGGGCAAAGATGCGCTGCGCGGAGGGTTCGAGAGCGGCCCAGTGCGCATCGACCAGGGGATAGAGCGTGAGGCAGAGCAGAGCCAAGGGCCAGCGCATGTCGAGGCGATCGGACACGCTTCCACTCTAGTGGCGCGTGCATGCGGGCCGGGATAAGACCGCGAATGTCTGCATCACACCACTAGCAGCCCTGCAGGGAGCGGGGCGGCAAACACTCTCTTCTCCTCCCTCTGACACAGCCACCGCTCAACGCTTACGACAACTTGTAGGAACTTCGCCGGTGACCGTCGCTAGACTGTCGGCCCCGCAACCGAATCTCAGTCAAGACATCCAATTCCCATGAAACGGCTGCTCCTCGCCTGCATGACAGACACGCTCTGGCGACACCTGGAACTGGCAGGCGTGGTACCGGGACATCAGGACCACCAACAACTTCACGGATGCCGTCGAGGTGACGTTCTTGTAGCACCGCGGCGTGAGTGAGCCGTGGCGCCAGAGACATCTCGACAGGCAAGGAGAACCCCCCCTCGCGGGCGGGCCGGTATCGCTGAACTCCGCCGGTCCGCCTGCACCTTTCTCCTCTACGCCAAGAAGCGTTCGCCGAGGTGCGGGGGAAGCATCGGGCATGCCGTCTTCGGCTGGGCGAACGCGCGCTTGCGGTAGGCCGCGATCAGGTCGTAGACCGCGTCGCGCACCGCGCGCGGCAGAATGCGGATCGCTGTGCCGAGGATACGCCACAGGCCACCGAGGCCGATCATCACGTGTGTCGCGGCGGACGAGCGGTCGAGGAGCTCGCCGCTCGCGGTGAAGACGAGGAAGCTGTCGGGCAGGGCGGCGCGCTCCTCGGGGCTCAGACGCTCGGCGAGCGCGTCGCTCTCGAGGGGAGCGAAGCGGAGCGCTGCGCGCGTGTCCTCGGCGAGCACGAGGCGCACGGTGCGGTGGCAGAGACCGCAAGTGCCGTCGTAGAATAGGGTCTCGTGCCTCTCGGCGGTACGGCCCGGGATCCACGCCGGGTCGAACGTGAATAGGTGCAGCATGACCATGCCGAGGCTCAGGTCCGCGAAGTCGATCAGAGCGATCAAACCGGGGTGCATGCCGAGGAACACGAGCCAAGTCCAGGGCCGGGTCTTGCGTGCGAGCGCGTAGAAGACGAACCCGAGCTCGGCAGCGAGCGCGCTCCAGTCTCACCACTAGGTTGCCGATCGCGCGCGCTCTGCGTACCGTCGGCTCAGCGCTCGATGTCCATTCGAAGTTCACGACGTCCCGAACGCAGGGGAACACCATGATGCCCAGCCGCCTCTCTCGCCGATCTCTACTCGGACGCACCGCGGGTGCCGCGGCCGCCGCGGCCCTCGCTCCGAGCGTGATGGCGTCGACGAGACCCGAGAAACCGCGTCTCGCGTTCGTCGGCGTTTGGAACCGAGGCAAGGCCAACCTGATGGCCCTGGCGAACCAGGAAGTCGTGGCCCTGTGCGACGTCGACACGAAGCACCTCGCGAACGCCCAGGGGGCGTTGGGCGAGCGCGGCAAGGGCGCGCGCACCTACGCGGACTTCCGCGAGATGATCGACGGGGAGGCGCGCAACCTCGATGGCGTCGTCGTCTCGACACCCGACCACACGCACGCGCCCGCGGCGGCCGCGGCGTTGCGCGCGGGCCTGCACGTCTATTGCGAGAAGCCGCTGACCCACTCGGTCGAAGAGGTGCGCACGCTGCAAGCGCTCGCGCGCAAGAAGAGCCTCGTCACCCAGATGGGGACGCAGATCCATGCGGGCGACAACTACCGCCGCGTCGTCGAGCTGATCCGAGCCGGTGCGATCGGGGATGTGCGTTCGGTGCACGTTTGGAGTGGCAAGGGGTGGGCGAACGGCCGCTACGGCAAGCCACAGGAAGTGCCTGGGCACCTCGCGTGGGACCTCTGGCTGGGACCGACCCCCGAGCGTGACTACACCGCTGGCCTGCACCCCGCGAGCTGGCGCAACTTCTGGGCGTACGGCGGCGGAACACTGGCGGACATGGCGTGCCACTACGTCGACCTCGTGCACTGGGCGCTCGAGCTGGACGTTCCCGAACGCATCGAGGCGAGCGGCCCCGAGCTCCACGCCGACGGTGCCCCGCACAGCCTGAAGGTCGTGTGGCATCACCCCGCGCGCGCCAAGCGTCCCGCGGTCGCCGTGCACTGGTACGACGGCGACGCGCGGCCGACCGATCTCGACGAATGGTCCGTCGTGCGCGAGGGCGGCGCGGCGTGGGGAGCCGGTCAGCTGTGGATCGGCACCAAGGGGTTGTGCGTGTCCGACTACGGCAAGTACGTCTTGCTGCCCGAAGCGGACTTCCGTGGCTTCGAGCCGCCGTTGGCGACGATCGAGAAGTCGATCGGCCACCACGCCGAATGGGTGCGCGGCATCACCGACGGCGCGGCGACGACGTGCAATTTCGAGTACTCGGGCGCTCTGTCGGAGACGGTTCTGCTCGGGTGCGCCGCGTTCCGTCTCGGCGGCGAGCTGGAGTGGGACCGCAAGGCGGGCCGGCCGCGCAAGAGCGGCGTGGAGGACCTGTTTCTCGCCGCGGAGTATCGGGAGGGCTGGTCGCTCTGATCGCGTGACGACGGGCGGTCATCGTCCTCGTCCTCACCCTCAGCTCGCGCGCGGGTGCGCCTTCTCGTAGATCTTGCGCAGCCGCTCCATCGACACGTGCGTGTAGATCTGCGTCGTCACCAGGTGCGCGTGTCCCAGGAGCTCCTGCACGGACCGCAAGTCGGCGCCGCGGTCGAGCAGGTGCGTCGCGAAGCTGTGGCGGAGCGTGTGCGGCGTGGCGTGGCGGCGGATGCCGGCGCCGAGGACGTGCTTGTCGACGATGCGCTCGAGCGAGCGCGTCGTCAGGCGTCCGCCGCGCGCGTTGAGGAAGAGCGCTCCGCGGGCCTGGGCGTTCGGCGCAGCGCGGTCGGGATCCTCCAGGTACGCCTGCACGGCGCGGATGGCGTGGCTGCCGAGGGCAGCGAGGCGCTCCTTGCGACCCTTGCCCAGGACGCGCGCGACGCCGCGCACGAGGTCGAGGTCGCCCGTGTCGAGGCCGACGGTTTCCGCGGCACGCGTGCCGGCCGAGTACATCAGCTCCAGGATCGCCCTGTCGCGACGACCGAGTGGCTCGGTCGTGTCCGGTGCGCCGAGCAGGGCGCCGATCTCGTCTTCGCTCAGGACCGCGGGCAGGTGCCGTGATCCGCGCCTGCGGCGCAGGCCGAGGACGGGATTGGACTCGACGTGCCCCTCGTGCACGAGGTGTCGGAAGAACGAGCGCAGGCTCGACAGCTTGCGCTGCACGCTCGATTTCGCGAGCTGGCGCTCCTCGAGCCGCGCGAGGAAGGCCCGCAGCGTGCGCGGCGTGACCGCCTCGAAGGTCTCGATCCGGCGCTCGTCGAGGAAGGCCGCGAACTCATCGAGGTCGCGGCTGTAGGCACGCAGCGTGTGTGGTGAGGCCCCGCGGGCGTCGGCGAGCCGGCGCAAGTAACGGTCGAGGTGTGCGCGCATCCGGTGCACATCCTGCGCCTCCGCGCGGGGCACTTGCAAGCTACCGTCGCCGGCCCCGACCCTTGTCGTCGTCTTTTTTCTCCTCGACGCCCGGGACGCCCGTTTGGGCGGCCTTGGCGGAGGCGTTCAGCGTCTCGAGCAAGGCTTCGCGCGACTTGTAGTTCGCACCCGCGGCGAAGCCCTGTTCCTCGACGGCGCCGAGCAGCTTGGTCTGGGCTTCGGCCGCCTTGGCCTGCGCCTGCAGGTACGTCTCGACTTGGGCGAGACGGGACTCGAGCAGCTGAACGCGTTGGGCCAGAGCAGCGCCGTCCTGGGTCGCCTCCGGCGTGACGACGAGACCGAGGGCGAACGCCAACGGAGCGAGTGACATCGAGACGGATCGAAGCTTCATGTCTCTATCTATCGGGACTTCTGGAGTGGATCCTGAATCAGCCCGGCTCGGATGTCTCGCCAAGAGACTCCGGAGCGTCGGGGATGGCCGGCAGGGCCCATGCGAGGGCCACCGGGACGAGCAGCGCGGCGGCGCCGAGGTAGTAGGGACCCCAGCTCGCGATGCGCCAGTAGAGCAGCCCACCGAGGATGGGGCCCACCGCGCGCGCGAGGGATCCGAGCGAGCGGAAGACGCCCAACGCGAGCCCCTGGCGGCCCTCGTCGACCGTGTAGCGCGATACGAGCGAGGACAGGCACGGCATGACGAGCGCGCTGCCGAAGGCGAGGAAGAACAGCCCGACGTACAGGACCGCGACCGACTGGCACGAGCCGACGATGAGGAAGCCGGGGAGGGTGAGCAGGAGGCCCGCCTTGGCGACGGCGCGCTCGCCCAGCTTGGGCACGAGCCGGCGCACGAAGCCACCCTGCACAAGCGCGATCAGCACGCCGACGAAGACGAACATCATCCCGTTCTGCTTGGGGCCGAACCCGAGGCGCTCGGTCGCGAGGAACGCGAGCGTGAACTCCATCGCCCCGAAGGCGATCAGGTACAGGAAGTACGCCAGGTTCGTACGCCGCACGCCGGGGTAGTCGATCTCGCGTAGGGCGCGGAACGGGTGCAGGGTCCGCTCCTGCTCGCTCGTCGCGGCCTTGCGCGTCTCGGGGAACTTGCGCCAGGCCCAGAACAGGTTCGCGAAGGCGAGCCCGAAGGCCGCGAGCGCGCACGCGCTGAACGGGTTGATTCCGTACGCCTCGCCCGCCGGCCAGGTCGAGCGCAGGTCCCAAGTCGAGAAGAAGGCTCCCAGCGCGGGGCCGACGACGAATCCGAGCCCGATCCCGGCGCCGAGGATGCCCATGCCCTTGGCGCGTTCTGGCCCCGAGTGCGTGTCCGCGATCGCAGCGGACGCCGTCGAGATGTTGCCCGCCATCATGCCCCCGAGCAGGCGTGCGACCACGAGCAGCGCGAACGTTCCGGCGAAGATCCACACGACGTACGAGAGCGTCGTCCCGGCCAGGGTGACGAGCAGCGTCGGCCTGCGACCGATGCGGTCCGACAACGCGCCCCAGAAAGGCGAGAACAGGAACTGCAGCAGCGAGTAGAGCGAGCCCAGCACGCCCCCGAACAGCGCCATCACGCCGAAGTCAGCGGACGGTCGGTCGCCGACCCAGCTCGAGAGCTTGGCGATCAGGCGGCCGATGAGGCTCTCGCTTCCCTCGAGCCCGACGTAGTGCTCGAGCATCGTTGGGAACAGCGGGAAGATGATCGAGAACCCGACCATGTCGAGGAACACGGTCAGGAAGACGAGGCCCAGGACGTGCCGGCGGTTGACTTCCATCGTGGCCCCCTTGTACGGCGGGCACCCGTCAAGGGAAGGGGAAACGAAGGGAACCGCGCGGCGCGGGAGGCGCTACTTGGCGCGCAGCTTCGCGACGAGTTCGCGCCTGCGACCGCCGCGGTCGACCACGACATTCACCTCGTCCCCGGGCTCGGCCTTGGACAACATCACGAACCAGGCGGCGAGGTTGGCGACCTGTTCTCCATTCCATTCGACGAGTCGGTCGCCGACCCGTAAGCCCGCACGGTCCGCGGGCGAGTTGTCGACGAGTAGGTCGACGAGCACGCCGGACTCGCGCTCGGTGCGGTTGCCGGGCCGGATCCCGAACTGCACGCGGATCGTCAACGTCTCACCCTGGCCAGGTGCGCCGGATTCGACCTGCAGCGTGCCGACGGGGGCGGTCGCCTGGCCGCGCTGGCGCCAGCGGCGACCGGTGAACTCGAAGCGCTGGGGCAGCTGCGCCGCCGAGAGGAGGACGTCACGCAAGAGGTGCACCGTGTGCACAGCCCCGACGCGGTTGATCCTCTCGGCCGTGTCGCGGGGCGTGTGGAAGTCGTCGTGGGAGCCGGCGCTCATGACGCGCACCGAGGGGATGCCGTTGCGTTGGAAGGAGACGTCGTCACTCGCGCCGTAGCGCTGCTGCGGTCGGCCGACGGCGATCGGCGCCGCGTCGAGGTGCGGCTTCAGGAACTCGGCGAGCCCCTTGCCGGTGTCGGCACCGAGGACCCCCAGGCCACTGTCGGTCATGCGTCCGATCATGTCGACGTTGACCATCAACGCGTGCGTCTCGAGCTTCGCCACCGGATGCAGCGCGTAGTGCTGCGAGCCGATCAGCCCGGACTCGGCGCCGCTGAAGCAGATGAAGAGCAGCGAGCGCGCCGCGGCGTCCTCCTCGAGCTTCGCGTAGTCCTGGGCGAGTGCCTCGGCGAGCATCAGCACGGCCGCGCAGCCCGAAGCGTTGTCGTCAGCGCCCGGGTGCAAGGTCGTGCCGCGCTCGCCGGGGGCGCCGAGCGACCCGAACGCGCCGAGACCCAGGTGGTCGAGGTGAGCGCCGACGACGACGTACTCGTCGCGCAACGCGCCTCGGCCGCGCAGCAGGCCGACCACGTTCTCCGCGCGCATCGAGTCGCGTTCGAGCCGCGCGCGGACGTTGAGCCTGCCCGAGAAGCGGCGGATACAGGTGCCTTCGTCGGCCGCTCGCCGCAGGTCCATGATGTCCTGGCCGCCCGGACCGCGCTCGGCGACGAAGCGCGACGCGGCGTCGGTGCTCATCATCAGGACCGGGAAGTCGACGACCGCCTCGCCGCGGCTCGAGACGCGCGGCAGTGAGTGCACCCGCGCGTCGTCCGCGCCAGGTGTGTTCACGATGATCGCCGCGACGGCACCGCGCCGCGCGACCGCTTGCAGCTTGCCGCCGAAGCCGGCACGGGAGCTCCACGGGCCGCGCTCGGCCCAGCGGCTGCGACCGTTCTCGGTCATCGGCTCGAAGCGCAGCATCACCGCGATCTTGCCGGTGAGGTCGAGCTCCTGCGGAAAGCTCGTGTACCCGTCCTTGCCGCGCTCGATTCCGTACCCGACGAAGACGACCTCGGCGGTCACGTTCCCCGAGGCGCCCATCGGCGTGACGATGTGGTCGACTCCCGCCTCGAAGCGCATGGACCCCGGCGCGACGAGCGAGCTCTCGGTGACCTCGAACGGGCCGAGGAGCGGGAACCCCTGACGGAAGCTCGTTCCGTCCTCGAAGGGAGCGATCAGCCGCGCGGCGCGGAAGAAGCGCTCGACGTAGCGCTTGGCGCGCTCCATGCCCGGCGTTCCCGGCGCGCGCCCCTCCATCGTCGCGCTCGAAAGAGCGACGACGTGCCGGTCGTACGCCTGCACGTCGGCCGTCGGTGACGATCCCTCTGCAGGCGCCCAGGTGTCGGACGTCATCACGTCGACTTCCTGGGTGCCCGCCGCGGCGAGCGTCATCAAGCACATCACCGCTGGCAGGGACCAGCGGAGGCAGAAAAGGGTCATGGTCGGGTCGGCTGGGGAACCGGTGAAACCCGGGCGTGCGCTGCACGCAGGGGCGATTGTAGCTCGTTGCAACACCCCGGACCGTCATAGCTGAGTCACGATCGTCACGCGCCCGTGTTGCACACCACGGCCCGGAGTGCGCGCGCGTGCCATCGACGGCCGCGGTCGAGTAAGCTCTCCCCCGATCGATGCCTCTCCCACACGAGACTCATGTCGACGAGCCCTTCCGATTCGTCCCGCGGGTCTTCGAGCTGACCTCGGTGCCCTCGAGCGAGGCGTTGGCGCGCGCGCTCCCGCGCCTCGGTTCGCCGGCGTTTCTCGACAGCGCCGGCGGAGCACCCCGGCACGCCTCGGTGCTGGCCTTCGACCCGCTTCCATGGGACCGATCTATGCACTTGGGGGACCTACCCATGCACCTGGGGGCCGTCGCGACGGCGCTCGATCGGCTGCAGGTGGCCGGTGGCGACCGCGTCCCGGGGCCCTTCGCGGGCGGCTTCCTCGGTGCGATCTCCTACGACCTCGGGGTCGCGGGAGAAGCGCTCGACTTGCCGCGCGACCCGTGGTCGGCGCCGCCCCTCGTCGGCGGTCTGTACATCGATTTCGTAGTCATCGACCACGCGGCCGGCCGCGCGTGGCTCGTGCTCGGCGACGAGCCGGGCGACGGCCGGCCACCCGTCGCGGAGCGGCGCGCGGCCTGTTTGGCGTGGCTCTCCGATCCGGGCCCGGCCGCTCTCGAGCCGACGCCGGCGGGGCCGCTCGTGCGTCACGTCCCCGGCGACGTGCACCGCGCGCGGATCGAGTCGCTCCGCGACCGCATCGCGCGCGGCGAGCTCTACCAGGCCAATCTGGCGCACCGCTTCACGCGCGCGATCGACGGCCACCCCGCCGCGATCTACACGCGGCTGCGGACGATCAATCCGGCGCCGTACATGGCCTACCTCGCCTGGGACGGGGGGGCGCTCTTGTCCGCCTCGCCGGAGCTCTTGCTCGCCTACGACGGCGAGCGCGCGCACACGCGACCGATCAAGGGCACCGTGGCGCGCGGGCGCGACCCTGTGACCGACGCGGCGGCGCGCGCGCGGCTCTTGACGAGCGAGAAGGACCGCGCGGAGCTCGCGATGATCGTCGATCTCGAGCGCAACGATCTCGGCCGCATCGCCACGCGCGGCGGCGTGCGAACGAGCGCGTTTCCAACGCTCGAGACGTACGCGACCGTGCACCACCTCGTCGCCGACGTCAGCGCCAGACCACGCGAGGGCATCGACGCGTTCGGCGTGCTCGAGGCGGTCTTCCCCGGCGGCTCGATCACCGGCGCTCCCAAGCTCGCGGCGATGGAGGCGATCGGGGAGCTCGAGGGGGAGGGGCGCGGCTTCTTCACCGGCGCGCTGGGCTTCGTCGACCTGCGCGGCCGGGCGCGCTTCAACATCCTGATCCGCACGCTGCGCTGGCGACCGCGTCCGGGGTCCAGTTCGGGATCCCCGTCGGCGCCCGCCGGCGAGGTTTCCTTTCACGTCGGCGGCGGAATCACCTGGGCGTCCGATGCCCACGCGGAGGAGCTGGAGACGCTCGCCAAGGGGCGGGCCCTGGCGCGCACCATCGCGGGGGAGGGGGAGGGCGAGGGGCCGTTCGCCGAGCTCGACGGGGTCCGCCACCTTACAGGTCCTTCACGCATGCAGCCCCCCGCCCGGCCGTAGACAGCCTGGTCCTGGCGTTCGGCAACTCGGCGCGCACGAAACTTGCTCTCTATCGCGCTGATTGGACTAATTGTGAACTGAGGGAGCCGGTCGGCGACGAGAACTGGCGCCCCATGTGGCCCAGCGGCCCAAACCCAGCCGAGATACGACATGCAAAAGACGATCCAGATCGCGACTCTCCTGCTCCCCTGCGCCCTACTTGCGCCGCTTCCGGCCGCGACCGCTCCGGCGCCGCCGGCGCGCGTGCAGGACGACGATCCGGCCGAGAAGCCGGACAAGCGACCGGAGGTCAAGGAGCTCGTCGAACAACTCAAGGGTCACGCGAAGAAGCGTGGCAAGCAGGACCGCGAGGCGATCGAGGTCATCGACAAGCTCGTCCAGGAGTTCCCCGAGAGCGGGTTGAAGGATCGTGGGGCGATCGTCAAGGCCATCGGCGGCTGTCTCAAGGAGAAGCGCAAGGACACGGCCGAGGGGTTGCGCGACAACCAGCTGTACATCGCCGCGGCCTACAGTCTCGGCGAAATGGGGCCCGAGAGCGTCAAGCCGCTCTCGTCATGGATCGACCACAAGAGTCACCGCCGCGACCTCGACCTGCAGCGGCGTCTGATCCTCTCGCTCGGCAAGACCAAGGACGACGATGCGGTCAAGCCGCTGACGGACCTGCTCACGCACAGGGAGCCGACCGTGATGGCGGCGTCCGCCGAGGCGCTGGGCAACTTCGACGGCCTCGAGCTCAAGGAGCGCAAGGATGTCTTCAACGAGGTCCTAAAGGTGCTCTCGGGCGCGAAGACGCAGGTCGACATGGACCTCAACGACTCGATCGCCCGCGAGCGCTACGACGTGATCGCGGCGCCGATGATCACGACTCTCCAGCTCCTGTCCGGCCACGACGCTCGGACTCCCGAGGACTGGACGAAGTGGTGGAACAAGAACAAAAAGAAAGATTGGGACAAGGTCGATTGACCACGCGTCGTCCCTGCGACCGCCCCGGGCCGCCGTGCGATCTCCGGGAGTGAGCACCGATGTCCACCTCAGAAGACACGCGCGCCGGCGAGAGCGCCGATCCGTTCGGCGAACCCGCGCCGCGGGAGCGTTCCGGCGTGGGGCCGATCGTCCTCGTTCTGCCCCTGTGCACGGCGATTCTCGCCATTCTCTGGAGCCGCCACTGGCGGCCCCATCAGGGCGGCGAGCCGCCGCTCCCGCCCGAGATCCACGAGGGCGAGGTGCCGGGGTGGCGGGCGACGCGCATGTTCGCGGGAGGTGCGACGCTGCTCGTGGGCCTCGCGCCCCTGCACGAGGACGAGCGGCGCCAGGCCCAGGACCGCCGCGCACTGGGCGAGCGCTTCGAGCGCTCGGAGGGCGAGCCCTACCGGTTGCGCATCGTGCTGCGGGCGAGTGAGTCCGGAGCGAGCGCCGTGCAGCCCCCGGAGCAGGCGGTCGACCTCGACCTCGGCGACCTGCGCGTCGTCGACACGACCGGGCTCGCGCTCGAGCCGGTCGTCTCCCGCGCGCGCGCGCCGCGCGATGGCTTGAACGATCCGCTCGCGACGCTGCTCGCTCCGCCGTTCCAGTCGCTCGGTGAGGGCGAAGAGGTCAGTGTCGTCTTGTGGGGCCGTCCACCGACCGACAGCGCCCAGCTCGAGGGCCTCGGCGATCCGCTGCGGCTCGCGACGCGCCCGTTCACGCGCTCCGAGCTCTCGCGCTCGCTCGCGCGGCTCGAGCGGGGGGAGGACGAGTGAGGTCCGCGACCCTCTGGAGCTGCCTCGGGCTCGGTTGCGCCGGCATCTTGGCGGCGACCATCCACTGGCCAGCCGTCGACGCGGGTCGCGGCGCGGCGCCGCGCGAGCGTGCCCGAGTCCTCGGTGAGTCGGCGCCCGTCACGCCCGCTGGTTCGACCGAAGGCATGGAGACGAGCCAGCCCCGGGGGGCCGAACCGGGCGGGTGGGAGTCCCGTGAGCGCGAGCTCCTGCAGACGATCGACGACCTGCGCACGACCCTCGCGCAGGAGCGCGACCTGCGCGAGGCGCGCGAGAAGGAGTGGTTCGAGTTCACAATGGCAATCTCTTCGCTTCCGGTCGAACAGACCCCGGAGGCGCCGGAGTTCCTCGCGATCGAGGAGGACGAGGAGGCACAGCTCGCCGACGCGGACGAACGCTCCGCAGCCGAGGCGGGCGCGCGCGAGGAGCAGCTCGCGGAGAGCCGCGCGCGCCAGATCCTCATGAACCTGCGCGCGCTAACGGTGGCCGAGCAGGTGCGTGCCCTCGACTTCCTCGAGATCGGGCGTGTGCACGACGGGGCGACCGGGCCCATCGTCGTGCGGCTTCTCGACGACTGGGGACGCCCGATGGGAACGATGGCCGCGGAGCGCCTGCGGCTCGAGGTGTCGCGCGCCGGACGCACCGTCACCTTGATCTTCGAGGAGGGCTTCGAGAGCCACGGCGGCGTCGCGACGCCGTTCGGCCCTCCGTCGCGTCCGAACTCCAAGCGCGGTGGCGTGCGTCGCATCGATCTGCCGGGCGTCGATCCCGGACCCTGGATCGAGGCGTTTCCGGAGCTGATCGATCCCGAGGCCGAGGAGCCTGTCGTCGACGACGGCAAGTGGGACCGTGCGCTCGTGCGCATGCGCCTCAACGACCTTTTGCGCACCGACACGACCAGTGGGCACTGGCGGCTGCGTGCCCTCGGCGGCGTCGTGGCCGGCGTGCTGCGCGACGTGCACCTCGTCCAGCTCTCCGATGCCGGCCGCATCACGCGCCGGGTCTTCGCCGATCACATGCGGATCGAGAAGCACGAGAAGGGGATCCTGATGCGGCTCGAGGAGGGGGTTCAGGAACGCGCAGGGCGCACGGCACCGTTCCTCGAGGGTCGTTACCGCGTCTACCTCCCGCGCGCGCGCGCCGAGGATTGGGTGGCCGCGGGACTCCCGGGGCTGGCCCCCGCACCCGAAGCGCCGACGGACGATTGACCCGGGGCCGGCGCTTGGTCACAAAGGCGTCATGAGCCTCTTCGACGACGTCCCGCCGCCGCCGCGCCGGACCGCGCGCCGCCCGGCGGCCGCACCCGAGCAGCCGCAGGGAACAGGAGCACCGGGCGCTGCCGCGGCTCACCCGGCCGGGCGTCCGCAGGCGCCGCCGACCGAGCCTCGTGGGCCGCGCGTCGTCAGCGTGTCGGAGCTCAGCACCGAGATCGGGCGCCGGATGCAGCAGCTCGGCCGGCTCGCCGTCGAGGGCGAGCTGACCGCGCTCAAGCACGCCGGGTCGGGGCACGTGTACTTCACGCTGAAGGACGCGGGGGCGGGCATCTCGTGCGTCATCTGGCGCAGTCGCGTGCAGCAGGCGGCACGCTTTCGGCTCGAGGAGGGTGCGCGCGTCGTCTGCCACGGAGGCCTCGACGTCTACAAGCCGCGCGGGTCGTACAGTCTCGTCGTCGACCGCGTCGAGCGGCGCGGGCTGGGGGAGCAACTCGCCAAGCTCGAGGAGCTGAAGGCGGAGCTCAAGGGGCGCGGTTGGTTCGAACGTGCGCGCACCCTCCCGCGGATGCCGGGCATGATCGGCGTCGTGACGAGCCGCGACGCGGACGCGCTGCGCGATTTCCTCAAGACGCGCAGCCAGCGCTGGCCGTTGTATCCGGTGCGGCTACGGCACACGCGCGTTCAGGGGCAGGGCGCCGCGCGCGAGATCGCGCGGGCGCTGGCCGAGCTGGAGGCGAGCGGCGTCGACTTGATCGTGGTGATCCGCGGCGGCGGGTCGCTCGAGGACCTGTGGGCGTTCAACGAGCTCGCCGTCGCCGAGGCGATCTGGCGCTGCGGTGTGCCGGTCGTGTCGGGGGTCGGGCACGAGACGGACGTGACTTTGGCCGACCTCGTCGCCGACTTGCGCGCGCACACGCCGACGGACGCCGCGCAGCGCGTCCTGCCCGACCGAGCGACGCTCCACACCGAGCTGGAGCGCCGCGCCGGATACCTCGCCGAGGCGATGCAGCGCGCGCTCGAGCGTCGCACCGAACGCCTCGAGCGGGTCCGCGCCGCGCGAACGCTGCGCAGCGCGGACTGGATGTTCGAGCAACGGCTCGAGCGCCTCGCGTCGCTCGAACGGCGGCTCGTCAGCGGCGGACAGCGCGCGGTCGAGCGGGCCGCGGGACGCGTCGCGAACCAGGCCTCGCGCCTCGCCAGCCACAGCCCGCGCGTCTGGCTCGAGCGCCAGGGGCGGCGCCTCGAATCGGTCGCGCCGCGTCTCGCCTCCGCGGTGGCCGCGCCGCTTGAGGCGCGCGCGCGCGCGCTCTCGCTCGCCGAGCGCTCCCTCGAGGCGACCTCGCCCTTCAACGTGCTCCAGCGCGGCTACTCGATCACGCGCCGTGCCGGGGGCGCACCCCTGGTCCGCGCGGGTGACGTCGCTCCCGGGGAGACGCTCGAGACGCTCCTGGCCGACGGTCTCGTGCGCTCGGAGGTGCGCGAGACCGTGGACGGCGAAGGCGCCGGAGACACGACTCCGTGAACGGAGGTGTGAGCGAGCCGGTGTTCGCCCGCATGGCCGCGGTCGTCGTCAACTGGAACGGCGGCGAAGCGAACCTCGCGTGCATCGACTCCCTCGTCGCGGGTGGCCTTCCGGTCGAGCGCATCGTCTTCGTCGACAACGCGTCGCGCGACGGCTCGTTCGCGGCGGTCCAAGCGCGCTACCCGATGCTGCCCGTGATCGCCAACGACGCGAACCTGGGCTTCGGCGAGGGAGCGAATCAGGGGGCGCGGCGCGCTCTGGAGGGGGGCGCGAGCGCCGTGTTGTTCGCGAACAACGACGTCACCTTCCCGCGCGAGACCAACGAGCGGCTGGCTGCGGCACTCGACGCGGACCCCGGGCTCGGCATTGTTGCGCCGCGGTTTCTGTACCCCGGCGACCCGCCGCGGGTGTGGTGCGCGGGCGGCAGGCTGACTTGGCGCCAGAACGTGTCGACGCTGCTCGGCCAGGGCGAGCTCGACGGCACGCGCTGGCGCGCGAACCGCCCCGTCGATTACGTGGCTGGAGCCGCGATGCTGGTGCGCGCCGAGGTGTTCGATCGCATCGGTTTCCTCGACGCGACCTACTTCGCGTACATGGAGGACGTCGACTACTGCCTGCGCGCGCGCAATGCTGGCTTTGGCGTGCTGTCGCTGGGCGAAGTGCACTGCGAACACGCTGCTTCGAGCGCGACAGGCGGCGGCTACAGCGCGCGCCGCAAGTACATGACGGGCGTCAACTCGGTGCACTTCCTGCGCCGCTGGGGCGGCGCGAGCGAGTGGGTGCGCTTCGTCGGCTTCGACGTGCTCCCGCTACCACTCTTGTGGCTCGCGGGCTTGTTCCGTGGACGTGGGCGCGCGGTGCTCGCCAAGGGGATCGGGATCCTGCACGGCCTGCGCGGGAGGCGCGTGACGGCCGAGCAGCTGGAGGACGGCGCGAGCTGGCTGTGGTGACCGGGTGAGCCGTGCGGTCGTCACCGCGCGGTCTTCACTCAGCCGGCGCCGCGCTGTCGAGCGCGAAGATGGCCGCGGCCGCGTGCGAGCCCCTCGTCCGAGCTCGCCTCCGGCAGGCCGCGCGCCCGCGTACTGCGCGGGCAAGAGCTCCAGCAGCCGCTCGGTCACGCGCGTGCCTAGTGGTGTGATTCACTCTTGTGCGGCATTTTGGTCGGTGCGTACGCGTTCGCTGCAAGGCGCAGCGACGACGCGACTTCGCTGCAAGTCTCGGAGGAGGCGCAACGCAGCAGCGGGCGGGTACGGGCCGACCAAAATG
>JAAELL010000546.1 GCA_024226735.1 bacterium | reverse complement strand
TCGGGCATGTAGCTGCTTACACTTCAGTATCTGGCTCACCTCGATCATTCCTTCTCCCGGGTAGCGGTCGGCTTGCACCAACAGCTTCACGGGGCTGGGCTCGAGGTGGGTCAGATTTCGCGGAGCGGGTGGGTCAGTTTTCGCTTGCCGTTTCGATCTCGGGCACAGCGACCCGAGGCTCACGGCCGAGGTCTACACCCATGTGAGGACCGAGGAGCTCCGGGCTGCGCTCGCCGCGGTGCCAGAACTTGGCAGTATTCTGGCAACGCCAATGATCGACGGGGCGAACGCGCGCGACCCAGCGCTGGGCCAACCCCCTGCCCTGCACCGACTTGAGGTTGGTACGCCCGACAGGATTCGAACCTGTGACCTTTCGCTCCGGAGGCGAAGTGGGCGACAGCCGGGCGAGGATGACACCAGTCGACAAGCAGGGGCAAACGTCTCTTCCGTCAGGCATTACGACGAGCCAGACGGTCGGGTGGGGCTTTGGTAGATGGCGCCGCACTGACAGCCGCAGACCGAGTTCCTGGCGCCAAAGTGGCACAGAGAGCCGGCGCTCACGTCGGACTCGACCTTATGCTGGAGACGAATGGCATCGGCGTCAGGCCGCCTCAGACGAGCCTGGCTTGTCGGATAGCCAAGACTCCAGCGCGATCTGAATATCCTCCAACCGGATCGGCTTTTCCAGATAGCCGTTCATTCCGGCCGCCAGACAGCGCTGCTCGTCTCCGTCAATCACGTTTGCGGTCAGCGCGATGATGGGCACCGGCGCCAGGCCGTTCTCCTTCTGATACCGTCGAATCTTCTCCGTCGCTTGCAGGCCGTCCAATACTGGCATTTGCCAGTCCATGAGCACGAGGTCGTACTCCGTCGTGACAACCGCTTCGAAAGCTTCGAGCCCGTTGGCAGCGACATCGACAGAGTGCCCAAGCTTCTCGAGGATCCGGCACGCGACTTTCTGGTTCACCAGATGGTCTTCGACGAGGAGGAGGCGCCGTCGTTCGGGGGCACTCTCATGTCGTGCTTGCTCAGGTGAAAGTGGTTCGCGTCGCACTCCACTGTGCTGAGCTTCGAACCCCAAGACAGATAGGATGCACGCGAGTAGCTGAGGCTCGCGAATCGGCTTGGGTAAGTAGGCCTGGAGTTCGACCTGAATCGCAAGTTCTCGCGCTTTGGTGCGAGGGCCGGACGTGAACAGTACAATAGGGATGTCCCGGAACCGCTTGTCCCGGCGGATGGCCAAGGCCAACTCGATGCCATCGACATCTGGCATATGATGGTCGAGAAGGACGAGACGGTACGGGTCGCCCGCCAGGGCTGCTTCGGCGAGTGCCGTAAGCGCGGCTTGAGCATTGTCCGAGGCGTGGACTCGCATGCCCAGGTCGCCGAGTTGCCGAGAGATGAGCCAACGATTCACCTCGATGTCGTCCACGGCAAGGGCGCGGATGCCGTAGAGGCAAGTCCGACGGAAGCCCGTCTTGGTCAATCCGCTGGTCGGCCGTAGCTCGAAGGGAACGACGGCAGAGAATTGGCTCCCATGACCGAGTTGGCTCCGTACCCGGATGGTACCGCCCATCGCTTCCACGAGACGCTTGCTGATCGCGAGCCCGAGACCCGTGCCGCCATAGCGGCGCGTCGTCGAGCTGTCCGCTTGAGTGAAGGGCAGGAAGAGGCGCTGGCAAGCCTCCGGCCCGATACCGATACCGGTATCCGTGACATCCAAACGCAGGTCCGTCACGGATCCACGGCGACTCTCAACACCCAGCCCGACGGTCACTTCGCCCTCGTGAGTGAACTTGAGCGCGTTGCTAACCAGGTTGAGGATCACCTGACTGAGACGGGCAGGATCGCCGACAACCATCCGCGGGACGTCCGATTGGACGACGAGAAACAGCTCACGGTTTTCATTGCAGCTACCTTCGGCGACCATGTCGATGACTTCTCGGACGGTTTCGCGGATGTCGAACTCGATGGTCTCGAGGTCTAGCCTGCCCGCCTCTATCTTGGAGAAATCGAGTATGTCGTTGATGATCGCCAACAAGGCTTCTCCCGATGATCGGACCGTGCGCGCGTAGTCGAGCTGATCTCCGGTGAGTTGGGTTTCGAGGAGCAGGCCCGTCATGCCGATGACCGCATTCATCGGCGTACGGATCTCGTGGCTCATCGTCGCAAGGAACTCGTCCTTCGTGCGTGTTGCGACCTCTGCGACCTGAATGGCCTCACGTAGCTCCAGCTCTCGCAGTTTGACATCGGTGATGTTGCGCAGAATCGCCAGGACCTGCCCGCCCACAAGTGGGATCAGGCGGGCCTCGTGGTAGCTCTTGTCCCCGTCAAGCATCAGGCTGTACTCGAAGCGGACCAGCTCATTTCCTTCTTGGACGCGCTCGAGGCCGTCCGTGAATGCCGTTGCAGTTGCCGTGTGGGGGATGGCCGTAACGAGGCGGCCGCGGAGCCTGTCCGGCGGCAGGACGAGATCACTCCCTACCCTTGCCTGCACGTCTGTGATTCGCCCAGTCTCGTCCAACCAGAGGAACGTGTCGGGGAGCGCTTTCAGGACGGCGCGCACCTCAGCGTTCGACTGAAGAAGCTCCCTGGAGCTCAGCTCGAGGCTGCGCTCCAGCATCACTCGATCGGCGTCGAAGGACCGGTAGGCTTCACCGACCGCGGCAAGAAGCGCCGAGAGCTCCGGCGGCAACGCGTCCACACTACCCAGGTATTTCCGAACCTGTCTTTCGAGGAGACGATGCATCTGGGGTTCCTGGCCGCGCGGTCACGCGGCCTCGTGAATCGTCGTGATCGTCATAGTTTGGTTGTGGAGCTCGCACCTGGCCCCAGGCGTGAATGGCGAAATCTCACCGTACGAGTAGAAGCCAGCGAGCGCCGTAGAATCGCCTAGGACGTCGCGCACCGCCTCGACTTCCTCCTCCACTCTCTGGCCGAGGACCATCTTGCGACCCACACAACTGATCAAAATCGCCAGATCGGGAGCCGTTTCGTGAAGAGGGCCAAAACTCTGACGCGCCGCGTCCGCAGCGCCGTCTACCAAGCGATTGAAGTTGGCCTTCATCAGTCGCGCGAGCGAACCCTCGCGGAGGTCACCAGCAAAGGTCATGCTCTGGTCGGCTTCATCGATGGCGAGGATCGTGCGTAATGGGCTTGTCGTTCTGGTCGCTGCGAACGGCTAGCGGAAACAGCAGGCCGGTCGCAGGCAATCCGTCGGCGTGCTCGTCTAGGTACCGCTTGTACAAGCCCAACGCGGACTGGCCGTCGAGCTCAAACAGGACGTTGCCCTCCGATCGCGTGATGATCCGTTCAGGTCCGAATGGATCCCAGCCGCCTAGCGATGCGCTACGGATCTCCAGCGATGCGCCGTACAGTGCGAGGGCAGCGATCGTTCCCTGCCGCGGTGGGCCGTCGGCGAGCACAAATGTGCGCTCGAAGCGATCTCCGTCCCCGGAGAGTCCGCCGCTGACGGTCACGCCACTCGGCAGGTTCTCCGCGATCCCCTGCACGAGTTCGCTTCCGTTTACTTGCGTTCCGTCGGACAGGATGAGGACATGACGCAGTCCCGTCTTCTCGAGTCCCTGCGCCAGCGCTGCCCCCGCGCGGCGGCTGTCGTTGGCGCTAGCCTCGAGCGTGACCACGTGCATGGCCACACGACTACGCTCGAATTGTAGAGCTGTCGCGACTAGTGAATCATCTGTGACCTCGACGTCGCAGATCTCACCGGCTGTTGAGCAGCCGATGATGTGTGCACCCGGGTAACATTCGCGCAGTTCATCCAGCGAATCGGCCCTCTCGATTACATGCCGACCGCCGAACACAAGAACGACCTGTGCCCCTTCTAGCGGCGTGAGAGAGCGGGGGTTCCAGCCTTGATCGCTGGTCCATCGTGATTGGGTCGTGTGCATCTCTTGGCGTCCCTGCTTCGGAAGCGATAGCTAGGTTTCAGCCATCCAGGATTGCCTTCGATCGGTATGGACCATCCGCTTGAGAGGGCCTGGTCCCAACGGCGGTGGACAGGCCCGAATCTGGGAAGTGACCGCCCCGGCTCACTGTCTCGCGCTCCTGGCGGAGCACGAGACAAGCGACATGTTCCTGGCCGCCTTCGCGCGCGAGCGACGCGGCGCGGCATACGTCTCTACCACGCGCGGTGTCGAACACGTAGCGAAGCCAGTCCATTCCTCCGACAGCATTTCTGCCTTCGCACGGCTTCTTGAGCTCGCGAACATCGAGCGCGTGGATGCTCGTGGTGATCGAGTCACGATCCACTCGCTCCGACACACAGCGGCGAGTCGAGTCGACTCGCTCGGGCGGGTGTGAACCTGGTCCAGGCCAGGCGGCTTCTCGGGCACCGCAGCTCGCGACTCACGGACGAGGTGTACCCACCTGGAGAACGAGGAGCTTCGAGCTGCCCTCACCGCGGTGCCAGAAAGGTGGGGGGCGCGAGCCAGAGACCCTGGCTCGACCCAAGTCCCGGGAGTGTCTCGACTTGAGGTTGGTACGCCCGACAGGATTCGAACCTGTGACCTTTCGCTCCGGAGGCGAACGCTCTATCCAGCTGAGCTACGGGCGCCGCAGTGGGCCGAAGATGCTATCAGCGATGGGCCCTGGAGGCCACCTCGGTGACTCGTCCCGAGACTCGGCCCTCCGAAGCTTCAGAAACCGGGTACCTTGACGGATACGGGGTCATAGACCAGGCTGGTTCTGATCTGGCTCTCCCACCCGCAACCCGAGGCATCACGATGAGGCACCTCCCTACAGCACCCCGCATGCGGCTGCCGGATTGGGTCTTGTCTGCACTGGGCGTTACGGTCGCACTAGGTCTCGCTGGCTTCGCAGGTCAGCAGAGCAAGGCGCCGCTGCTCGCTCAGATCGACCGCTCGCACGACTCGGATGCCGACGGCATCCCGAATGGCCAGGAGATCGTTCTCGGCACGATGCCGGGTATCGCCGACTCCGACTTCGACGGGTACCTCGACGGCGAAGAGCTCGCGCTCCAGACTTCGCCGAAAGACTCGAACTCGATCCCGCGTGTTCAGGACACTTCGGTCGGCATGACCGCGCGCGGCGAGAACGGCTTCTTGAAGCTCTTCGTCGCCGTCTACACCCAAGAGCAATCGCACCAAGAGAACAACATCCGGTTCGCGGCCCTGATGGGCGATGAGCTCGTCAACCTCGACTTCGACCGGATCGTCGGCACTTCGACCGTCAGCACCGTAGTGGTGCCCGGCGGCCGCTTGATCGGGTTCGACATCCCGATCGCGCCCGAGCTCATCGTGCGCCACGGCTCGGTCACGTTCTTCGTCGTGATCGGCGAGCCGGGAAGCACCGACTACCTCGCTTCGGCCTGCGTCGACATCACGACCGATCAGGGCATCCTGATGATGCGTCGCGACGCGCGCGGACCCGGGACGTCCGGGTCGAGCGTCAACAACCTGAGCCAGGGCAACGGGGGGTCGCTCTTCCAACCGATCCCGCAGTCCGGTCAGAACGCCGTCCCGATCACGTGGACGCCGAACAAGATCTGCTTCCAGCGCCAAGAGGTCACCGGCGTCGTCGGAGCGTTGGTCTCGGTCCAGATCGTCGAGGCCGATTGCATCGATGGCTGGGAGTCGTACTGCGCCTCCGATTGCGAGCTGACGGTCGGGACGACGTTCCGGCGCGTCGACCCCGGTGCACTGATCGGCAACTGAACGCGCTCGAAAGACCACACACGCGAGAACGCCGGCCCCTTCCTACGGGGTGCCGGCGTGTCTCATTTGGGGGAACAAGGCTCCATTCGAGTGCCTGATTCAGGGCCTGAGCGGGGGCTTTTCCGGGTTGCGTTGCCCTAATCCGGAACACCGGAAGCAGAGCCGACTTTCGACGCCGCTTGACCCCCCGCATCGCCATAAAATAAGGCACCCCTAGTAGGGAACCTCCGACGCTCCCGACGCGTCCCAGGCACCGATGTCTAGTCCGATCAGCACCGATCCCGACCGCTCCCTGGTCCTGGCTTGCCAGGACACGCCCGACGTGGGCTTCCAGGGCGCGTTCCGGGCTTTGTACGAGCGGTACAAGGACCGCGTGTACAACGTGTGCTTCCGGATCACAGGCAATGCCACGGACGCTCTGGACGCCTCGCAGGAGACCTTTGGGATCCTCTTCCGAAAGGTGCGCGAGTTCCGCTTCGAGTCGAAGTTCTCGAGCTGGGTCTACCGCATCGCGGTGAACGCCAGCATCGACTTGATGCGGCGTTCCAGCTCGAAAGCCCCGGTCTCACTCGAGGCCTTGCAGGGGGACGCGAGCGGGGATGGCAGTCGTCTGGACATTCGTGACGAGCAGACGGAGGTGCCCATGGCCGCGGCATCCCGTCACGAGCTCGAAGCAGAAATCCAACAGGCCATCACTCGCCTCAGCCCCAAGATGCGGGCCATCACCGTGCTTCGCTACGTCGAATGCCTTTCCTACGAGGCCATTGCGGAGACCCTCAGCATCTCCCTCGGCACGGTCAAGTCGCGTCTCTCTAGGGCTCATGCCGCTCTGGACCGAGAGCTCACTCCGGTCCTCGATCGGCACCACCTGCGTTGAAGTCTCGATGAACTGCCACACGCTCAGGGATGTTCTGATCGAAGCCGTTGCCGAACAGGCACTGGCGGCGTCGGACATGCGTGGCACAGTTCCTTCCTCCGACTCCGCTTCGGCGGGTCTGAAGTTGGAGGCGGACGCGCGGGCGCATCTTTCCAGTTGTGGGACGTGCTCCGCTCTCATGCTGCGCCTGACGGACCAGAGCCATGCTCTGGTTTCGTTGACGCACGTGGGGGCTCCCCAGGAACTGGAGGGGCGAGTGGTGGCCACTCTTCACCCGGGCCATCGCCAAGATCGGGCGGTCCGGTCCCTCGGCCATCTCGCGCAGCTCGCCGCTCCGGCGCTGTTGCGCGATGCGATCCAGGTCGCGGTCGAGCACGGAGTCGACGACGAGCCCGTGCGCGCCCCGGCCGAGCTAGACGAGCGCGTCGCGGCCGAGATCGAGCACGAGTGCGACAGCGCCACGAAAACGGGCGGCGACGCCGTTCGGGCGCTGCGCGCGCTCGATCGTCTGATCGCCCCGCGCGAGCTCGACGAACTCGTGCGCCTCGAGATCCAGCGCACCCCCGCGCGCCGCGGTGGATTGCGCGCCATGGCGCCTGCAGTGGCTTTGGTCGCTGCGGGATTCCTGCTGTGGTTCGGGGTGCTGCGCCAAGCGGACACCCATTCGACCGACGACCCCCTGGCCGGGCTGTCGTTCGAAGTCGAACGTCTCCCGAGTTTTGATCGCGGCGCGCTGTCCCCCGAGACCGCCGCCTTCGTCTCCGGTCTCACCGGCATCGCCCCGGATTGGAAGTGACTCTCCGATGATTCGAGGACTCCAGCAACCCCAATCGAGCCCCGCGGCTCGCGGTGCGCTCGGCCGATTGGCCGGGGCCTGCGCGCTCGTCGCGCTCGTCGGTTGTAGCGGGTCCACGGGTTCGGGTGTCGCCGCGGGTTCCACGCCCGACCCGCAGACGTCCGAATCGGCCGCGTCGGTCGGCGGACCGGGCTCGTTGCTCTACCGGATGCACGCGGCGCCGACGTCGACGCACTACCGCGGCACGCGGCGCATCTTGAGCCAACAGGCGTTGTCGCCGTTCGAGTACCGCGAGGAGATCGGTGCCGATGGCCAGGGGAACTTCGCCGTCGAGCCGCTGGAGATCCTGTCGGGGCAGGCGAATGCGCAGGTCCTGATCCTTCTGCTCGATGCACGCGAAGGTCTGACTCGCTACCGCGACTTCCACGTCCGCGACGTCGAGCAGTTCCGCACGAACTACACCGTCACGATGCTGGCGCCAACGACGTTGCTCGGGCAGAGCTGCCTGGCGCTGCGCGTCGACTCGCGCAACGGCCATTCGGCGAGCTACTACGACGTGCTCGTCGACGACTTGAGCGGGCTCGTCCTGCGCTCGCGCGAGTTCGCGGTGTCCGATGGCCGGCTCCTGAGCGAGATGGAGTTCGAGACGTTCGTCCGGGACGCCGACCTCACCGGGCTGCAGATGCGTGGGGAGCACCGCTTCCCGACGGAGTCGCAGAACCTCGACCGTCCCGACGTCGGGTTCGAGCTCCTGCGCCCGAGCCTTCCGCCGACGGGCTACCGCGTCCTGACGATCGACAAGGTGCGTGGCCCCGAGTTCGAGTGGGCCCGGTTCGCCTACTCGGACGGTCTCGAAATGGTCTTCTTGATGCACCGCCAGCAGATCGCGTCGGGCTATCCGAACGACGCCTCGCTCGGCTCGGTGAAGAGCATGCCCCTGGGCTCGTGGAGCATCGTCACTGGCGAAGTGAAGGGGTTCCCGTTGATGATGGCCGGCAAGGTGAAGGATCAAGATCTCTTCTTGATGCTTCAGTCGAGCCTCGCGGACTGAACGCCCTCGGGATGTCTGCGAGAGATGCCTCCAGGGCCGTCCCTGGGAGCGTTTCCGCCGCGTTTGCAGTGGAGCAGGCTTTCCGGGAGCCTCTTGCGCACCAGCGACACGCACGCGCCCCATGGTCAAGCCCCAGAGGCCGGCGCGATTCCGACCCTCACGCTGAGGGCGGGGTAGGTTTGGAGTGAACGAGGCGCCCGCCAGAGCGGGCCAACGAGCGACGAACCATGCCCCATGAATCCAACAAGCCCTTCGACGAATCCAACCTGGAATCGCCCGAGTACCGCGAGCGGCTCATGCGCAAGCTGAACTGCCTCATCGCCGTCCTCGAAGTTGCGAACGCGAAGGTCAAGAAATCCCTGACGGGGCCCGCCCCTGACGTCGAGCGCCTGACGCGCATCCGCACCAACCTCACCAGCACGCTCGAGGTTTGCCGCCGAGCCCGCCGCGCCCTCGAGCGCCGCGAAGCGCTTCCCGAAGGTCTGCCCGAGAACCTCGCGCAGGTCGTGCGTTCGTCCGAGATCACCCCCTTGCCCGCCCGCAAAGGCGAGTCACTTCCGCGCGGCGCCAACGTCGAGATGTCCTCGCCGGCCGAGCACAAGCGCTTCGTCGACATGGGCCGCATCAGTCCAAAGGAGATCTCCTCCTGCGACTTCGACGCGCTGGCCAAGGAGCTGCAGAGGTAGGACTGACACTCCCCCTGAGACCGACACTCCCCCCCGGGCGCCTTCCTCCACATCAGGTTGCCCTGCGAGCCCGTCACCGCCAGGTGGCGGGCTCTTTGCTTTGGTGCGTCAGTGACCCCAACTGCGCAGGTACCGAAAGTCTTGATTCACGGTGCGCTGGCCCAGCTTCGCGACGATCGGCGGGATGCGCTTGTACTGGTTGATCACGATGCGGCGCGCCACGCTGTCGACGAACGAGCGCTCGAAGCCCGCGCGCACGAGCTCCTCCTCGCTGAAGCGTTCGTCGATCATGCGCACGAGCAGGCGGTCGACCTCGTCGTAGGTGAAGCCGAGCTCGTCCTCGTCGGACTGGCCCTCGAACAGGTCGGCGCTCGGCGGCTTGTCGATGACGCTGGCCGGTAGGTCGAGGTGGCGCGCGAGCTGGACGACCTGGTGCTTGTACAGATCGCCGAGGGGGTTGAGCGCGCTCGCGGCGTCGCCGAACTGGGTCGAGTAGCCCAGGAGGATCTCGGTCTTGTTGCTCGTGCCGATCACGAGCGCACGTTCGGCGGCCGAGAGGTCGTAGAGCACGACCATGCGCGCGCGCGCCATGACGTTGCCGCGGCGCATGCGCTCCTCGATGCCCTCTTGTTCGAGGTAGCCGTCGACCATCGCCGAGATGTCGACCTTCTTCCAGCGCACGCCGAGCGCGTCGATGACCTCGCGTGCGTGTGCTTCGCTGTCGGGGTTCGACGTGCGGTAGGGCATCATGACCGCCAGCACGTTCTCGGGCCCGAATGCGCGCGCGGCGAGCGCGCACGAGACCGCCGAGTCGATTCCGCCCGAGAGACCGAGCACCGCGCGGTCGAAACCGAACTTGCCCGACTCGGCGGCGAGGAAGCGCTCGAGCAGGTCGCTGACGAGCTCGGGCTGGACGTCGAGCGAGGTCAACGGTCGGCCTCTTTCTCGGGCGAAGCGTCCTCGTCCTCGGCTTGCGGCAACGTTCCCCAGCGCCGGCTCAGCTCGCGTGCGAGGATCCACGGCTTCTCCCCGCGTCGCAGCGGCGTCTGCGTGCGCGCGCGCTCGAGCATGTCCGACGTCACGTGCACGCGCAGTTGCCCCGGGTCGAGGCCCTCGAGCAGCGCATTCTCGCGGCCGAACGGATCGACCGCGCGCGTCGCGCCGCCGAAGACGACTCCGTCCTCCCAGCCGACCCGGTTGACGTACAGAATCCACGTCCGGAACAGGATCGACATCGCGTCCTGCAGCGTCGCCCAGACGCGGTTGGAAGCGAGGCCCTCGCCGCCCGTGCCGACGCCGCGCCCTGGACCGGCGGAGCAAACGATGATCGCGTCCGCGCCGCCGAGGAAGTAGAGGTAGCCCCCGTCGACGTGCCACGCGTCCTCGCACGTCAGGAACCCGAAGCGCCCATGCTTGGATTCGACGACCTGGAACGCCTCGCCGGCGGCGAGGTCGCGCGCCTCCTCGAACATCCCGTAGGTCACCAGGTGCACCTTGCGGTGCACGTGCACGAGCTCGCCGTCCTCGAACAACCCGACGGCGTTGAACACGCGCCCGTCCCGCGCCCGCTCGACGAACCCGAGCGCGATCGAGATCGTCTTCGAGCGCTCGCGGATCGGCGCGAACAGCTCGGCGTCGTTCGCGAGCGCGACCTCGGCGGTCTGGTCCTTGAGGAAGTAGCCGGTGAGCGACAGCTCGGGGAACACGACGAGATCGACGCGGTCCTCGATCGCCTGGTCGATGTGCGTGAGGTGCGCGTCGAGGTTGGCACTGAGGTTGCCGAGCGTCGCGTCGGCCTGGACGAGGCGGATGAGACAGTCCATGGGACGGCGAGGATAGTATGGAAACCGGCTGGGCGCCCGCGTCTACATGAGTGGAAGGGCGACCCCACATGCGCAGGCACCGATTCTCGATCCCCATGAGCCTCGTGCTGGCGGCACACGCCGCCAGCCAGTGCTTCGAATTCCCGGAGCCGCGCTCACTGCGGTCGCCCGATGGCCGGCTCGAGATGCGCCTGACGCCGGGTCGCTGGGTTCAGCGACCGAACGAGAAGGAGCGAGCCGACGATGAGCGCGCGCAGGCACAGCTCATGTGGTCCGACGGCAACGGCCTCGCCTTCCCCCTCGCGCACGACGTCATGCCGCACGATGCCTACCTGCTCGACACCGGCGATCTGATCACCTTCGATGGGTGGCTCTGCGCGGGGCACGGGCGCGTGCTCGAACGCTACGACGGGCAGGGCACCCGGCGCTGGTCGAAGACGCTCGAAGAGCTGATCGGCCATCGCGTCCACGATCTCGTCAGTTGGGGATGCTCGCGGACGTGGCGCTCCTACGCGCCCGATGCCGTGCGGTTCGCCGGGATCGGCTCGAGGGACCCGCTCCTCGCCATCGACCTCCAGAGCGGAGATCGATTGCACGTCGACCTCGAATCCGGTGCCGTGCGGTACGAGGATCGCGGCGCTCCGGCGCTGGCCGCCGCGCGGCGTGCGCGGACCGCGCTGATCGCCCGACTGCACGTGCGCGGCGACCGTGCTTGGTACCACGCGCGCCCGCTGGCGCGATTCCTGCACGAGAGTCGTCATCGAGCCGCGCTCCGGCACCGCACCCTCTCCCGGGCTCTCGCTGCGCTGCGCTGGGGCGAGCCGTTACGATGAACGCTTGGACCCCCGATGGATCTACCCCGCGGTCGGCGTCGCTCTCGTCGTAGCCGGCTTCTGCGTACGGCCGAAGATCGCCAAGGTCGCGCTGTTCGTGCCTGGGTTCTGGATCCTCTTCGTGCTGACGCCGACGCTCTTCTGATTCCATGTGGGAGACGGGAGTTCAGACCTTGCGCGCCGCCTCGAGAGCGTCGGCGACGATCGCGTCGATCGAGACGCCCGACGCTTCGCCCTCGTACCCGAGCAGCACGCGGTGCCGCAGCGCGGGCGGTGCGAGCGCCTCGATGTCCTCGACCGTCACGTGTAACCGGCCGGCGACCAGCGCGCGCACTTTGGAGGCGAGCAGGAGAGCCTGGCCGCCGCGCGGGCTCGATCCGTAGCGCACGAGGGTCCGTACGCGCTCGGGGGCGTGCTGATTGCCGGGGTGCGTCGCGAGGATCAGTGCCGAGACGAAGTGCACGATCTCGGAGCTGGCGGGCACCTGCCGGACGAGTGCGCGCATCGCGACCACATCGTCCTTGGACACCGCCGACGCCTCGTGTGCGACGCGCGGGCTCGTCGTCTCGGCGAGGATGTGCTCGAGCTCTTCCTGTGGCGGCATCTCGAGCGTGACCTTGAACAGGAACCGGTCGAGCTGGGCTTCCGGCAGCGGGTAGGTGCCCTCCATCTCGATCGGGTTCTCGGTCGCGACGACGAGGAACGGCTCCTCGAGAGCGCGCGTCTCGCCGAAGACGGTGACCTGGCGCTCCTCCATCGCTTCGAGCAGCGCCGCCTGCGTGCGCGGCGTCGCGCGGTTGATCTCGTCGGCGAGCAGGACGTTGGTGAAGACCGGTCCCGGCTCGAACGCGAAGTGGCGGCCACCGGCGTCGTCGAGCTCGAGCATGCGCGTGCCCAGGACGTCGGCGGGCATCAAGTCGGGCGTGAACTGCACGCGCGCGAAGTCCAGGTCGAGGCTCGACGCGAGCCCGCGCACGAGCGTCGTCTTGCCGAGGCCCGGTGCACCCTCGAGCAGGACGTGCCCGCCGGCGAGCAGGCCGAGCAAGAGCAGCTCGCTCACGTCGTCCTGTCCCAGGAACGTGCGCCCGACGCTCTCGCGCAGGCGTCCGAACGCTTCGCGCAGGCGGTCGATGTCGGCTTGGAGGGCGTCGATGTCGTTCATGGGGTGGCGGACAGGTCAGTGACGGTCGCGAGGAGCTCGTCGAGCGTGCGCGCGTACCGGGCGTTCGCATGAGCGGGCATGCTACCCGCATGATCGACGAGCGCGGCGCGCATCCCGACCGCGATCGCGCCCGCGCAGTCCTTCTCCGGGTGATCGCCGGCATGCAGCGCGTCCTCGGCCGCGACTCCGGCGCGCGCGAGGGCCAGCTCGAAGATCGCCGGCTGCGGCTTCTCGAGACGCTCGATCGCTGAGCAGACGACGACGTCGAAGGCGCCGGTGAGATCCATGCGGTCCAGCATCAGCGGCAGCCGCGGACTCCAGTTGGAGATCAGCCCCACTTTCAGGCCGGCCGCGCGCGCGGCTGCTAGTGGTGTGAGTCACTCTTGTGCGGCATTTTGGTCGGTGCGTACGCGTTCGCTGCAAGGCGCAGCGACGACGCGACTTCGCTGCAAGTCTCGGAGGAGGCGCAACGCAGCAGCGGGCGGGTACGGGCCGACCAAAATG
>JAAELL010000545.1 GCA_024226735.1 bacterium | reverse complement strand
TTGGCGACGGCGGCATGTCGAGCGCGCAGGACCCGAACCACACCTACACGACGGACGGTGTGTACACCGTCGTGCTGATGGTGGTCGGTCCCGGCGGCAACGACACCGAGACGAAGGCCGACTACATCACGGTCAGCGCCACCGCTCCGGTGGCCGAGTTCAGCGCCAGTCCGACGGCCGGCACCGCACCGTTGGCGGTCGCGTTCAGCGACGAGAGCACCGGCACGATCACGAGTTGGAGCTGGAGCTTCGGCGATGGTGGGACTTCGTCCGCGCAGAGTCCGTCCCATACGTACCCGATGAGCGGTTCCTACACCGTGGCTCTCACGGTCGCGGGGCCGGGTGGCAGCGGCACGGAGACGAAGATCGATTACATCGATGTCAACGCTGCTGCGCCGGTCGCTGAGTTTGCCGGCACACCCACGAGCGGGACGGCGCCGCTGTCGGTCAGCTTCAGCGACCTGTCGACCGGGGAGATCAACGGTTGGGGCTGGGACTTCGGCGACGGCGGCACGTCGACCGCGCAGAACCCCGGCCACACGTACTCGACGGACGGCGTGTACACGGTCGCGCTGACGGTCCAGGGACCCGGCGGCGCCGACAGCGAGACCAAGACCGGCTACATCACGGTCAGCGCCTCGACGCCGGTGGCCGAGTTCAGCGGCAGTCCAACGGCTGGCAAGGCACCGCTGTCGGTTGCATTCAGCGACGAGAGCACAGGCACGATCACGAGCTGGAGCTGGAGTTTCGGCGATGGCGGAAGCTCGTCCGCGCAGAGTCCGTCGCACATCTACACGGTGAGCGGCACCTACACCGTGGCGCTCACGGTCATAGGGCCGGGTGGCAGCGATACGGAGACGAAGTTCAACTACATCAGCGCCGATTCCACGGTGCCGACCGCTGAGTTCTCGGGCAACCCCACGAGCGGCATCGCTCCGCTCACCGTCGAGTTCAGCGACGAATCGACCGGCGAGATCGAGGACTGGTTCTGGAACTTCGGCGACGGCGGCTCCTCGACGGCTCGGAGCGCGAGCTACACCTACGCGAGCGCCGGAACGTACACGGTGTTTCTGACCGTCGTTGGACCCGGCGGCGTCGACACCGAGACGAAAGTGAACTACATCACGGTGACCTCGAACGGGCCCACGGCGGGTTTCTCGGGCGCGCCGACGAGTGGAGCCTCGCCCGTGACCACCTTCTTCACGGACCTGTCGACGGGCGTCATCACCGAGTGGCTCTGGGACTTCGGGAACGGCGAGACATCGACGGAGCAGAACCCGTTCCACGACTTCCATCACCTGGGTCCGCAGACCGTATCGCTCACGGTGACCGGTCCGGAGGGCGCGGACACCGAGACCAAGGTCGCGTACGTCATCGTCGACCCCGCTCCGCTCGGAACGAACTACTGCACGACGAACCCGAACTCCACGGGCATCACGGCCTCGATGGAGGCGGCGGGCAGTCTTCTCGTCGTCGTGAACGAGGTGCAGCTGATCGCGCGCAGCCTACCGCTGAACGAGTTTGGCTTCTTCCTGGCGAGCCCGACCCAGGGCTTCATCATGACTCCCGGTGGTAGCGCCGGGAACTTCTGCCTCGGGACAGGTCCGAACCTAGGCCGCTACGACGGCTTCGTTCAGAGCTCGGGCGACACAGGTGAGTTTTCGTTGGGCATCGATTTGAGCGCGATTCCCATCTCGGTGGCTCCGTTCTCGATTGCGCTGCAACCTGGCGACACGTGGAACTTCCAGGGCTGGTTCCGCGACG
This sequence comes from bacterium, assembly GCA_024226735.1. GTDB lineage: Bacteria > Planctomycetota > UBA1135 > UBA1135 > JAAELL01. The sequence goes on along the minus strand of JAAELL010000545.1, from coordinate 8,341 downwards.
GCCAGACGTCCAACTTCACCGATGGCCTGAGCGTGACGTTCGAGTGAAACGCGCGCTCCCCCGGGGCCGGCGGCAAGGCCTGCCGATTCTCTGGGCTTCCGTGGGATAGGATCGGCACCGGTGACACCTTGGGGATGACGATGCCGCCCGAACCCTCGATGAACGCCGACGACCTGCTGATGCACGTGGGGTGGGTGCGCGCGCTGGCACGACGCGTGGCGCGCGATGCGGATGCGGCCGAGGATCTGGCCCAGGACGCACTAGTGGTCGCGCTGAGCGGCGAGCGGCCGCGCGAGGAAGCAGTGGGGGGCGAGCGCGCCGCGCTCTCGACTCTCGATCTCGTCGAGCGTGCGGCGGGGCAGCGAACGCTCGTCGACGCCGTGCTCGGGCTCGAGGAGCCGTATCGGACCACGCTGCTCGAACGCTACTTCGAGGAGCTCTCGAACGAGCGCATCGCGAAGCGCCACGGCGTGTCGGCGTCGACCGTTGCGACGCGTGTCCAGCGCGGGCTCGCGCGGCTGCGCGCACGGCTGCGCGCACGGCTCGCGGCGGACGGTGAGTCCCCGTCCTGGTTCACGGCGCTCGCGCCCCTCCTTCACTGGCGACGTGCCGCGCGCGTCGCCTCTTCGACACCCTCCACTGGAGCCCTGCTCGTGGCGAGCTCGACCAAGATTCTGATCGGCGTGGGCGCCGCCGCCTTCCCACTCGGCTTCGGTCGGCAGTCGGCGATCCATCCAACGCGCGAACGCCTCGGCCTCGAAAGCGTTCACGTGGATCACGGGCAGGTCGGTGCGTAGCGGGACCCAGCGGTCGAACTGTCGCCTGAACCAGCGCTCTGCGTCCTTGCGCCAGTACGCCGGATGCGCTGCTGCTTGGGCGTCGCGCCATGCGCGCCCGGCGTCGGTCCACAGCTCGTCGCGGGAGTAGCCGCCGTCGAGGACGACGTCGCCCTCGCAGGGCGAGCTGTCGGACGGCGCCCCATACACGTCGGTCACGGGTGCGGGGTAGCCCATCGTCTGGCAGCATGTAGACGAGCGCCTCGCAGTGCATGTCTTCGTTCATGCCGGCACCCCCTGCGCCGACCCGGCGAGCAAGGCCCGCAGGCTCTCGCGTTCGCGCTCCGGTGAAGCGATCCAGGCGCGGGCGCGGCAGCGTGCCTGGAGCTCGGCGAGGAACGCGGGCTCCGTCTCGGCGCGCTCGAGCAGGGCGGCGAGCGCGGCGGCGTCGCCGACCGGGAAGTAGCCGGGGTAACTCGTGCCCAGGAGCCCGACGCAACCGTCGATGCGGGTGGCGAGGACGGGGACCCCGAGGGCGAGTGCCTCGGTGATCGCGTTCGGGCCGCCCTCGACGCGCGACGTGCAGATGCACAGGCGCGAGCGTCCGAGCACGCGCAGGGCGGCCTCACGCCTCAGGGAGCCGAGAGGTGTGTAGCGCCGGTTGCTCGCGCGCTCCGTCTCGAGGGCGTCCGACTCCGTGCCGGACGCGGACCCGGCGTGGAGCACGCGCACGCTTGAGGTGGCGGGCAGATCGCGCGCTGCCCGGGCGGCGAGCAGTGGGTCCTTGACGTCGCGGACGTTGGCGAGGACGCACACGTCGAAGGTGCCGTCGATCGTTTTCGGCTCCCGTGACTCGCAGGTGCTCGCCGGAAGGGATTGGTACACGACCCGGGCACGATCGTGCACTTCGGGGGGCAGGGACGAGAGTGCCAGCGGCTGAAGGACGACGACGCGGCTCGCGAGGCGCATCGAGGTCCGCACACGTTCGGCGGGCTCGCCGCCGCCCGTGAGGTCGACGTAGAGGTCGGTGCCGGTGCTGGCGACGATGAGCGGTGCGGCGGGGCAGGCCGCCGCGAACCGGTCGATCGACGCGGCCGTGCGCCGCGCGTGCAACGCGATGAGAACGGACGCCGGCTCGCCCTGCCACTCGTGTCGAACGCGGACCGACTCGCCGAGCTCGCGCAGGAGCTTGGCCCAGCGCAGCGCCGTGACGCGGTTGCCCCCGCCTGCGCCGGCAGGCGTCACGATGACGATCCTGCGCGCCTGGTTCCGAACGTGGTCCGCCATGCTGCACAAGGCTAGCGGCCCAATGCGAGAAGGTCATGCGCAGATGTGCGACTCGTGTCTCAGCACGAATCGTCATCCCAGGAATTCGACCGCCGTCGGAGGATTTGCTGAGATACGAGGTTCGGGGTCTCCAGCACTCTCGCTCGGCAGCGTTGGACCCATTCGACTTCTCCGGTGGGTGTCTAACAGAGGGACGAGCGCTCGACTCTCGGCGGGTAGGACGCCGGCGCTCGTGGGGACAATTAAGAACTGCAGGTTGAGTGTGCGAAACAACCGCAAGCAGGGGCCCTGGACGTGGGCTCTGATGGGAGGGCTCGCGACCGCGACGGCGAGCTGGACTTCGGCTCAGGAGCGCCTGGACGCCTCCGATGGCTGGATGAGTGACTCCTTTGGATTCTCGGTCGCCGTCGACGGGAACGAGCTCTTGACTGGCGCGTTCCGGGACGACGATCTGGGGACGGACGTCGGCGCGGCCTACGTCCTCACCCGCGACGCGAACGGCTGGAGCGAAACGACGAAGCTCGTGCCCAGCGACGCCGCGCCCTACTCGTGGTTCGGTTTCGAGACCGCGATCCACGGGACGACGGCCATCGTCTCCGCGCCCGGGCGCGGCCCGAGCGGCGCCGAGCGCGGCGGCGTGTACGCGTTCGAGCGCAGCGGCGCGGAATGGGCGGAGGTGGCGCTCCTGCGCAACAACGACGGCGCGAAGGACGATCTCTACGGTCGCTCGGTCTCGGTCAGCGGCGATTGGCTCGCGGTCGGCGCGGAGCGCGCGGACGACGCCGCGGTCGACGGCGGTGCCGTGTACATCTATGAGCGCGACTCATCGGACTGGCTGCTGCAGGCGGTGGTCGTGGCGCCCGATGCGAACAAGCACGACTATTTTGGACACGCGGTTGCGCTCGAAGGGCGGCACCTGATCGTGACCGCCTATGCGGACGACGACTCGGGCACGAACTCCGGGTCCGCGTACTACTTCCGCCGCCAGAACAACCGTTGGACGCTCAAGCAGAAGTTCTCGGGGTCCACGGCGACCCACCACGACAACTTTGGTTCGTCGATCTCGATGGCCGATGACGTCGCCGTGATCGGCGCGCCCGGATCGGACGCGGCCGCGCGCGACGCGGGCGCCGCGTTCGTGTTCGAGCGCCGCGGATCACGCTTCGTGGAGTTCAGCGTTCTGACCGCGGACGACGCGGCCGCCGAGGATGGCTTCGGTGTCTCGGCCGCCTCGGGCGAAGCGATGGTCATCATCGGTGCCTCGCACGAGGACGGCGCCGGCGCCAACCGTGGCGCGGCCTACGTCTTCGTCAAGGAGGGCCTCGACTGGAAGTCGGCCGGTGTGACCAGGGCCGCCGACGGCGGGACCGACTACGCCTACTTCGGCCTCGACGTCGCGGCGTCGCCCCACGATCTGGTCGCCGGAGCGTTCGGCGCGGCGGGCCTGCGGCCGGGCGAGGGCGCGGTCTGGGTCTTCGATGCGAACGGACACCGGGACTATCCGGTCGCGCGTCCCGTGGAACCCGACGGGCCCGTGCTCGAGTGGGGGACGTGGGCCGTGCCGTATTGCCTCTGCGAGACCAGCGCTCCCTGCGGCAACGTCGATGCGTCGGCGGGCTGCGCGAACTCGACCGGGCGCGGCGGACTCCTCGCGGCCCATGGCACGCCGAGCGTGGCGAACGACGATCTCACGCTGCGCTTGAGCACGATCCCGAAGGAGACGCCGGCTCAGCTCTACATGGGGGCGCCGATGACGGCGGTCAATCTCTTCAGCGGACCGCTCTGCGTCGGGACCGGTGCGTACGGTCGTTACCCGTTCCCGGTCCTCGTCTCCAATGCGGACGGCGAGGTGACCTTCGGTCCGAGCCTGGCCGACCACACCGCGCGCAACTTCCCGAACGGGGCACAGATCGTCGCCGGCACGTCGTGGGGCTTCCAGGCCTTGTACCGAGATGACGCGAGCCCGTGCCGCTGGATCCTGAACTGGAGCAACGCCGTGCTCGTGACCTTCCACATGTAGCGGGGCTGGGCTCCAGCCCCGCTGGTGCCGCAAGCGGCACCGGGGTGTTTTCTGGTTCAACGGCGTCAGCCGTTGAACGAAAGAGCAGCGTCCCGGTCAACGGCGTCAGCCGTTGGCTAAAACCTCGTCGCCACGATCCCGAGGATCTCCTGCTCGCGACGAATCGCCTGCGCCTCGAGCTCGACGCCACGGCCCAGGTACTGCTCGCGCGCGGCGGCGTCCTTGAGGTCCTTGGCGTTGATGCGGACGTTGAGGTGCGCGCCGAGCACGGCCGAGCGTGCACAGAGCGCGCCGACGCCGGCGTCGGACACCGATGCTTCGAGCCCCTCGCGGGCCATGCCCTCGAGCACGTCCATCGAGGCGAGGGCGACCTCCATCACGCGCAGCGGGACATCGATCGCCTGTTTCGTCGCGGCCTCGATCGCGGCTTCGCGGTCGGCCGGGTCGCTGCGCCACGCGGCCATGATCGCGTTGAAGGCCTCGGTGTCGCGGTCGACGAGCGCAAGGAGCTCGGTCTGTGCGGCCTTGCCGCGTTCCGCCCACTCCGAGAACTCGTCCCAGCGCTCGTCCCATCCGCGCTTGTGGCTCGAGAGGTTGGCGACCATCGTCCCGAGCGCCGCGCCCAGCGCGCCCAGCGCAGCGGCGACGGAGCCGCCGCCGGGCGCGGGGGACTCCGAGGCCGTCTCCAGGACGAAGCCCGACAACGTCAGGTCGACGAGGCGCGGGGCCGCGTCCTGGTCGAGCTTGTACTCGATGATCTTCTCGTTCGGATCGAACGGGCCGAGCTCGTCGAGCCCCATCGATTTGACCGCGATCTTGATCAGCTCGGCGTCCGAGACGCCGGTCGAACGCTTCTGCCTGCGCAGGTAGAAGCGGCCCGCGTCGAGCATCGCGTTGAGCGGCACCATGCCGACGAGCTCCGAGCCGGAGACGCGGACGCCGCGCGATTCGGCGCTCTTCGCGCACGCCTCGAACGATTCGTGCACCGCGGTGATCGACAGGTTCGTCAGGTTCATCGACACCTGGCAGATGCCGTACTCCTCGATGAACCAGCCGATGCCCTTGACGCACTTCAACGCCCCGGGTGTCCACACCGGATCGCCGTTCGCGTCGCGCACGATCTCGCCGGTCAAGGGATCGGGCGCGCGCTGGATGCGCCCCTTCTCGCGCACGTCGAACGCGATCGCATTCGCGCGACGCGTCGAGGTCGTGTTGAGGTTGACGTTGTACGCGGCGAGGAAGTCCCGCGCGCCGACGGCCGTCGCGCCCGACTTCGGCTGGAAGGTCGCCGGCCCGTAGTCTGGCTTCCAGTGCGGGTCGGCGAGCTTGGCCTCGAGCCCTTCGTACTCTCCGGCGCGTACGGTGGCGAGGTTCTTGCGCTCTTCCTGCTTGGCGGCGTTCTCGTAGCAGTAGACCGTGATGCCGACTTCTTCTCCGAGCCGGCGCGCGAGCTGGTGCGCGTAGGCGACGGTCTCCTCCATCGTGACCCCCGCAACCGGCACGAGGGGGCAGACGTCGGTCGCCCCGAAGCGCGGATGCTCACCCTCGTGTCTCGACATGTCGATCAGTTCCGCGGCCCGGCGCACGGCCCGCACGGCGGCCTCGATGACGGCTTCGGGCTCTCCGACGATCGTTACGACCGTGCGGTTGGTCGCGCGGCCAGGGTCGACGTCGAGCAGTCGAGCTCCCTCGACGGTCTCGACCTGGTCTGTGATCTGGCGGATGACGGAGAGGTCGCGTCCCTCACTGAAGTTGGGGACGCATTCGATCAGGCGGGGCATGGCGGTCGCGTGCGCGATTTCGCGCGCGCTTCTTGGGGGAAAGGGTCCATTCGGGTGAGAGGCGGCTGAGGCGGCACACCTTAGATCCTCCCGGCGCTGCGTGCACGCCGGGAACGGGTTGTCGCGGCGCCTGCGGGCGGGCATCCTATGGCCCTCCATGAGTGAACCGACCGAAGCCCTCGCCGACGGCGTCGAGGTCCACCTCGCCACGGACGACGATCGCACGCCGCAGGCAGGCCTCTACGACACCTGCTTCGAGAAGAGCGACGGGGAGACCGTCGTGCCCTGGCGCTACCAGCGCTGCCCCCACGGGCAGCCCGTCAGCTTCGTCGCGAGTCGGGACGGAGCGCTCATCTCCAGCTACGCCTGTTCGCCGCGCACGGTGTTGAGCTTCGGCGATGACACCCAGGCGGCGACCGTCGGCGAGACGGGCGACGTCATGACGCACCCCGACCACCGGCGCATGGGCATCTTCAGCGTCCTCGACCGCCAGGCGATGGCGGAGACGGCGGAGCGCGGCTGGACAGCCGTGTTCGGCCTGCCGAACCGGCGCTCGGCGCACATCTTCACCGACCAACTCGGCTGGAGCTCGGTCGGTAGCATTCGGCCCTGGACCTTCGTCTTGACCACCGACGAGGGGGCCAAGCGTGAGCGCATGCGCGCGGGGCGTCTCGCGGCGCTCGCCGTGCCGTGGACTTACTGGCGCGGCACGATGCGCCGCGGCAAGCTGCGCAACGAAGCCTGGGAGAAGGTCAACACGGTTCCGCTCCCGCGCTTCGACCAGGAGGTCGATGGCTTGGCCCTCGAGGTGGCCAAGCAGTACCCGTTCATGGTCCGGCGTGATCACGAGTACCTGAACTGGCGCTTCATCGACGCTCCGTCGGGGCGCTTCAAGGCGCACGGTGTCTACGAGCCGTCGGGCGCTCTGCGCGGCTACTGCGTCGTGCAGCTGCCGGCGACCGGCGAGCCCGTCGGCTTCGTCGCCGACCTGCTCGCGCTCGACGAAGTCGCGTTCGCCGCCGCGATGGAGGCGGCGCTCGGGCACCTCGCGAAGGCGGGCGCCAGCGTGGCGCGCGCGTACGCGATCGAGGGCTCGTGGTGGGAGAGGCAGCTGCAGGCTGCGGGCTTCCGAGCACCCAAGAAGGACGATGCGAAGATCGTCATCGCGTACGTGCACGACGCATCGCACCCGATCGGCAAGGCGATGCTCGAACCCGCGTCCTGGTACTTCACGGACGGCGACCGCGACGACGAGCTAGTGAGCTGAAGCACGCGTTCAAGATGCTCCTGCGCGGCGCCTGGGCGCGGCTCCTGCACCACACGCCTCTGTGGCGGCTCGTCGATCGCGTCATGCCGGCGCGGCTGACGATCCTCGCCGGACACTGCGTCGCCGACGAAGCGGCCAACGGCGGTCTGCCCGCGGACATGAAGATCAGCGCGGCGCGGCTCGAGCGCATCGCGGCCACGCTCGGCCAGCGCCACGGCTGGGTGACGGTCGGCGAAGGCGTCGAGCACCTCGATTCCGGCTCGGGCCCACGCTCGATGGTCGCGCTGTCGATGGACGACGGGTACAAGGACAATCGCACGGTGCTCCTGCCGCTGCTCGAGCGCAGCGGTGCGCGCGCGACGGTTTTCCTCGAGAGCCGCCCGCTCGAGGAGCGCCGGGTCAACTGGTCGCACAAGTACTTCTGGCTACTGGCGAACGGCAAGAGCGCGGACGAGGTCGGGCGCGACTACCTGCTGCGTTGCGAGGACGCGCAGACGCGCGAGCGCCTGCGCCGCGTGCTCGAGGAGGGGGGCGATCTCGCCTACACCGTCAAGCGCGTCTTCAAGTACGAGGCGGCGCGCGCCGACCGCGACGCACGCATCGACGAGCTGTTCCGCGAGCACGGCGGCGACGAGGCGGCTCTTTGCGAGCGCATCTACATGGACTGGGACGACGTGCGCGCGCTCGCCGCGGGCGGCGTCGAGCTTGGCGGACACACGGTCCATCACGAGGTGCTCGCGACGCTCGACGCCGAAGCGGCGACCGAGGAGGTGGCGCGCGGCCGCGACGTCCTCGTGCGTGAGCTGGGCGAGGGCGCGGGACGCACCTTCGCGTACCCCTTTGGCCGCCGCTGGGACTTCGACGACGCAGCGGCTGGCGCGGTCCGTGAGAGCGGCTTCGCGGGTGCCGTGACGACCCACGCGGGGACGTGCGTCGCGGGCTCCGATCGCATGCGCCTCGCGCGCTGGATGATCGACGAGCAGACGCCGCTGCACTTGATCACGGCCGAGGCGTGTGGGGGCTTCGCGCTTCTGCGGCGGATCGGGCTCGATCTGTCGGAGTGATCGGGGCTAGTGGTGTGAGTCACTCTTGTGCGGCATTTTGGTCGGTGCGTACGCGTTCGCTGCAAGGCGCAGCGACGACGCGACTTCGCTGCAAGTCTCGGAGGAGGCGCAACGCAGCAGCGGGCGGGTACGGGCCGACCAAAATG
>JAAELL010000544.1 GCA_024226735.1 bacterium | reverse complement strand
TGTCGAGCTCCTTCGCCCACGTGTCGAGCTCGGTCGCGGTCGTGGCGCTCGGGTCGGCGACCATCATGGCGAGGACGCGTGCGTCGTGGTTCTTGGTCGTCCAGAGAGCGCGCGCGAGGGAATGGTCGACGCCGATCTCCTTGACGAGCTTGTACATGTCTCCGTAGCGCACCCCGAAGGCCTTCGCGGTCACGCCGTGCCGCGTCCAGGTCTTGCGAATCGAATCGCTTCCGAGCGAGCGGAGGCGGGCCATGGCTTGGGTCTTGTTCATGTCGTCCTCGATCTGCCGCTCACCCTACCCCGAGCGAGGGATACGAACTCGGCAGTAGTCCGACACGCCGTTCGACCGATCTCCGTGCCCAGCGTTCCATCGGCGGCCCGATTCGCCTATGAATGCAGCCAGCCGCTCGATTGTTGGAACGCCTACCAGACGCATGACACTCATGATCCTCGTGGCGCTGCTCGCCCTGGCAGCTGGCCTCCTCTTCGTCGACCGCGCGTACTTGGCCTGGGTTCTGCCCGGTGCACTGGGCTTGATCGCGTGGATGGCGCGCGGCGGGAGCCTCTGGCTCGCCATCCCGGCGACGCTGATCTTCATCGCACTTGCGGTCGTCTTCGGTAACGTCGACCTGCGCAAGAGGCACGTGACGAGCAAGGTGATGCCGCTCCTCGCGAAAGTCTTCCCTTCGATGAGCGATACCGAGCGCACCGCGCTCGAGGCCGGCACGGTCTGGTTCGAGTCGGAGTTGTTCGGTGGCAAGCCGGACTGGAGGCGCCTGATCGATCATCGCCCGCCAGGTCTGTCCGAGCGCGAGAAGTCGTTCCTCGCAAACGAGGTCGAGGAGATCTGCAGCCTCGTCGACGGCGGCGAGGTCGACGACCTCGGCGACATGTCCGAGGAGGCGTGGCAGTTCCTCAAGGACAAGGGATTCATGGGGATCATCATCCCCGAGAACTACGGCGGCCTGGGGTTCTCCGCGGAGGCCAACTCGGCCGTGATCACCAAGGTGTCGAGCCACAACGTGACGCTGGCCGTCACCGTCATGGTGCCGAACTCACTGGGGCCCGCGGAGCTGCTCCTGCACTACGGGACGAAGGAACAGAAGGACGAGTATCTTCCGCGCCTCGCCAACGGCCGCGAGGTTCCTGCGTTCGCACTGACCGAGCCAGGCGCGGGCTCGGACGCGGGCTCGATGACGAGCCGCGGCGTCGTGTGCCGTGGGCAGTGGAAGGGCGAAGAGGTGCTCGGTGTCCGGCTCGACTGGGACAAGCGCTACATCACACTCGCGCCCGTGGCCACGTTGCTCGGACTCGCGTTCAAGCTGTACGACCCCGAGCATCTGTTGAGCGAAGAAGAGGACCGCGGCATCACGTGCGCGCTGGTGCCGACCGACTTGCCCGGCGTCGAGACCGGGCGCCGGCACGACCCGCTCGGCGTCAAGTTCCTCAACGGCCCGACGACCGGCAAGGACGTCTTCGTGCCGATCGACTGCATCATCGGCGGCACGGCGATGGTCGGACAGGGTTGGCGCATGCTGATGGACTGCCTGTCGGCGGGGCGCTCGATCTCGCTCCCGGGCCTGGCTTGCGGAGCGGCGCAAGTGACGACGCGCGTCACCTCCGCATACGCGCTCGTGCGTGAGCAGTTCGGAATGCCCATCGGACGCTTCGAAGGCATCGAAGCGCCGCTCGCGCGCATCGTCGGTCGCTCGTGGTTGATGAACTCAGCGCGCAAAGTGACCGCGGGCGCGGTCGCGAGCGGCGAGAAGCCGTCGGTCGTCTCCGCGATCGTCAAGGCCTGGTTGACCGAAGGCATGCGTGACGTCGTCAACGACGGGATGGACATCATGGGCGGCGCCGCGATCTCGCGCGGTCCGCGGAACACGATGTCGCGCATGTATCAGGCGATCCCCATCGGCATCACCGTCGAGGGAGCGAACATCCTGACGCGCACACTGATCGTGTACGGACAGGGCGCATTGCGCTGCCATCCGTTCGCCTTCCGCGAGATGGAGGCGGCGCGCGTCGGAGACCTCGACGAGTTCGACTCGGCCTTCTTCGGGCACGTCGGCTTCATCTGCTCGACCGCCGCCCGTGCGCACCTGCTCGCGTGGACGCGTGGTGCGCTCGCGCGCGTAGCCGTGCAGGGTCCGGCGCGCCGTCATCTCAAGAGACTGACGCGACTCTCCGCGTCCTTCGCGATCGTCTCCGAAGCCTGCATGGCAACGATCGGCGGCGACCTCAAGCGGCGCGAGTTGATCACGGGGCGCCTCGCGGATGCCCTCGCGTGGATGTACCTCGGATCGTGCGCGGTGAAACGCTTCCACGACGATGGCGGACGTACCGAGGATCTGCCCTTCCTCGACTGGTCCATCGACCACGCTTTGCACGAGACCCAGGAGGCGCTGTACGGCGTGTTGATCAACATGCCCAGCGGGCTCGTCGGAGGACTGATGCGGTTCTTGACGTTCCCGCTCGGCAGACGCTTCCGGCCGCCCTCGGACCGAGTGGCGCGGACGCTGGCGCGGACGATCCTCGAGAACGACGCGCTGCGTGACCGCTTCACGGCGGACATCCATCTGCCGACGACAGAGGAGCACCCGATCGTCGGTCTCGATCTCGGACGCCGCGCGATGCTCGACGCGGGCCCGGCGCGGCGCAAGCTGCGCTCGGCCGTGCGGGCCGGTACCCTGCCCAACGACGCGGAGCTCGCGTTGCTCCCCACGGCGCTCGAGAAGGGCGTGCTGGACGAGAAGGAAATCGATCTCGTTCGCGACGCGCTGACGCGCCAGGACGAGTTGATCCAGGTCGATGCGTTCGATCACGAGGCCTACCTGGGTCGCTGCGGCAGCTAGTGGTGTGAGTCACTCTTGTGCGGCATTTTGGTCGGTGCGTACGCGTTCGCTGCAAGGCACAGCGACGACGCGACTTCGCTGCAAGTCTCGGAGGAGGCGCAACGCAGCAGCGGGCGGGTACGGGCCGACCAAAATG
>JAAELL010000543.1 GCA_024226735.1 bacterium | reverse complement strand
CATTTTGGTCGGCCCGTACCCGCCCGCTGCTGCGTTGTGCCTCCTCCGAGACTTGCAGCGAAGTCGCGTCGTCGCTGCGCCTTGCAGCGAACGCGTACGCACCGACCAAAATGCCGCACAAGAGTGACTCACACCACTAGGAGGCGCCCCGATGACACACGATCAAAAACGCCCGTTCGGCGACCCTTCCTGTGACGAGTACGCCGAGCTCTCGCGCCGCCAGTTCCTGGGGCGAACGTCTCAGGCTCTCGCGGTCACCGCTTCGTCTCCGGCGTGGCTGCCGCGGATCGCGCTCGGCAAGCCCGCCGCGGCCGGTGCGGGGCCTGGCCGCGATACGTTCATCTCGATCTTCCTGCGCGGCGGACAGGATGGCCTGACCGCCGTGCCGCCCTACGCAGATCCGGACTACGCAGTCCAGAGGCCGACCTTGGCCGTGCCGCCGCCGGGCGCGCCGGGTGGAGCGCTCGACCTCGACGGGTTCTTCGGACTCGCACCCGCCGCTGCACCGTTGATGACGCCGTACGCGGGCGGTCACCTTCTGATCGCGCACGCCGCGGGTTCCCCCGACCCGAACCTCTCGCACTTCACGAGCCAAGTGCGCATGGAGTTCGCGACGCCCAACATGCCGGCGTCGCCAACGACCACCGGTTGGCTCGCGCGGCACCTGTCGACGACGCCACCGCTCGGCGCGGGCGATCTGCGCGGAGTGGCCTTCTCCAGCACCATCCCCGCGACGTTCTTCGGTGCACCGGGGACGCTCCCCGTCGCCGACCCGGCCGATATCGGGTTTGCGGGGGACCCGGCGACGGGCGCGGAGCGGCGTGGGGTGCTGGCGTCGATGTACTCGATGGCGGACGAGCCGCTGGGTTCGGCCGCGGCGAGTACGCTCGCTACGATCGACATCCTCCAGGCGATCGATATCGCAGGCTACGTTCCCGAGAACGGCGCGGTCTATCCCGCGACCCCGTTCGGTCAGTCGTTGCGTGCCATCGCGGCGATGATCAAGGCGGACATCGACCTCGAGGCCGCGCACGCGGACTTGGGCGACTGGGACCACCACTCCGCGCAGGGGCCGGTCAACGGCATCATGGCGCAGCTGCTCGACGAGTTCTCGCGCACGCTCGAGGCGTTCTACCTCGACATGTCCAGCTACCTCGATCGCTTCACGCTGGCCGCGATGACCGAGTTCGGCCGGCGCATCGCCGAGAACGGCAGTCAGGGCACGGACCACGGCCACGGCGGCCTGATCTGGGTCCTCGGCGGACACGTCGACGGCGGCCGCGTGCTGGCGAACTGGCCCGGCCTCGTGGGGGGCAACGGCAACCTGGACGTCACGACCGACTACCGTGACCTCCTGGCGGAGATCCTCGTCGAGCGCATGCAGAGCACCGATCTGGCGACCGTGTTTCCGGGCTACACGCCGACCTTCCCGGGGATCATCGTCTGATTCCGGGACCGAGCGGGAGCGCTCCGCATCCCGCTCGGTCCGAATGGCCTCGCGCGGCCGTCCGAGTTCGAGGGCACCGATGTCGAACGAACGCACGCGCGACGGACGTGCCCCAGGGCTCCTTCGAGTGCCCCGCAGATGCACGCCACTCGACGGTCTGCGGCGTTGCGCCTCCTCCGACCAATCCCAGTATCACCGTATTGGCAGAGGAGTCCCGTCGTCGGCGCGCCTTGCATCGCATCCCGTACGAACCGCCGATCATGCCCCATCAGAGTGAATCACACCACTAGGAGGCATGTCCAAGTCCGGCGCGACGCCCGCTAGCCAGTCTCACGAGGAGTACGACCGACAGAAGCGCCCAGTGTGCAGCGTGGGCGAGGGACATTCCGGGGGAAGCGGGTTGCGCGCGGGCCCCCTCTTCGTCGCATCGCCCTACGCGTCTTGAGCGCGAGCGCGCTGCCCGTCGGGAAAGGTCATACGCACGAAGCGCGCGGCGACCTGCCGTATGCCGTGCCCTCACACCGCTACACGAGAAACTCTGAACATACCCGTCCTCCTTGCCGCCCCTTGAGAGACCGCCCATGCGGTGGTGAGAACGAGCAATGGCGGGGGTGGACACGATTCGAGACGGCCCAACGGTCAAACGCCCCGCTATTGCCTAAAGGTAGGGCGTCTACGCAATCTCTTCGAAGAAGAGCCCCCACGCCCCATTCAAGGATGAGCCAAAGGCGTTGCACGATCCTTGCGAATCCTCATCCACAAGTCTTGGCCACACCTCAACCCCTCCGAGCCCGAGATAGAGCATCTGCGAAGGAATCGCCTTTCTGATTTGCGGTATAACCACGCGGTCGAGTATCAATACCGGCGCTTCTCTCCCCGCACACCCACATATCTGATATGGCAAGCACAATTGAAGCCCGCATTCGCGACAGCGTTGATGCGTTCGTAGCAGAGCTCACCGACCTCGTCCGTGATGCCGCACTCGAGTCTGTCCACGAAGCACTTACGGGTACGAGCGCGTCGGCGACTAGACGCTCCTCCAGTCCCACCAGGAAACCTTCGTCCACGCCGCGCACAGCCAAGGTGCGTCGCGGCTCCCGGCGCTCGGCGGGCGACGTTGAGGCCACCCAGCGCGCCGTCGTCGACTACGTTCGGGCAAACAAGGGCTGCAGTGTCACCGACATCGCCTCAGCCACCGGCCTTTCAACCAAAGACCTGCAGCTCCCGATGCGAAAGCTCGTAGCAGACGGAAAGCTACGAACGACCGGGCAGAGGCGCGGCACCCGCTACCTCACGAGCCGCGGCGGCGGTGCACCGAAGAAGACCGCCAAGAAGGCCACTCGTCGCAAGTCGACCAAGAAGAGCCCTCGTGGAAAGACCACGCGAAAGTCGAGCGGTCGAAAGAAGAAGGTTTCTCGCTCGGCAACTGCTGCCGCATCCTGACGACACGCCACAATCCCCCCAGTGGGAATCTCAACTCACTGGGGCGCCGTGGCCGTATTCCGCCAGGTAGTCGAGAGCGGCCAGTCTCTTGCCAGCATCGGCAACACGAGCGGCATGCTCTTTCAATCGCATTGAGCTGCCTTCGGCCGGCAGCGTGGCAAAGTTGTAGCCGACTCCGCCGTCTTCGAGGTGGCTGAACGCATCGCACCGAGGCACTCGGTAAAAGTGGCTCCGGTCCGAGACCCGCCGCTGCCAGACCACGCGCGAGAGCAGTTCCCGGAAGCACCGTAACCAGCTCTCCGCGCAGACTCCTCGAGCCAAACATCAGCGACACGCCCACCGAAAGGCCGAACTCTCCCATCCAATCGATCAATCGATCGATCCGCTTGGCTGCAAGCTGCCTCGAGAGGCCCCCTTTCCCAACACCGGCAAGAACACAGTCCGAGGCTGACTCGAGCCCCGTGTAGACGTAGGTGCACCCCGCGTTCGCCATCGCGGCAAGCTCGCCACGTGACAACATGGGCAGATACACCTGGCAGCCCCAGGGGCGCCCAAGGTGCTCGAGCATCGGCAGTAGCTTCTCCCTGACCTCACGGCCAATAGGAAAGATGCTGTCTTGAAAGTAGAGCGCGGCGCCCGGGTGCGCATCGGCTAGCTAGCTCTCCTGAGGCGCGACGCCGCGCTCGCCGTCACGGTCCCCCACTGAAACTCTGCGCACCCTGGCCCTGATCGGGCTTCGCATGGTCACGAACACCGACAACGTGGCTCAGCTCAACGACGAGCAGCAGCAATGGCTGCAGCGTCTGAGCACCCTGCCCGCTGCGGCGTGGTTTCGTTCCTGGAAAGGAGATCTGACATGTCGAATATCGAAAAAGCTCAACGCAAAGACCGATTCAAGATTCCGGCGAGCGTGCGCGCCTGGCACGTGTCCGCGCGAATGCGCCGCACGCAGAAGACCGACACCGGTGAGGCACCGCCCGAGATCATGTTGTTGACGCCGGACCAGGTATCTACAGGCCTGTCCACAATGTGGGACAGTCTTCCAGACGTGTATCTCTGGCCGCACCTGATCTATGCCTACTCGGTCTAGAACACGCGCGGGTGTACGAGGTGTTTCGCCGTGTCATCGCCGAGTACGTTCACGGCGAGAAGCTGGGCTCTCCATCGGATGACGCGCAGCAGTGGATCCAGACAACCGCCGACCTGTTCTACAAGCAGACGCCGCCGTTCACGCCCTGGTCGCTTGACAACCACATCCGACCTGACATGGGCGCGATCCGGCGCAACGCCTACTACCGCATGCTCGGCATGGACCTGAACCACGCACCGGCGCCGGACGAGCAGTACATCAAAGCCGAGGAGCACAACGACGACTTCGTGCAGACTTTCGAGCGGCTGCTGCAGGAGGTTTGGACCGGCTATCGGAACCGCGCCAATGCGACCGGAACCAACCCGACGGACGACTCGGCCATCGCGTTCATGTGCACCACGCTGCGCCAGATGATGCAGGCCCGGCGCCAGGGCAACAAACTGTCGCGCGAGGAGCTTTTAGCGGTCGTCATGTTGTCGTGGTTCCATCTGACGGTCGATTTCAACTCGCCCATCGTCGTTTCCGCCAACGCCAGCAACTCGAGCGCGCACGAGCGTCTACGGCTGCTGGGCGAGAAGGTCGGCCTGCCAGCGCACAGCAAGTCGGAGCACTTCTTCGAACTTTCGCAACCCGCCTCCCGCTTTCTGCTCCGGATCGACGCCGGCGATTTCGACGATGCGGCCAACGCCACGCTGCTGTACGATGAGTCCGACGCGATCACCTATGACGTCCAGGACCTGATCACCCACTGGTCGATGGCGACCGGTCGTGACGTGAAGGTGACCACCGTCACCACTCCGGCCTGACGAGGCGTAGAGGCACGGGCGGCGACATGCCGCGGCGGGGGTCGGCGTCGACGCGGTGCACGACCACTTCGGCACGCGGCAGGGGCTGCTCGACGAGGAGTCCGCCACGGCATGCTTGCCGAACGGGGCCGAGCCGCAGACGATGGCGCGCCCACGGGGCGCCGCAGCCGAGCCGAATCCTCGCGGTGTCCCACGAGTTCGCATGCGAGCTCCGCGCCAAGCTGTCCATGCCTCCCCCCGTCGTGCGTTCCGAATCCGCCCCTTCGCGCCGCGAGCGTCTGGCCGTCGTGGCGGTCGCACTCGCCCTTCTGGCGGTCCAGTCGGTCGTGCTGCTGGGCATGAACCTGCCCGAGCTCGTGCGCATGATCCCGGACGACAGCTTCTTCTACCTGATCATCGCCGAGCGCTTTCGCGAGTTCGGCGCGTTCAGCTTCGACGGCATTCACCAAACCTACGGGTTCCAACCCCTCTACCAGCTCGTCTGCATCGCGCTCGCGTTCGTATTTCGGGAGCCCCGCGCGTTGCTCCTTGCAGCGCTCTTTTTGGGCTCGCTCCTGCACGCACTCAGCGGCCGAAGCCTGTACTACCTCGTTCGCGAGCTCTTCGGGCGTTTCGGAGCTTGGGGAGCGCTGGTGTTCTGGTTGGCCAATCCCGCGCTCGTCGTTTGGTTCTGGAGCCTGAAGGAGAATGCGCTCTACGCGTGGCTCCTGATTCTGCTCGCCCACGAGCTCCTGCGGGTGCTACGTTCCAGCTCCGTCTCCGGCGGCGGTTGGAGGCTCGGCCTGCTCGCCGGCGGCGCGGCGCTCGCGCGCGTCAGTTTCGTGCCGATCTGGTGGCTGGCGACCGGACTGCTTCTCCTGGGGGCGGGCCTGCGTCGCCCGCTCCGGGCGCGCGTCAAGCTGGTGCTCGTCACCAGCGCAGCGGCCGTGCTCGTCTCCGGCCCCTGGTTTCTGTTCGCACAGCTGCACTTCGGGAGTGCGACGCCGACGAGCGGGCTCATCAAGATCGCCGGGACCAAGGCCTACGTCGGCAAGACACTCGGACTCGAGTGGCTGTCGGCGGAGCACCTGCTCGCGACGGCCAAGACGACCCTCGCCTACCTCGACCAGACGTTCAGGGCGGCGACGGGCCTTTGGGGTCCGCTCGTCCAGGGCACTGTTCTGGCCGCGGTCATCGCTTGCGTGATGGGTTGGCGGCGGCGAGCCGAGCGCGGCACGGGCGAGCCGTTCGCTACGGCGTCCTCGTGGACCTGCGGGTACGTCGCCGTGCTCGCGGTCGCCAACGGCTACCTGAGCGCGCTCTTCCTACCGACGTTCCTGGCGTACGGGCGGTGGTACACGACGCCCGAGTTCGTCGCCCTGGGGGTGGGCGTGGGCTGGAGCATCGCGTTGGCGGGGCGCTTGCTTCGCTCGCGGGCGGACACGGTCCTGCTCGCTGCCTGCCTCGTGGGCGGCGTGCTGGCGTGGACCCACGTGCGGCGCGTGCCGTGGGAGTCGCTGTTCACTCCGACCGACTTCCTCGAGACGCCCCCGGATTCGAACCAAGTCTTGCTCGAGGTCGGCCTGTGGGCGAACCGGCACCTGCCTGAGGACGTCCTCGTCGGAGCCCGTGACCCGGGGACCGTGACGTTCTTCTCCCGGCGCCGGATCGTCGCGCTCGACCCGCTGGTCAACACGTACGAGTTCTTCCGCAAGTACGTGCGTGACGCGACCGATTTCGTGCGCGAGCGAGGCATCTCGTACGTATTCGGCCCGGGTGTGATGCGCGATGGACGCTACTGCCTGCTCAACCTCCGCGGCGGTCCCCACGAGGTCATCTGGATCTCGCATCCCGAGGTCGACCTCGGGTGGCTCCCCGGCGAGCCGACGCATTACATGTTGGCCCGAACGCTCGACGCGCCGAGCGCCGACTTCCTGGGCCCGCTGGACTTCGAGTACGGGGCCTGGGTGATCGACCCCGAGAACACGGAACGCGCCGCGGCACGGGACGAGCGCATCCAACGGGCCCTCGACGGGTTCGAGGTTCACGGCAACATCCTGCGCATGCGCCTCGACCCCGGCGGGGTCGCATCGGGAGGGCGCGCCTACCTGTCGATCGACGGCGAGCGCGTACGCGACACGGCGCCGCGCCCGGACGGATGGGTCTACTGGGACATGACCCCCTATCGCGGGCGCCGCGCGCGCGTCGAGCTCAGCGCGGGCGACGCGGGTGACGTGCTCGAGCTGTACACGGTCGATCTGAGCTTTCCCTAGTGGGGTGATTCAAAAGCTCGGCTCACTCGGTCCCGCACGCCAACTCCGACGCGTAATCCAACAGGACCTGCGTATCCGCCAACACGAGCGCGAGCTCCTCGCTCGTGAACGCGAGATCGGCCGTGGCATCGACCGGGTCCACGTCCTCGGCGTAGGGCATCCAGTCGAGGCAGTCCCCCGGCGAGTCCGGAAGCGGGCAGAACGCGTAGGGGCCGATTTGGAAGACGTCGGTGAAGAGGACGACCTCGCCCGGCTCGGGAATCGGAACCGCCGCCAGCTCCGAGGACACGAACGCGACGACGTCGCACCACGGATCCTCCGGGTGCTCCAGGTCGGCGAGCCGGTCCTGCAGGCGATCGCGCACCCAACGCATGGCGCCCTTGCGCTTCAGGTACTGCGCGTAGGTGCCCGACCAGGAGATCTTCTTCTTGACCACGATGAAGATCTTGTCCCCCGCGTCCGCCGTGATGCTATCCTCGGGGCCGCACCAGATCTCGTCCAGGTTGTCCCCGTCCTTCGAATCCATGAAGTCCTGTTCCCCATCGCCGCTGCCGGGGCCGTCGTAGAGACGATCGATGTCGCCGGGGCCGGCCCGATCTCCGACGAAGTCGCCCCCGGCGCCGGTCGTGCCCATCAAGATGTCGTTTCCTCCGCCGCCGATGTGTTGGTTCGGCATCGGGGGAAGGATCCTGCGCTTCTTCACTCTGACCTGCGCGTGGCCGACGCCGGCCATGGCGAGTGCAAGGAAGAGGAGGGTGACGCTACGTAGGGTTCGTTTCATGGGTATTGCGACTCTCAGCGTTACTCAATTGGCGTATGGGCACCTGTTCGGGTTGGCCCGTTCGCGCGCCGGATAGTTTCGAGGTGAGCCGAGGTACTGTTGGAGAGCGACCAACAAGGTGGGCGGGAGACCTTGGGCGTCGTGCATCAACCTGGACACCCCGTGATGAATGGTGTCGTGACCTTCGACTGCGGTCAGCAGAGTTTCCGCCTGGTGCAGTCGAACCCAGCGCCGGGAGCGATCCGGGTCGCGGACTGGACGGACGGCACGGCGCTGGTCGCGCAGGGAGCGAACCCACGTCGCATCGACCTCGGCTTCTATCCCCCGTCGAGCACGTGCAGCTGGAACTGGTGGGACCAGACGACCGACGGCGACCTGCTCATCGCTACAAACCAGTCGGGGCAGATCATCGTCGGCCCCGCCGGCTCGCTCGTGGTCGATCTCGGCGCTCTGCGGCTGAGTCCGTCCGCGTCGGTGCAGCCTGGTGAGACGTGAAACTTCCAGTGCTGGTACCGCGATCTGGGCTCGAGCAACAGCACCGACGCCATCTCGATCGACTTCCTGTGACGTTGGCGTGAGGTTTCGAAATCGCGGACCAATCCAAGCGGCCTCGAGTTCCCGGCAGATGCCCTCGCCCCCGCCACAACACGCCCAAGACCGCGCACGGAGGGGATTTTCTAGGAAAGCCTGTTGACCCTGGGCGAAATTCTTTCAAATTCTTCACGGCAGGAACGAGCCGTGGAGGTTACTACCTGCCATCATCGTTCCGTCGCTCGCCCCTGAATGGCAGGTGTGCAGGTGACGTACTTTGGTTCGATCGTTCCTGGCGCTGTTGTCCGGGTTGGATCCATGGCGCTCCGCCTCCCCCAGAGGCGACGCCGAAGAAAGACCCGCCATTCCTCTCAGCCAGCTCACCCGCAGCCGCAAGATTCGGCTCCGATCGTTCCCCTCCACGTCCCGCGCCGCGGGACGTGCCACGACGGCGACGCCGTCGCTTTGCGCTTTAGCGCACCCGCACGACGGCGGGTCCCGAGAGTCGATCCACGGTGGATCGTACCGACATCGCCGTTCGTTCCGAAGAACCGATGCGTCTGATACCGACCCGACTTTCGATCAGGTAGAGGCGTCTCACGACTCAAAGAGATGAACCTATGGGCAAACGCCTCTACGTTGGCAACCTTTCCTACGACTCGACCGACGACTCCCTGCGCGCCGCCTTCTCCGAAGATGGCCGCACCGTCGCCGATGTACACGTCATGACCGACCGCGAAACCGGTCGCCCGCGGGGCTTCGGCTTCGTGGAAATGGGCTCGGACGGTGATGCGCAAGCCGCCATCCAAGCCCTCGACGGATCCATGCTCGACGGCCGCAACATCAAAGTGAACGAAGCCCAAGAGCGCAAGCCGCGCTCCGGTGGCGGCGGCGGCGGCGGCGGCGGTGGCAACCGCTGGTAAACCGGCGTAACGTCGAATAGGCGGCGGCCGCCGCGGGAAACCGCGGCGGCCGCCGTTGTGTTGGCACGCTCAAAAGAAGGTCGCCGCGACTCCGTCACTGAAGTTCGACGTCGAGCCGTCGCGGTGCCAGACCTGGAAACCCTACGTCTCTCCCGGCTGAACCGGTCCGGAAGGAGGCGTCGGAAGGGCGCCGAGATCCAAGTGCAGGACGATCTGTCCTCCACTCGAAGTCTGCGGACTGAGCGTCTGGAAGCACGTGACGTCGCCGGCGAGGACCATCGAGTTGCCCTCGATCCGGCCGCTTCCCAGGATCCGCAGCCGTGCTGCCTGTCCCGAGGAGTTGGGCGTGGCGGGTGCGCAGAAGGAAACGCCCTGTCCGGCGGGGCAGCCGAGGTCGTCCACGAACCGGATGATGGTCTCCTCGGCGCCGAACGCCATACCCTGCACGTAGCCGTCGACCCCGAAGACCTGACCTTGGAATTCGGTCTGCAGCGTGCGCGGATCCAACGTCCAGAGCTGGCTCGTGGGCGACGCTTCGTGCGCGACGTTGAGCAGACCGTTCGACTCGCGATAGGCGAGCGCGCGCACGTTGTCGGTCGGGCACGGGCCGAGCGAGAAGAACTCACCCGTGCAGATGTCGATCACGTAGAGATTGGTTCCGGGAACAGATCGATCGAGCATGGCGGAGCCTGGGATGGGGCAGCGGTGGAGGGCCAGGTCGGGAGGCCTAGCCCTGCCCGAGCCCACTGCCCGAGCCCACTGCCCGACCGCTATGCCCGCGAGCGATCGGAGCGGTTACGGACCGCGGCCCCCACCACGCTTGCGCTGCGACGCGAGACGCTCACCCGGCCCCCGAGCACGAACCACCCCCCCGGCATGGCCGGTCATTCGGCGCCCCCGACCGGTGGGGAGATTTCGGCCCCAAGACCGAAATCTTCACTTTTTCGGCCCTACAGCCGAAAAGCAGTCGTATTCGGCCCCAGGGCCGAATAGTCTCCCCTCACGGCCTCGGCTCCCGCGCCATCATTTCGGCCCCAAGGCCGAAAAAGACCTGAATTCGGTGCCATGGGCGAACAACACTACGCAGCGGTCACCGGCGACCTGGTGGCGTCCAGACAGCAGCCCCACGGCGACCGCGCCGAGCTCCAGAGGCAGGCCATCCAGGTCCTGCAAGAGCTCAACGACGAGCTCCAGCACGACTTGGCCCGTCCGGCCGTTCTGACGGCCGGCGACGAGATCCAGGCGCTCTTCAGCGCGCCGAGCCGACTCGTCCGTTTCGTTCAGGCCATCAAGGACCGCTTGTTCGGCCCCACCGATCCGCGTCACGATGTCGTCTTCGGCGTGGGTTGGGGCGCGTTGAGCACGGGCCTGCTGCCGGAAGCAAAGGGCGTCGAACAACTCGACGGCGCCTGCTTTCATCGTGCTCGAGCGATGTTGGGCGTCGCAAGGAAACAGAAGACCTGGGTCGTGTTCCAGGGATTCGGCGCGGAGGATGACCGGGTCTTGACCAGCCTCTTCGAGCTGATGGGTGCCATCCGGTCGGGGTGGACGACGACCCAGTCCACGTACGCCGATGGCCTCCGCGAGGGCGACAGGCGAATCGACGTCGCCCGGCACTTCGGGGTGAGCCCTTCGGTGATCACGGAGAGCCTTCAGCTCTCGCACTACGAATCCATCGTGAACGGCGAAGAGACGGCTCGGACAGTCCTACGCCGCTTCGATCCGCGCCCCGATGAAACGGGAACATCCAGTGATGGACCAACCGATCATTGACTGGGCCAACCCGGCCACGACGCTCCTGGCCCTGTTGCTGTGCGGCCACATCCTCGCGGACTTCCTGTTTCAAACGAGCTGGATGGTGCGCGAGAAGAAGCGTTCGCTCGCCGCTCTCGCCGCACACTCGCTGGAAGTGGGCCTCGTGCAGGGGATCATCGTGCTGGCGTTCGCGTGGAGCCCGCGCGGACTGCTGCTCGTCGGCGGGATCGCGCTCACACACTTCGCGATCGACTGGGTCAAGGCCTCCCTCGACAAGTGGTCGCGGGAGCGCGGCTTGTGGTGGCTGCTCGCGGATCAGGCGGCCCACGTCGCGGTCCTCGTGCTGGCGTGGAAGCTGTGGCCGGAGTTTCGAGAGACAGAAGCACTCCCCCGGGTCGGCTGGGCGGCAACGGTCCTGGCCGTCTTCGTCTTCAACGGCAACGGAGGGTCCGCGATCGTCGCGGGAGCGCTCGCGACGCTGCACCAACCCGACGGGGAAGACGAGGGGCCCAAGGGCGCGGGCCGCAGAATCGGGTTCCTCGAAAGGTGGATGATCGTCGGTCTCGTCTGGGCGGGCCAATGGGCCGCCGTCGGCCTCGTGCTGACGGCAAAGTCGATCGCACGATTCAAGCGAATGGACGAGCAGGCGTTCGCCGAGGTCTACCTCGTTGGCACGATGACCAGCGTACTGGTCGCGATGGTGAGCGGCGCCGCGCTTCAGCTCCTCTTGTAGTGTCTGGTGTTTCGTGGTTTTGGCACCTCAACGCGTGATCTCGGACATCGGCCGGGCGCTGTCCGCAAAGGTCTCCACTCCGTTCCCCATCCGCTGCAGCATCGTGAGCAGCAGGTTGCTCAAGCGCGCGCCCGTGTCGACCGGCCGCAGGCAGAGCGCGTACTAGTGGTGTGAGTCACTCTTGTGCGGCATTTTGGTCGGTGCGTACGCGTTCGCTGCAAGGCGCAGCGACGACGCGACTTCGCTGCAAGTCTCGGAGGAGGCGCAACGCAGCAGCGGGCGGGTACGGGCCGACCAAAAT
>JAAELL010000542.1 GCA_024226735.1 bacterium | reverse complement strand
TTGTCGAAGTGGGCGATGGTGCCGACGAGGGCGTTGTTCTTCATCTTCGCCATGTGATCGACGGTGATGATGTCCTTGTTGCCGGTCGTGGTGATGAAGAGGTCGGCGTCCGCGAGCGTGTCCTCGAGGCGCAGGACCTGGTAGCCCTCCATCGCCGCCTGCAGGGCGCAGATCGGGTCGATCTCGGTGACGATCACGCGCGCGCCCTGGCCTTTGAGCGACTGGGCGCTGCCCTTGCCGACGTCGCCGTAGCCGCAGACGACCGCGGTCTTGCCAGCGAGCATCACGTCGGTCGCGCGGCAGATGCCGTCGACGAGCGAGTGGCGGCAGCCGTACAGGTTGTCGAACTTCGACTTGGTGACCGAGTCGTTGACGTTCATCGCGGGGAAGAGCAGCTCGCCGCGCTCGACCATCTGGTAGAGACGGTGCACGCCTGTCGTCGTCTCCTCCGAGACGCCCTTGACGCCCGCGCCGATCTTCGTCCACTTGTCCGGCGACTCGCCGAGCGTGCGCTTGAGGAGCGCGAGCACGTAGCGCCACTCCTCGGGATCGGAGGAGGTCGCCTCCGGCACGGCGCCGGCCTCCTCGAACTCGGTGCCCTTGTGGACGAGCAGCGTCGCGTCGCCGCCGTCGTCGAGGATCATGTTCGGACCCCCATCGGGCCAGGTCATCATCTGCTCCGTGCACCACCAGTACTCTTCGAGCGTCTCGCCCTTCCAGGCGAACACGGGCACGCCCGTGGGGCGCTCGACCGTGCCGTTCGGCCCGACGACGGCGGCCGCGGCCGCATGGTCCTGGGTCGAGAAGATGTTGCACGAGGCCCAGCGCACGTCGGCGCCGAGGTCGACCAGGGTCTCGATCAGGACCGCGGTCTGAATCGTCATGTGCAGCGAGCCCGAGATGCGAGCACCGCGCAGCGGATACTTGCCGGCGTACTCGGTGCGCAGGGCCATCAGGCCCGGCATCTCCACTTCGGCGAGACGGATCTCCTTGCGGCCGAAGTCGGCTTCCTTCAGGTCGGCGACCTTGAAGTCGGTGATGTGGTTGGCAGTCGTGGTCATGGGGTTCGGTTGGGTTGTTGACGTCGGTCGTCTGCACGTCCGGCGGGCACGTGTCCGCGGACGATGTACAGGGGAAGTGCTACCGCCTGCTGGCCGTTCGGACCCTCTGGATCCTGCGACTGCGGGCAGTAGTGGTCGTCGACGGGCTCGAGGCTGATGTCCTCGAAGCCCGCGCGCAGGAAGGCGGCGGTCACGTCGCCCGTGTCGAGGCCGAGGTGGCGGTCGCCGAGCTCGGTGTGCATCCACGTCTCGCGGTGCGGCGCGAGCTCGAGCACGACCGCCGTTCCGCCAGGACGGATAACGCGCCGCATCTCGGCGAGCGGTCCCTCGAGCGCGTCGACGTGGTGCAGGACCATCGCGACGACGGCGCCGTCGAGCTCGTTGTCCGCGATCGGCAGCGCATCGAGCTCACCGGCGCGAAACTCGACGCCCGACGGTAGAGGCTCGAGCCGCTTGCGCGCCTCCTCGAGCATGCCCTCGGAGCGGTCGACGCAGATCACGCGCTCCGCGAGTCCGGTGAGTGCGCGCGCGACGTAGCCGGTGCCGCAGCCGAGGTCGGCGACCGTCAGGCGCGGCGGCAGGAGGCTCGCGACCGCGCGCTGGCGCGCCTGACCGCTGGCGAAGCGCGCACCGAGCTTGTCCCAGTCGCCCGCGACTCGGTCGAAGAACGCGCGGCTGTCGGCCTGCCGAGCGGCGATCACGCCGGCGAGGCGGGTGCGGTCGGCGGCGTGCTCGGTCAGATCCGCGAGGCCCTCGCGCAGGGTCGTCCAGAGCCTGGTGGGGTAGGCGTCGCCGGAGCCGAAGGCGGTGCGCAGGAAGGTCGAGGTACCGACGTGGCGCTCGACGAGCAGCGCGTGCTCGCGCAGCACCCGCAGATGGTTCGAGACCCGGCTCTGGGCCATGCCGAGGGCACGGCCGAGCTCCCCGACGCTCAGCTCGTCGATCTCGAGCAGGCCGAGAATGCGCAGCCGCGTGGGGTCGGCGAGGACCTTCAGCAGCGTCGGGAGTCGAAGCGTGGGGGCGGGCACGCTTGAACACTAGATCATGATGGAGTGATGATCAAGCTTTGGCTCGAAATGGGTCGCTGAATGCGGAGTGTTAGACGTCTCGACCGCGTCAGCGGTCGAACCATAGACCGTCAGCCTCGCGAAGCGACGCTAGTGGTGAAACTCATGGCCCGCTTGGAGCTGGCAGAGTTCGTCCTGGCAAGGCGCGTTTCCGACGCGTAGCCGCTGGTTCCTCGGAGGAAATGCAACGCAGCCAGGGCGGATTCGGTCGGTTTCGAGCGGGTCATGAGTTTCACCACGGGCTGCTAGGCCAGGCGCCGGGTTCCGTGCGTAGCCTCTGTGCTACTCACGGGTTCCGACAACGACGCCACCGCGCGAAACCGGCTGGACAAATGAGCCGAACTTTTGAATCACCCCGCTAGCGTTCGTCGAGCCGGGGATCCGCCAACCGCTCGCGAAGGCCATTCGCTGCCGTGCTGAGCGCGTGGTCGCGAGCCGCGAGGTCGCCAATGGCGCTCCAGCACGGTTCGAGCGCGGCGCGCGCAGCGGCGGGACTGCCAAGCCGGAGCTGAACCTCTGCAAGGTTGATGCGCTGCAGCGCGGTGCGCCAGTCGCGCTCTCCCAGCGCAGAGGATGCCCGGTCGACCGTGTCGGCCAAGAGCGCCCGCGCTTCTTCGGGCCGGTCCAGTGCGCAGAGCACCACGGCCACATTGCCCCGCGCGAGCAATTGCTCGGACAGGTCCTGCTCGGGTTCGGCGCGCAGGCGCTCGGCTTCCCTGAACAGGGCAAGTCCGTCCTCGAAGCGCAGCTCATCGAACGCGAGCACTCCCAACTCCCCGAGCACTTCGGCACGCTTCTCCAACGATCCTTCGTCGGTCGCGCCCTCGCTGGCCGCCGCCAGACCCTCGAGGACCGCGCGCGCTCGCGCCCTCTCGCCGAGGTCCCGCAGGCACAGGGCGTACACGCGCCGGCACGTCATTGCCTTCTTGGATCCAGCTCCGTATTCGCGTGCACGCACTTGGGCGGCGGCGAGTGCGAAACCCGCGGATTCCTCGAGCTTCATGCGGGCCTGTGCTGATGCCTCCGGAGTCGTGTCGCCGGCCCCACGCGAGACGAGTAGCGGGCGCTCTCCATCCCGGTAGGAATCGCCCGGAGGAAAGCCCCAGGCCAACGCCTCGTGGACCTTCTGATAGTCGCGCGCCACGTGATACAGCTGTTGGGCCGTCTCGACATCCGCGCGACCAAGTTGGATGCGCAATGCAAGCGCACGCCGCATGTGCGGGTCGGCCAACTCAGCGGCATCGAGGGTCTCGTACGCCTCGGCTAGCATGTCGCGCACTTCGAGCTCCGTCTCGGGGAAGTCCTCGAACTCGATCGCGACACGTGCGCCGGCCCAGGCGAGGGCGTCGCGCAGTGTCAGAGGCTCACCCGGGCGCGCGACGTGGGCAGGCGCCAGGAGCATGCGACGAAAGAGGTTGAGCGAGCGCTTGGCACGATCGGCCTCGCCTGTCGCATCGTCCGCCGCGTGCACGGCATTGCGCCAGAAGACCGTAGACACCACCGCCGCCGATGCGATCGCAAGGACCACGAACAACGACGCCGACGCGATGACACGGTGGCGCCGGAGCGAACGTCGCACGACGTACCACGCCGACTGCCCGCGGGCACCGATCGGCTCCCCCGCGAGGTAGCGCCGCAGGTCGAGTGCCAGCTCACCAACGGATTGGTAGCGCCGCTCGCACTCCTTCGCCAGCGCCTGGAGCGCGATCGCATCGAGCTCGGGATCGAGACCCGCGTTGCGGGCGCGCGCGCTAGGCGCCAGCGGCTCGACTTCGGTGATTGCTCGGACGGCGTCGACGACACTGCCGTCGACCGAGTACGGCAGCTGGCCGGTCAGCATTTCGTACAGCATCACACCGAGGGAGTAGACGTCCGAGCGCACGTCGACGCGCGCCAGGTCGCCGCTCACGTGTTCTGGAGAAGCGTAGGCGAACGTGCCGACGAACTCGCCAGTGACCGTGATCCGCGAACGCTGTTCAGCGGGCTCGATGGAGGCCGGTACGGCCAGTCCGAAATCGAGCACGTGTGGCTCTCCCGAAGCATCGACGAGTACGTTGCCGGGCTTCAGGTCGCGATGAAGCACGCCGCGCAAGTGCGCGAAATGCACGGCTTTCGCGATCTTCAGGAACAGGGCGACACGGTCCCGCACGCGCAAGTCGAGCGCTGCCGCAGTGGGCGTCACTCCGTCCACCCACTCCATCACGAAGAAGCGCCGCCCGTCCCGAGTCTCGCCGCTGTCGTAGACCGTGACGATATTCGGATGGTCGAGGCCGGCAGAGAGCTCGACTTCCCGTTCGAAGCGCTGGCGCGCGCGTCCGGAGGCATGCGGCCCATCCGCGAGCAACTTCAGCGCTACCGTGCGGCGGGTCGACAGTTGCAGCGCTCGAAACACGATGCCTTGGCCGCCGCGGTGGATCTCGTTCGGGCCCTCGAAGCCGGGGAAGGTGATCTCGCCTCGCGGTTGTCGATCATCGCGCAGCGCGCGGGCGAGATCGTCCCCGAGTTGAGCGTGACCTGCGAGACGCTCCACCTCCGCCCGACAAGAGACACAGGTGGACACATGATCGTCCAGCTCGCTCGAAGGTCGAGGCGCAGCGGCCAACGCCGCGAGTTCCTCCGGGGTCGGGCACGAGCTCACGGCTCATCCTCGAAATGGGCGAGGGCGGCACGCAGCTTCTCGAGCACACGGAACTTGGCGGCGTGCACCGCGTTGGCTGTCATGGTGAGCTCTTCAGCGACCTCGCTGGAGGTGCGTCCCTCGAGCGTGACCAGCTCGAAAGCTCGCATGGTCCGGTCGTCGAAGCGAGCGTGCTCGCGCACGTGGCGGAAGGCCTGTCTCAGGAGTGTGCTGCGCCACTCTTCTTCCCAGATCACCGAGAGGTCCGACTCGTCGGCAACGTCCGCCAGCACAGAGTCGCCCTGCCAGCCGACGCGTTTCTGACGCGAGCGCCTCAGGTGCCCAACCCGCGCGCGGACAATCGCGAAGATCCACGACCGCAAGCGCCCCTGTTCCCGGTCGTACCGGCCGCGGCGTAGCTCTTCCGCACAGGTGGCGAGCGCATCTTGCGTCACCTCGTGAGCCAGGTCATCCGAGAGACCGAGGCGACGCACAAATGCATCCAGGATCGGCCTGTAGCGCCGATCGAACTCGTCCCAAGCATCGTGCCGGCCTGGGTCGCTCAGCGCCTCGAGCAAGAGCGAGGTCGTGGTGGGTAGGGACTTCACGGATGACCAGTGATCGATCTTGATTTTCCGGGATTCTCCGTAAGCGCACAACCGCTCGCGGTGTGACGACTCAGGAGGGGCCACCTCCCGGCGCTTGCCATGGAAGCGTGAGTCATCCACGTCGCTGATCGCTTGTGCTGCCGCACGACTACGGGCAACGAGCGCCCGTACCGCAGAGAACCCCATGCAACACTCTCATCATACGTGCATCTACGCGGGCCAGAACACAGCCCGTAATGCAGCCTGGACCTGGAAGCGCATCCCCTAAGGGCTGTTGCCCGTCGTTCTTCCCATACTCGCAGTCTCCTCCGCTGCAGCCCAGATCGATCTGGTGGAGACGACCGCTATCGCCCAGCCCAACCCACAGAACCAGGAGGTCTTTGGCAGGGTGATCGACTTCGACGGCAACACACTGGCCGCCGGATCACCCCACTACGACTTCATGCAGGCCAATGACGGGGCGGCCTACGTGTGGGAGTGGAGCTCGGCCGGCCCTGGCGCGATGACGATGCTGACGTCGCCGAGCGGGCCGAGTGCGGGACGTTTCGGATCGGCCGTCGCCGTCGACGGAGACACGCTCGTCGTCGGCGAGGAGTACTCGAACGTCGTCGCGGGTGCAGCCGGCGCGGTGCACGTCTACGTGCGACCAGCCGGCGTGTGGACGCTGCAGCAGACCCTCACTCTGGGCAGCACAGCCTTCAACGCCAACTTCGGAGCGAGTGTGGACTTGGAGGGCGACCGGCTCGTGGTCGGAGGACCGGGCCACGACAGCTGGGGTGGCGCCTGGGTCTTCGAGCGCACGGGTACGGTGTGGGCCGAGACCGCGCACCTCGTGGGTAGCAACTTGGCGTGGGGCGACCAGTTCGGGCGAGACGTCGCCTTGTCGGGCGATACGGTGCTCGTCGGCGCTCCGCTGCACGGCGGCGCTGGCATCGATGAAGGTGCGGCGTACGTGTTTCGCGAGGTGGGCGGGATCTGGAGCGAGGAGCAGAAGCTCGAGCCATCCCTCGGGACGCAGAGCGCACGCTTCGGTGTTTCGGTCGATCTTGAAAGGGACCTAGTGGTGTGAGTCACTCTTGTGCGGCATTTTGGTCGGCCCGTACCCGCCCGCTGCTGCGTTGTGCCTCCTCCGAGACTTGCAGCGAAGTCGCGTCGTCGCTGCGCCTTGCAGCGAACGCGTACGCACCGACCAAAATG
>JAAELL010000541.1 GCA_024226735.1 bacterium | reverse complement strand
CGCTGAACTGCTCGAAGTCTCGGAGCCGACGGTTCGCCGCGATCTCGAGTTCGCCCGGGCGTACCTGGGAGAGTTCCTGCTGTTCGGCGAGGAGCCGACGAGCAACGGGCCGCGGTGAGCCCCGTCGAATGAGCCCCGTCGAATGAGCCCCGTCGAATGAGCCCCGTCGAATGAGCCACCTCGAAGGTCAAGACGGCTCCGGCGACCTGCGACGGATCTTCGATGAGGTCATGTCCCTACCGGCGTCCGACCGCATCGCGGCGCTCCCGCGCCTGTGCCCCGACGACGAGGCCATGCGCGCGAAGCTCGAACGCATGCTGATCGCCGCGGACACTCCGCCACCCGTGCTCGACGCCGTCGGCGCCCTCGCGCGCAGACACGTTGCGCCGTTCGCCGACGTCGAGATCGCAGGCGATCGGATCGACGAGTACGAGTTGATCGAGATGATCCAGGAGGGATCGTTCGGCATGGTGTGGCGCGCTCGCCAGCATGCCCCGTTCGAGCGCGTGGTCGCGCTCAAGATCCTCAAGGCGGGGATGGACAGTCACCGCATCCTGAAGCGGTTCGAGACCGAGCGCAATGCGCTCGCGCTCATGAGCCACCCGCACGTCGCTCGGGTGTTCGGCGCCGGAACGACGCCGCGAGGGCGCCCCTACTTCGCGATGGAGTTGGTCGAGGGCAGCTCGATCATCAACTACTGCAAGCTCAATCGGCTCGCCCCGCCCGACCGACTCGCGCTCTTCGAGCAAGTCTGCCGCGCCGTGCACCATGCGCACGAGAATGCGTTCGTCCATCGCGACCTGAAGCCCGACAACGTGCTGGTCGAGACCCGTGACGGACGCCCCTTCGCCAAGGTCATCGACTTCGGAATCGCCAAAGCGCTCCAGCACGACTTGCCGTCGGAGACGCTGCTTCACGACGGAGCGTGGTTGCTCGGCTCGGTCGGCTACATGAGCCCGGAGCAGGTCGACAACCCCGCCGGCGTCGACGCACGCTCGGACGTCTACTCACTCGGCGCGATCCTGTTCGAGTTGATGGTCGGCGCGAGGCTCATGGACCCGCGCGCGCTGCGGGGCAAGGGTCCAGTGCAGTGCGTCGAGTGGATGCGCGGATTCGAGCCCAAGCCACCGAGCCGCTCGATGCGGCGACACCGGCCAGCTACCGGCTACAACTCCGCTCACCTCGACCGTGTCGTCGCGAAAGCGCTCGCGCGCGAGCGTACGGACCGCTACGACTCAGCGTCGGAGCTCGCCGACGACGTGGGACGCTTGCGAATGGGCATCCCGGTGTTCGCCAGCGGCAAGAGGCGCTGGCCACGACGCGCCACGCTCGCCCGCGGCGCAGCGCTTCTCGGTGCGGGCGTCCTGGTTGCCGGCCTGGCGAAATCGTGGACCTCGGGACCAAAGCAGGCCGCTCCGACGCAAGAGGAACAACGCGAGCAGCAGCCGCAGCAGCCTCAGTCCCCGCTGACTCGAGAGCTGGTCGGTAACGATTGGTTCTACCACGACTCGCTCTATCCCCCCGGCGACCCGGTGAAGTTCCGAGCGCTCGGCCACGACCACGGCACGTTCCACGAGGAATGGAACTGGACGTTCCGAGTCATCGACAGCCAAGCCCTCCTCGTCGACTTCTGGAACGGCGGCGAGGCGAGCGACCTACTCCTGCGTTTCCAGCCCGATCTTCAGCGCGCCACCGGACGCTTCAAGGACGAGAGAGGTCGAGTGCACGTGATCACGTTGACTCGGGAAACGAGCGCTTCGACCGACGTGGCCTCCCCAGCTCGAGAGACCAGCCCCATTCCGCAGCCGACCACCTCGGACGGCGAGATCCCCACGATCGAGCCCGAGATCAAGCTGACCGGACACACCGGCAAGGTCTCGGCGGTCGCGTTCGACCGTGCGGGCACCCGTCTCTTTTCGGGCGGCAACAGTACGACGCGGAAGCTCATCGACGGCGCGTATCGCAACGACGCCGGCCGCGACAACACCGTTCGCTCCTGGTCCTTGGCGAAAGGGGTTCAGACGGGCCTGATCCGCAAAGGGCTCGGGCAGCAGTTCACGTGGCAGGTGCAAGGAATCGAGGTCTTCGACGAAGGACGCCTGATCGCCGTGTCCACCTGCCGTCCGGAAGCCGACTTCTGCGACGCCACCGTCTCCATCTGGAGTACCGGGGACCTGCGGCAGCGCGGACGCGTCCCGCTGCGGGGACGACCCGGAGCGTGGAAGCCGCTGGCGCTGGACGCCGATCGCCTCGCTGTGGTCCGGGGCGACAGCACGGTCCACATGATCGATGCGGCGGAGAACAACAGCGTCGAGACGACGCGTCGGCTCATCGAGGGCGCGGGGGAACGGTTCGTGCTTTGCGCCAGCGCGAGCCCCGCGTCGGAACTCCTGTTCCTGGGATGCCGCAACGGAACGATCGCCGCGTACCGCAAGCACGACTTGGCCCGGGTCGAGAGCTCGATGAAGCACGCCGACGCCGTTCACGGACTTGCACTCTCCGCGGAGGCAACACGCCTACTGTCGGCGTCGGCGGATTCGTCCGTCAGCCTCTGGAGCACCTCGAAGCTCGAGTCCATCGCCCGCATCCGGCTCGACACCAAGGTCATTGCTGCCGTCTTCGTCGGCTCCTCCGAATCACTCGTCGCCGTCGCGACCGAGGCGGAGTCGGCGATCTGGCGCCTGGGCGAAGGCACTCCGCATCAAGTCCTGCAGCTGTCGCCAGGCGACTCCCAGAACGCTACGGGAGCCCGGCGCACTCCCCTCTCCCTGTGCAGCTCGAGGGCGGGCGACTACGTCGCTCAAGGGTTCGCCGACGGGACGATCCTCGTCTGGCCCATACACGACATCCAGTAATCGCAAGGCATTCGGCGTCGCGCGCCAGCAACGGTCGACGAGCCCAACCGCGCCGCTACAGCCCGCGCGCTCGGATGATCGCTTCGGCGATCCACGCGTCGCGCGGACGCAGTGCGGCCTCGCGCTCGAGCGCTTCGCGCACTTCGTCCCAGCTCTGCTGCGACTTGTAGAAGCGCACGCGCTGGTCGAAAGCCTCGGCGACGAAGAGCCGCACGCCGTCGTCGTGGCGGCGCCGCAACTTCAGGGCCTCGAGGTGCGCCGCCAGCGCGCGCGACAGGTCTCCCCCGGCCATGTGCGCGTCCCCCAGGAGGACCCAGCCCAGCGCGTACGTGGTGTCGATGCGCAGGGCTGCCTCGAGATGCTCGACCGCCCCGGCCACATCGCCATGGGACAATGAGGCACGTGCGGCCAAGCTGCGATACTCGACGTGCTGGGGAGCGAGCGCAATCGCATCGCGAAAAGCCGCTTCGACCTGCGGGTACCGCTCCGCTGCCGACTTGCTCGACCACGAAGCGTAGAAGCGCCCGAGGTTCGCAGAGTTGTCCGGATCGTAGGGTTCCAGCTCGCGGGCCACGATCACGAGGCGCTCAGCCATTCCAGAACCAAGCACGACTCGCAGTGAGGTGACAACGATGTCGACGCCCAGAGCAAAGCTCGGAGCCCTTCTCGGTTTGGCATGTGGCCTCCTCATGTCGTGGACAGTCTCGACCGCACAGCAGCCCGCAGGCCCCGCGTCCACACCGAAGGCGATTTGGAAGCTGGAGATCCTGCCGCTCGCAGACCGCATTGCGAGCGTGGCGGACGTGCGCCTCGTCCTGACCGTTCGCAACATCGGGAAGGAGCCGCGGGCGATCAGCCTGCCCTACCGCGACGATGCCGCTTGGCCGCAGTGGATCCAGGTCATCCGAGAGGGGGCCCAGCTCGAACCCGGCGTCGACCTCGATTTCGCGTCCAAGCCCGCCACGCTGGCGCCAGGGCACCAAGACGGGCATCTTCACCGAGGTCGGACCGATCACGGCCGGCGACGACAACGTCATCGACGATCTGGCGATCGACAGCCAAGGCAACCTGTACGGACTGAACAGGCTCGACGACTCGCTCTACGCGATCGACCGGACGACGGGCGCGGGCGCGCCGGTCGGCGGCCTGGGGTTCGACTTCGTCG
Organism: bacterium; assembly: GCA_024226735.1. GTDB lineage: Bacteria > Planctomycetota > UBA1135 > UBA1135 > JAAELL01. The sequence goes on along the minus strand of JAAELL010000541.1, from coordinate 2,584 downwards.
CCGGGGGGATGGACTTCGACTGGACGACGGACACGTTGTACGCGGTGCTGAACACCGACTACGCGGGCTCGAGCGTCTTCGCCTCGATCGACGTCGCGACGGGCCTCGCGACGGTGCTCGAAGACACGGCCGCTTTCGGCGTGCTGACCGAGCTCGCCGTTCAGGAGCCCCTTCCGCGCTCGATCGGCGCCCTCGACCCGCTCTGCGTCCCCGTGGCGAACTCGACCGGCAGCGCCGCGACGATCGACGTCATCGGCAGCGGCGCCGCGGGCGACCCGCTACGCGCCTCGTGTCTCCAGGGCCCGCCAGGACAGTTCGGCTACTTCGTCAGCGGCCCCAACCCGGGCCTCTACGTCGTGCCGCCCTCGTCGTCGGGCATCCTGTGCATCGCGAGCCCGCAGTACCGCTACAGCAGCGTCCTCGCGGGCCAGGTGTTTTGGTTCGACACGGGCGGCACGTCGCAAGCGGTCGCCGGCGGCGGCCGTTCTCTCCTGCCGACCGACGGCAGCTACGCGCCCGTGCCGGCCGCGCTCTCCGGGACGAGCCGCGCTTTCCAGGCGTGGTACCGCGACGTCGGGGGACAGATCAGCAACTTCTCGGAGTCGCGGATCGTCCTCTTCCACTGAAGCGAACGGACGTGTCGGCCCCCGCGAGCTCATGCGCGCGGTGGTGCCGGCATCGCTACGGGATCGGCGCTCGATCCCCTCGTCTTGTTGAACGATCGAAGCGGTGCGCCGCGGGGAAGCAACGCCTCGAACTCACCGGCTGTCGATCGAATTCGCTCGGTCACTGTGGCGCTTTCGCACGCGCGTACGCAGTGGATAAACCTCTCCAAAGATCCGTTACGGGAGCATTCGTTTTCGATTTCAATCAGGCTTGAGCGGACCAAGGATTCGCCCCTCTCCGACCTCTTCCTGGGAAACTGAAATGACGGAACTGAAGCGCCCCGTGCCACAGTCTCGGCTGGGCCAAGCCGCACGACTCTCCCGTCGCCGCATGCTGGGCGGCGATGAGCTGCGTAGACAGGAGACGTTCAGCGTTCCGCCTCCGCCGCCGGTCACGACCTCGCCGGCGGGAGTCGCCGACGAGATCGTGATGCTCGTTCATCGCACGACACAGGGCTACACCGAGGAGGCCTACGCGCAGGCGACCGGACTCGGCTACGACGGTTGGATCGAGCATCAGCTCGACTACGAGAACCTCGACGTCAGCGTGCTCGAGAACTTGTTCTCGCTCTTGTATCCGAGCCTCGCGATGACGGGGCCGGAGCTGTACGCGACCTATGGCGTCCCCGGCGAGTTCGGGATTCCGGTCGACCACTTGCGCATCGCGGCGGTCCTGCGCTCGATCCTGTCACCGCGCCAGCTGTACGAACGCATGGTCGAGTTCTGGACGGACCACTTCAACATCTACCAACTGCGCTCGGACAGCGTGCAGCTGCTCAAGACCGTCGACGACCGCGACGTGATCCGCGCGCACGCGCTAGGCAGCTTCCGCGACATGGTGCACGCCAGCGCGCGCAGCGGAGCGATGATCACCTACCTCGACAACCTGACGAACATCGTCGGAAGTCCGAACGAGAACTACGCGCGCGAGTTGATGGAGCTGCACACGCTCGGCGTCGACGGCCCGTACGACGAGAACGACGTCCGTGAGCTGGCGCGCTGCTTCACCGGTTGGACCCTCACGAGCGACGCGAGCAACTGGGGCGAGTTCATCTTCCATCCGCCTTTCCACGACTTCGGTGCCAAGCAAGTATTGGGTCTGACGATTCCCGCCGGCGGGGGCGAATCGGATGCCCTGACCGTGATCGACCACATCCTGTCCAGCCCTTCGACGGCGACGTTCCTGTCGCGCAAGATGAGCTCGTGGATCCTCGGCTACGACCCGCCGCAGCCGCTCGTCGACCAAGTCGCGCAGACGTACTTGATGACGAACGGCGACATCAAGTCGATGCTGCGCGTCATCCTGCGCCGGAACCACGTGATGGCGGACGTGCCGTTCGACCAGCGCAAGTACAAACGACCTTCGGCTTTCGTGAACGGGCTCCTGCGTCAGACGCGACCCGAGGGCATCGGTGTGCTCGAACTACTCACTCAGACGTTGGTCATGGGGCACCTGCCCTTCAATTGGGTATCGCCAGACGGGTACCCCGACACGGTCGAAGCGTGGGCTGCCGCAATCCTTCCGCGTTGGAACCTCGCGTCGCAGTACTTGAACGGCGACCTAGCGACGGCGGCATCGGACACACGGCTCACCATGCTCATGCAAGGAGCCCCGCTCGCGAGCTGGGCGCGGCGCATCGATCAGTTCATGACCGGCGGCCTTCTGACTCCGCACGACTTGGCTGACGTCCAGGGCTACCTGAATGGCAAGCCGGCGACGTTCGAGCTCCTGCGCGAAGCGATCGCACTCGTCGCGTCTTCACCGAGCTACCAGTACTACTAGTGGTGTGAGTCACTCTTGTGCGGCATTTTGGTCGGCCCGTACCCGCCCGCTGCTGCGTTGTGCCTCCTCCGAGACTTGCAGCGAAGTCGCGTCGTCGCTGCGCCTTGCAGCGAACGCGTACGCACCGACCAAAATG